>NZ_JBHYVM010000018.1:13040-144034 GCF_042750105.1 Streptomyces sp. NPDC059443 | reverse complement strand
GGGGGGGCCCCTCCCTGCGGCGGGTGGTGGGGGGTCGCGGGGGGGGCGCGGCGGGGGGGCGCCCCCGCCCCCACGCCCGCGATCTTCACTCCCGCGTAGGCCCCGGCCGCCGCCGGCATCAGCAGCAGCTCCCCGCCGCCCGGCACCGGCAGGGCGCTGCGCGGCGGGCAGCCCTCCGGGTCCAGCCCGGCCCGCAGTACGCCGGCCAGCGCGTCCGCGGCGGCGGCCGGGCCCAGCAGCCCGGCCGTCTCGGCCGCCGAGAACTGCCGGATCCCGGCTTCCTGAGTCGTCACAGGAGGAACCCTGCGCCGAGCGCGTCGTACGGGTCGACGGTGAAGACGTGCTCGCCGGTGCGGTACGCGGTTCCGGTGACCTCCGTGACCAGCCCGGACTCGACGGCCGAGGCGACCCGGCCGGTGAACACCGTGCCCGTCACCGACTCGTGCAGCAGGTCGTCCCCCGCCCCCAGCCGCCCGTCCTCCGCCAGCAGCGCGAGCCGCGCCGAGGTGCCGGAGCCGCAGGGCGAGCGGTCGATCTGCCCGTCGGCGAAGACGGTGACGTTGCGCTGGTGCGGGCCGAAGGGGGTGTCGGGCAGCTCCTCGTAGAGGGTCACCCCGTAGACCCCGGAGAGCAGCGGACCGCCGGGGTGCCAGGTCCCCGGGTGGGTGGCGAGCGCGGCCCGGATCTCCACTCCGGCCCGCACCAGCGAGGGCAGCGCGGCCCGGGTCACCTCCAGGCCGAGGTCCCGCGCCCGGACGGAGGCGTAACAGGCCCCGGCGTGCGCGATGTCCACCTCGGCCATGCCCAGGGTGGTGGCGACGGGCACCTTGCGGGCGCTGGTGCGGGCCGGGACGTTGCGGAAGGTGACCCCGGTGGTGCGGCCCCCGGCGCGGTGCACGGTCGCGCCGACCCGCCCCGAGGGCACGTCGATCCGTACCGCCACGTCCCCGTCGGCGGGGGCGGGGACCCGGCCGGTGTCCACGGCCCAGGCGCCGAGCGCCATGGTGCCGTGACCGCAGGCGGTGGAGTAGCCGTCCTTGTGCCAGAACAGCACCCCGAAGTGGGCCCCGTCGTCGTCGGGCGGCACCACGAACCCCCCGTACATCCCGGCGTGTCCGCGCGGCTCCTGCACCAGCAGCCGCCGTACGTCGTCCAGGGCGCCCCGCCTCGGCGCGGTGCCGGAGCCTCCCGGCCCGATGACGGTGGCGCAGCGCTCGGCGACGGTGTCCCCGGGGACGGGCGGCAGGCCCGTCGCGAGGGTGTCGACGATCCGGAACGGCTCCCCGGCGGTGTGGTAGTCGGCGGTGCGGACGACGGTGGCCGAGGGGGTGGCCGAGGGGGCGGCCGACGGGGTGGGCTCAGGGGTGGTGCTCACAGCAGGAACCCTCCGGGGAAGGGGTCGGACGGGTCGAGGAAGTACTGGGCGGTGCCGGTGATCCAGGCCCGCCCGGTGACGGTGGGCACGACGGCCGGGAGCCCGCCCACGGTGGTCTCGCCGATGAGCCGGCCCGTGAACTCGGTCCCGATGAAGGACTCGTTGACGAAGTCCGTGTCCAGGGGCAGCAGCCCCCGGGCGTGCAGCTGCGCCATGCGCGCGCTGGTTCCCGTACCGCAGGGCGAGCGGTCGAACCAGCCGGGGTGGATGGCCATCGCGTGCCGGGAGCGGCGGGCGTCGGAGCCCGGGGCGGCGAGGTAGACGTGCTTGACCCCGCCGATCGCCGGGTTCTCGGGGTGGGCGGGCCGGTCGTCGGAGGCGTTGATCGCCTCCATGACGGCGAGGCCCGCGGCGAGCAGGTCGTCTCCGCGCGCCCGGTCGAAGGGCAGCCCGAGGGAGTCGAGTTCGACGAAGGCGTAGAAGTTGCCTCCGTAGGCGAGGTCGTAGGTGACCGTGCCGTATCCGGGGACCTCGGCCTTGAGGTCCAGGCCGACGCTGAAGGAGGGGACGTTGGTGAGGGTGACGGCGGTGGCCGCCCCGTCCTCGACGTGCACGTCGACGCTCACCAGCCCGGCCGGGGTGTCGAGCCGGACGGTGGTGACCGGCTCGACGACCGGGACCATGCCGGTCTCGACCAGGACGGTGGCGACCCCGATGGTGCCGTGCCCGCACATGGGGAGCAGGCCGGACACCTCGATGAAGAGGACTCCGAAGTCCGCGTCGGGACGGGTGGGGGGCTGCAGGATGGCGCCGCTCATCGCGGAGTGGCCGCGCGGTTCGTACATGAGCAGGGTCCGGACGTGGTCCAGGTGCTCGATGAAGTGGAGCCGTTTGGCGGCCATGGTGGCGCCGGGGATCACCCCGACTCCCCCGGTGATCACCCGGGTGGGCATGCCCTCGGTGTGCGAGTCCACCGCGTGGTAGATGTGGCGCGTGCGCATGGAGTCCCCTGACTGTCCTGGTGGGTTGGTTAGTTGAGGCCCTCGGCGAGGGCCTTCTCGGTGGCGGCGCGGACGGCGGCCTCGATCTCGCCGGTCAGCGGGAAGCGGGGCGGGCGGGTGGCGCCACCGGGCCGGCCGGCCAGGTCCATGGAGAGCTTGATGGCCTGGACGAACTCGGTCTTGGAGTCCCAGCGCAGCAACGAGTGCAGGGACTTGTAGAGCGGGAGCGCGGTGGCGAGGTCCCCCGCGACGGCGGCCCGGTAGAGGGTGGCGCAGGACTGCGGGAGGGCGTTGGGGTAGCCGGCGATCCAGCCGACGGCCCCGGCCAGGGCCAGTTCGAGCAGGACGTCGTCGGCTCCGATCAACAGGTCGAGGCCCGGGGCGAGTTCGGCGATCTCGTAGGCGCGGCGGACGTCTCCGCTGAACTCCTTGACGGCGACGATGGAGCCGTCGGCGTGGAGCCGGGCGAGGAGGGGCGGGAGCAGGTCCACCTTGGTGTCGATGGGGTTGTTGTACGCGACCACGGGCAGCCCGGCGCGGGCGGTCTCGGCGTAGTGCGCGCGGACGGCGCCCTCGTCGGCGCGGAAGGCGTTGGGCGGCAGGAGCAGGACGGACCCGGCGCCGGCCTCGGCGGCCTGTTCGGCCCAGCGGCGGGACTCGGCGCTGCCGTAGGCGGCGACGCCGGGCATGACGCGGGCGCCGTCCCCGGCGGCCTCGACGGCGGTACGCACGACGCGTGCGCGCTCTTCGTCGGTGAGGGTCTGGTACTCGCCGAGGGAGCCGTTGGGGACCACGCCGTCGCAGCCGTTCGCGATCAGCCAGGCCACGTGTTCGGCGTAGGCGTCGTAGTCGACGCTCAGGTCTTCCCGCAGGGGTAGCGCGGTGGCGACCATGATGCCGTGCCAGGGGCGGGTGCGGGTGTCCGTGGCGGTGGTGGGCGCGGGGGTGTGCGCGTGGGTCATGAGAGAGCTCCCTAGAGTGATGTGTGACATTTTACTAGCGGGCGTGAGGCGGCCACAAGAGCTGCGGCGCGCCTGATCAGCCTTCTGGGGTGGGAAGTTCGACAGGAAGGCCGGCCGGGGCTTCGCGGGGAAGTCCGGCGAGGTGGCGCAGCGGGACCGGGCAGGACAGCGGCCTGCGGTCGGGGTCGGACTCGCCTCCCGCGAGCGCGGCGACGGCCGGGCCGCACATCCGGCCCTGGCACCAGCCCATGCCGGCCCGGGTGAGGAGTTTGACCGTACGGGCGTCCCGCGCGCCCAGGTCTTCGACGGCCTCCCTGATCCGGGACACCGGGACCTCCTCGCAGCGGCACACGTCGGTGTCCTCGCGCAGCCAGCCGGTCCAGCCGGGGCCCGGGCGGTGGGCGCCGGCCATGGCGGCGGCGAAGGCGCGCAGCCGCGTACGGGTGCGGACGAGGCGGGCCGGAACGGGCCGGCCCGCGATGGCCCGGGCGGCGATCTCCCCTTCGGCCAACGCCAGTTGGGCGCCGCCGATACCGCCGGTCTCCCCGGCGGACCAGATCCCGGGGACCGAGGTCCGCTGGCCGGGGTCCAGCTCCAGGGCGATGGTGCCGTCGGGGCTGCGGAGGGTGGCGCAGCCGAGGCCGGTGGCCAGCTCCAGCTGGGGCACCAGCCCGTGGCCCACGGCGACGGCATCGCAGGGGATGCGGCGCGCGGTTCCGGGGGCCGGGCGCCAGTCGCGGTCGAGCCGGGCCACGGTGACGGCCTCGACCCGGCCGGTCCCGTGGGCTTCGGTGACGGCGTGCCGGGCGAGGAGCCGGACGCCGTGGCGGAGCAGGGCACTGCCGTACGTGGCGCCTTCGGCGAGCTTGGCGGGGTTGCGGAGCAGCGCCGGGGCGTGGCCGGCGTACCCGGTGTAGGAGGCGGCCTCCACCACGGCGGGCACCCGGGCTCCGGCGGCGGCGAGCGAGCCGGCCACGGCGAGCAGCAGGGGCCCGCTCCCGGCGACGACCACCCGCTTGCCCGGAAGCACGAGCCCGCTCTTGAGCATGGCCTGGGCCCCGCCGGCCCCCACGACCCCGGGCAGGGTCCAGCCGGGGAAGGGGAGCTGGCGCTCGTAGGCTCCGGTCGCGAGCAGGACCGCGCGGGCGCGGACGGTCGCGGGCGCGGTGGCGTCGGGGCCGGAGCCCGTGCCGGGGCCTGAGCCGGGGCCTGAGCCGGAGCCGGGGCCCACGACGGCGTGCAGGATCCAGCCCTGCCCGGGGTCCCGCTCCTGGTCCGGGAGCACGGTCCAGACGTGGTGGAGGGGAAGGTACGTGACCCTCCCGGCCCCCTCGTGTTCCCGCAGCGCGGCTTCGCGCGAGGCGAAGGCGGCCCACCCGTGGTGCAGGGCTTCGGGGCGGGCCGCTCCGAGTCCGGGCGCCGGGTGGCGGTAGTACTGCCCGCCGGGCCGTTCCCCCGAGTCGAGGAGGACCACGCGCAGCCCGAAGCCCGCGGCGGTCACGGCGGCGGCGAGGCCGGCGGGGCCGGCGCCTACGACGGCGAGGTCTGCGGGGGCCTGGTCGGCCGGGCTGCCGGGGGTGTCAGATGGCGAGGTCGGCATGGCCGGTGCCCTCCTGGGTGGTGACGGAGTCGCCGGGGCGGGCGGGGACGAGGCACGCGCGCTGGTTCGGGCGGTCGTTGACGGTGACGAGGCAGTCGTAGCAGCTGCCGATCCCGCAGAACGCGCCGCGGGGGGCGGCGTTCTCACGGGTGGTCCGCCAGGCGAGGATGCCGGCGGACCAGAGGACGGCGGCGATGCTCTGCCCGGCTTGCGCGGGCAGTTCTCGGCCGTCGAAGCGGAGGGTCCAGGTTTCCGCCGGGGTGCCGCCGACCAGGTCGCGGGGTGACCTTCGCCGGCCGGTCGTCGCTTCGCTCATCACTTCCGTTCTCCTCTCAGTTCCTCTGGCCGGGTGCGTCGTGCAGCCCTGTTGCCCTGCGGGGGCCGTCCCCTACCCGCCCTTCCACCGTTCCCCGGGCTGCGCCCGGACCCCTCAAGACCCCGGGGCTCCGCCCCGGACCCCGCGCCTCAATCGCCGGCGGGGCTGGAATTGGCCGGCGGGGCTGGATTGACCGTCCGGTCATCGAACCGGCTCCGCGAAGCGGGACGGGGCGAACGGGGCTGGGTCCAGCGGCGGGCCCGTGCCCGTCAGCGGCGGGGCCGAGTCCGTCAGTGCCGCCGCGATCAGGGCTCCCGTCGCCGGGGCCAGGCCGATGCCCGCGCCCTCGTGGCCGCACGCGTGGAGCAGGCCCGGCACCCGCGGGTCCGGGCCGATCGCCGGGAGGTGGTCCGGCAGGTAGGGCCGGAAGCCGTGGTAGACCCGCAGCACCCGGACGTCCGCCAGGACGGGGAAGAGCGCCGCCGCCTGCGTCGCCAGACGCCGCAGCGCCTCCGTCGACAGCGAGCGGTCGAAGCCCACCCGTTCCCGCGTCGCCCCGATGAGGACCGGCCCGGCGGGGGTGCCCTCGACCACCGCCGAGGACTGGAGCGAGGCCGAGCCGCTCGCCACGTCCGCGATGTAGTCCGCGGCGTAGACCTTGTGCCGCACCACCCTGGGCAGCGGCTCCGTGACGAGGACGAACCCCTTCCGGGGCAGGACCGGGAGCTCGACCCCGGCCAGCGCGGCCACCGCCCCGCCCCAGGTGCCCGCCGCGTTGACGACGGCCGGGGCGAGGAGTTCGCGGCGGGTCGTGCGGACCCCGCGGAGCTCGCCCGCCGGGCCGCGCAGCAGGGTCGTGACCTCCTCCCCCAGGTACACCTGCGCCCCGGAGGCCGCGAGCAGCCGCGCCGCCGCCTGGGCCGGCTGGACCTGGGCGTCCTGCGGGTAGTGGAAACCGCCCGCCAGGTCCGGAGCCAGATGGGGCTCCAGGTCCCGCAGTTCGCCCGGCCCGACCTCGACCGCCTCGACCCCGGCGGCGCGCTGGCCGTCCGCGAAGCCCCGTAGCGCCTTCACCGTGGCCTCGTCGGCCGCGACGACCAGGCCGCCCTTGGCCTCGTACTCGATCTCCTCGGGGAGTTCGAGGGCGAGCTCCCGCCACAGGCGCGCCGACAGCAGCGCGAGGTCCAGCTCGGGGCCGGCTTCCTTGTCGGAGACGAGGAGGTTGCCCTCGCCGGCGCCGGTGGTGCCGCCCGCGACCGGGCCCCGGTCGACGACGGCCACGGAGAGTCCGGCGCGCGCCGCGTAGTACGCGCACGCGGCCCCGACGACGCCCGCGCCGATGATCACGACGTCGGGCGGGCGGATCGGCGGGCGGCCCAGCGGGCGGCTCGGCGGGGAGGGGTGTCTCTTGGCCACGGCAGTAATATGTCACATTCTTTAGATGGGGAACAGAGAAGTGGAACAGGCCGGTCCCGCCCCCGCCGGGCGGCGGGACCGGCCTGCGTCGGATCAGCTGCGGAGCGGACCCTCACAGCTGTAACTCGACGTGCCCGCCACGTGGTTGGTCCAGATGTCCACGGGGCCGAAGGAACAGTTCATGTCGGCCAGGTTGTTCGAGGCCGCGCCCGCCCGGTCGAGGATGAAGTAGTCGACCGTCTCGGACATGTCCTTGAAGTTCTGGTCGTCGCTGCGCCAGTTCGACAGGTTCGCGGTGATCTTGCCGGTACACGTGAACCGGCGCTTGCCCGCGTCCCCGTTCTCCACGCAGTCCGGGTTGCTGTAGGTGGCCGTGTAGAAGGAGGACTTCACGTCCGCCAGCGCCGCGTCGCGCAGCTGCGCGTTCGCGGTGAAGGAGGTGTTCGGCACGTACAGCTGGTCCACCTTGGCGATCAGGGTGTCCAGGAAGCGGTTGTAGTCGCGCTGAATGTTCGCGTCCGCGCCCATCCGGCTGCGCCAGGCGTCGAAGCCGGCCGGGTCGTTGGCGCGCTGGTAGCCGTACATCTCGCGCAGGAGCGAGGGGTGTTCGGTCCACAGGAACTCGAAGAAGGTGCCCGCGTAGTTGTAGAAGCGGAAGCCGTCCCCGGCGTACGTGGCGTGCAGCAGCTGCTCCACCGTCATGCGCGGGCCGCCGCCGGCCGTGTCGTTGATGATGCCCTTGACCAGGGACTTGCGTACGGCGATGCCGTTGTCGCGGGTCGCTCCGTCGAAGAACTCGGCGGTGCCCTCGTCCATCGCGGTGGTCCGGTCGCCCTCATACCAGGCGCCCTGGCCGAAGGAGCCGGGGACGGCCCAGCGGCCGTTGAGGTAGTGCGTGTACTCGTGGCGGAAGAGCTCTTCGAGGGTGAGGGAGGAGTCCTGCGGGACGCGGCGCTGGTAGGTGTAGAAGGTCGCGCCGTTCTCGATGTAGATGCCGCCGTTGTTGGTGCCGTAGCCCGTCAGGATCGGGTGGTAGTTCACGTAGTCCGCGCGGGAGGCGTACAGCACGATGTTCAGCGTGGTGTTGGGGTCGCCGGTGAGCGGCTGGTCGGTGCCCAGGACCCGGTGGAACTGCGTCTTGACCTGCTTGCTCGCGTAGTAGAGCTGGTCGACGGTGGCCCGGTCGAGGGCGGTGCGGACCTTGATGCCGCCGTTGTCGTAGGTATAGGTGTTCGGGAAGAGCTGCTTCTCGATGTCCTCCTTGCACACCCCGTAGGGCTTGCACGCCTCGTAGAAGTTGAGCCAGGAGACGATCTTCGCCCACTGCTCGCTGCCGTCGCCGAAGGCGGACTTGACCGGGCCCAGCAGGGCGCCGAGGTCGGCGACGACCCCGCTCTTCAGGCTGTCGATCTGGCCGAAGCGGCCGTACTCGCCGAGGGCGTCGCGCGCCACCCAGGCGTTGCCGGTGCCCTTGAGGTGGGTGTACCCGGCGAAGTTCTTGAAGGCGGCGCGGTACGAGGCGTCGCCGGCCGCGGCCGCCTGGAACGCGGTGTCGTTGTTGCCCGGGTACACGCCGAGGTAGTTGACGGAGAGGGCGGCGAGCGCCGCGCCCGCCCAGCCGGCGTCCAGGTTCGTCGCGGTGTGCGAGGCGTCCAGGGTGGCCAGGACCTGCTTGATCAGACCGAGCTGGTACTGGCGCAGGCCGGGGGCGCTGGCGGCGTAGAGGGCCTCGCGCAGGGTACGGGCGTTGGAGGCGGTGGCGTCGAAGGTGTGGGCGGCGGCGCCGAAGTCGGCGACGGCCCGGCGCATGGCGTCGACGGTCGGGGCGTCGGTGACGTCGATCTCGGTGCGCGAGTAGTCGTGGTAGACCACGGCGTGCAGGTAGGTGAACATCTCCTCCAGGTGCGAGGAGTCGCGTCCGTCGTGCGCGGCGGACAGGGCGGATATCCGCTTGGAGACGGCCTGGACGTGGGCGTCGGACATGACGGGCGCCAGGCGCGCGTCCCAGGTCCAGATGAGGCCGCGCAGGCAGCCGTCGGCGGTGACGGCCGGGTCGGCGAGGAAGTCGGCGAACTGCTCCGGGGAGAGTCCGGTGATCCCGTCGAGGGTGCAGGGGACGCCCGCGGCGTCGCTCTGGGCGGCGGCTGCGAGCTTGCCGGTCTTCGTGGCGGGCGCGGAGAGGGCGGCGGCCTTGGTGGCGGCGCCGGGCACCCGGCCGTCGGCGACGGCCAGGCCGCCGGGGGCCGGGGCGGGGGCCGGAACGTTCTCCTGCTGCTGCGCGAGGTGGTCGACCTCGTCGAACGGGTTCGCCCCGGGGGCGCCCGCGGTGAAGGTGTCGGGCGTCGATATGCCCGACACCCGGGCGGGGGCGCCGGTCTCGGCGGCCTGGGTCACGGCCTGGCCCGCGGTGGCGAGGAGGGTGACCGCGACGGCGGCGGAGAGGAGGGACGAACGCACAGCTCTGTGCTGGGACACCAAGAACTCCTGTTGGGAGGGGAGGTGGGGGAAAGTGGTGCGCGAACCGCTGACCTGAAGTGCGAAACGCCTGACCTGCGAATGCCTGAACTGCCCCGAGTCACACGGCGTTTGACGGGGATTAACGTGGCGCGGTGTGAGCTGTAACATAGTAATGTGAAATTGCACTGACAAGACCTGTGCGCCCACCAGTTCGCATCTTCTTGAGGGAGCCCCCGTGACCGACACCCCCTCCCGCCCCACCGCCGGGCTCAACATCGGCAGCCACGACCTGCCGGTATCCCCGGAGTTGTCCCGGTTCATGGCATCGGACTGGGCGGCCTCACCGCTCCCCGGCGCCGCCCGGACCCCCGGCCACGCCGTCACCCCGGCCCGCCGCGCCCGGCTCTCCGCCCGGTTCCCCGGCGAGCGGCTGATCATCCCGGCCGGGGAGCTGAAGGTCCGCACCAACGACTGCGACCACCGCTTCCGCCCGCACAGCGCGTACGCCTGGCTGACCGGGCTCACCGGCGAGGACCAGGCCGGCCACGTCCTGGTCCTGGAGCCCGCCGGCCCGCACGCGCACGAGGCCGTCCTCTACCTGCGCCCCCGCTCTCCGCGCGTGGACGGCAACGAGGAGTTCTACCGCGACCGCCGCTACGGGGAGTTCTGGGTCGGCCGCCGCCCCGACCTCGCGGAGGCCGAGCGGCTCTCCGGGATCCGCTGCGCCCACCTGGACACCCTCGGCAGCCCGGCGGGCCGCGACGCGGCCACCGACTCCGCACTCGCCGCCGCCCTCTCCGAGCTGCGACTCGTCAAGGACGAGTGGGAGGTGGCCCAGCTCCAGCTGGCCGTCGACCACACCACGGCCGGTTTCGAGGACGTCGTACGGGACCTCCCGCGCGCGCTGGCCCACCCGCGCGGAGAGCGCTGGATCGAGGGGGTCTTCAACCGCCGCGCCCGCGCCGAGGGCAACGGCACCGGCTACGAGACGATCGCCGCCTCGGGCGCGCACGCGTGCGTCCTGCACTGGATCCGCAACGACGGCCGGCTGAACGGGGACGAACTCCTGCTGCTGGACGCGGGCGTGGAGACCGACACCCTCTACACGGCGGACATCACCCGCACCCTCCCCCTGTCGGGACGGTTCTCCCCCGTCCAGCGACAGGTCTACGAGCTGGTCCTGGCCGCACAGGACGCGGGCATGGCGGCGCTGCGGCCGGGCGCGAGCTTCCGCGACTTCCACCGGGCCGGGATGCGGGTGATCGCCGAGGGGCTCGCGGAATGGGGCGTGCTCAAGCACGCCGAAGGCGATCTGCACCGCCGGTACACCCTGTGCAGCAGCGGGCACATGCTGGGGCTGGACGTGCACGACTGCGCGAAGGCGCGGGCGGACACCTACCTGGACGGGGTCCTGGAGGAGGGCCAGGTCCTCACCGTCGAGCCGGGGCTCTACCTCCAGCCCGACGACGAGACCCTCCCGCCGGAGCTGCGCGGCATCGGCGTCCGCATCGAGGACGACCTGGTGATCACGGCCGGGGGCGCCCGGCTGATGTCGGGCGCCCTGCCGCGGACGGTGGCGGGGATCGAGGAGTGGATGGGGAACCTGCTGGAGGGCTGAGACCCGTCGCGGGCCCCGGCCCGCCGTTCAGTGGCGGGCGTAGGAGCCGATGCCGACCAGGCAGTAGACGTACTGGTTGATCGGGGCTCCGTTGAGGGTGTAGCGGTAGGAGAAGGCGTACTCCGTCTTCGGGTTGCCGTTGCAGCGGTTCAGGTCCGAGGTCAGCGGGATGCTCTCGATCACCCGGTAGTGGGCGTCGGACGCCGAGCAGGAGACCTCCTCCACGCCCGTGACCTTCTGCGCGGTCGTCGAGTCCGGCAGCGAGCCGTTGAGGCAGGTGCCACGGTTGAACGGCGTCGGGTCCGCCTGGGAGGGCGCGGGGGCGGGGACGGGCACGGCGCCGCCGGCCGGGGTGGTCCCCACCGCGGTCGGGGCCGCCTCGGGACCGTGTTCGCGGTTCGTGCTGCTCAGCACCGCCACGCCCACGACGAGGGCGACGAGGACGCCGAGCCCCACCAGGCATCCGCGCGCGGCCGCCCCGGGGCCGCCGCCGGGATGCCCCAGCACCGGCCCGGAGGCGGCCGCGCCCGCGGCCGGATCCACCCGGATCCGGGCCAGCACCTCGGAACCGCCGACGCGGACCCGGACGAGATCACCGTCCTTGCACGGCGGGATCCTGAGCCGGACCGGACCCGACGGCAGGGTCACCGGGACGATCGCGCCGTAGGTCGCCTGCTTCGGAGTGATCGTCAAGGGGATCTCTTGAGAAGACGGCACCGGCTGCTCCCATGAGTGGCGGTCGCACGGGCGTTCGCTGCGTGCACAACGCACCGAATTCTGCCCGGCGTCCGCACGGGGACGCAGCCGTTCCGCCGGATCACCCCCGGATCATCCGTCGGCCGTCAGCGGTTCCAGCCGGCGTCATGCCAGTTGTCGTGGCCGCCGTTCCAGCTGTCGTTGTTCCAACCACCGTTGTTCCAACTGTCGTTCCAGTTGCCGTCGTGGTTGTTCCAGTTACCGTCGTGCCAGCTGTCGTTCCAGTTGCTGTTGTCCCAGTTGTTGTTCCAGCTGTCGTTGTTCCAGTTGCTGTTGTCCCAGCACCAGCTGGGCCGGTCGTTACCGCGCGACGGGTCGCAGCAGTCACGCCACCAACCGTCGCCGCGCCAGTCGGAACACTGATGCGCGGGCAGAGCCGAGACAGAAGAAGTGGTAGCGGCAAAGGCGCTTCCCACGGGCATCAGACCGAGTGCGAGCCCGGCTGCTCCCGTCACGGCTGCCGCAACGAACCCACGGCGCATGTTCATGCACCTCCGCGTATGAAGGGGCGATTTGCCCCGAAATAAGGCATTTCAACCCTCCACCCTCCCCCGCCCACTGTCAAAGGCACCCACTCCCACCAGCACAAACGACCTACGGCAGCACCGCGAGCCCGTCCATCTCGACGAGCGCGTCCTCGTCCCACAGCCTGACCACGCCCACGACCGCCATCGCCGGATACTCGCGCCCCGCCAACCGGCGCCAGATCAGCCCGAGTTCGGCAACGGAGGCCCGGTAGTCCGCGACGTCGACCGCGTAGACGGTGACCCGTGCCAGATCGGCCGGCGAGCCGCCCGCCTCCGCCAGCGCCGTGAGCAGGTTCGTCAGCGCCCGCTCGAACTGCTGCGGCAGGGTCTCGCCCACCACCTTGCCCGCGCCGTCGAGCGCCGTCTGTCCGGCCAGGAACACCAGCCGCCCCCCGCTCGCGACCACCGCGTGCGAGAACCCCGTCGCCGGGGACAGCTCCTCCGGGTTGATCCGCTCCAGGCTCACGCCCCGTTCCCCTTCCCCGACGCCGTCTGCGCCGTCTCCCGGGAGTGGTCCCGGTAGAGCTCCTTCGCGATGATCGTGCGCTGCACCTCGCTCGCCCCCTCGTAGATCCGCGGCGCCCGTACCTCCCGGTAGAGGTGTTCCAGCAGGTGCCCGCGCTGGAGGGCCGCGGCCCCGTGCAGCTGCACCGCGTGGTCGACCACGTACTGGGCCGTCTCGGTCGCCAGCAGCTTCGCCATCGCCGCCCGCCTCGGCACCTCGGGCGAGCCGCTGTCGTAGGCGCCCGCGGCCGCGTAGACGAGGAGCCGCGCGGCCTCGGTCCGGGTGGCCATCTCGGCCACCCGGTGCGCCACGGCCTGAAGGTCTCCCAGTACGCCCCCGAAGGCGGTACGGGCCGCCGTGTGCGCCACCGTCGCGTCCAGCGCGGCCCTGGCCATCCCCACGGCGAAGGCGCCCACGCTGGGCCGGAAGAGGTTCAGGGTGTCCATGGCCACCCGGAAGCCGCGGCCGGGCTCCCCCAGCAGGTCGGCCGGGCCGACCGGGACCCCCTCGAAGGACAGCTCGCCGATCGGGTGCGGGGAGAGCATGTCCAGGGCCCGGCCCGAGAGCCCCGGCCGGTCCGCCGGGACCAGGAAGGCGGTGATCCCCTTCGCCCCCGGCCCCTCGCCGGTCCGGGCGAAGACCGTGTAGAAATCGGCCTCGGGGGCGTTGGAGATCCAGCGCTTGAGCCCGTGCAGCCGCCAGCCCGCCACCCCGCCCCGTACCTCCCGTACGGCTTCGAGCTCCAGCGCCGCCGCGTCCGAGCCGGCCCCCGGCTCGCTCAGCGCGAAGGCCGCCACCGTCCGCCCGGCCCGCACCCCCGGCAGCCAGCGGTCCCGCTGCGCGTCGGTGCCCGAGCGCAGCACCGGGTGGGCGCCGAGCCCCTGGAGGGCGAGAGCCGTCTCGGCCTCCGTGCAGCCGTAGGCGAGGGATTCGCGCAGCAGGCACAGTTCCAGCGCGCCCGAGGTGAAGAGCCGCTCCAGCAGTCCCTCCTCGCCCAGCGCGGCCAACAGCGGCCGGTTGACCCGGCCCGGCTCCCCCTTCTCGGCCAGCGGCCGCAGCCGCCCCGCCGCCAGTTCGCGCAGCCGCGCGCACCGCTCCTCCCGGTCCGCCCCGAGCGCGAAGCCGGCGGAACCGGCGGCCCCGGCCGAACCGACGGACCCGACGGACCCGGCCGACCCACTCGCCCCCACCGACCCCACCGCCCCCACAGACCCCGTGGCCCCCTCAGACCCGGTCGATCCGGCGAATCCCGCGATTCCCGTCATCCGAATGCCCCAGCCTCTATCGCGCCCTGTTGACTGCCGTCACCATGACGATACGCTCGTGCTGCGACCGCACGGCAGACCCACAGCCCCACCTTCTCGGCAACTCAAGGGACCGTCGCAAGGGGGCGAACCCGCCTTGGAGCTCAAGCCTTCCGCTCACCGTGACACCTTCGCCCGCGACCACCTGCCACCCGCGCACGCCTGGCCGCGGCTCCTCTTCGAACTCCCCGGGCTGGCCTATCCCGACCGGCTCAACTGCGGGGTGGAGCTGCTCGACGCCACCATCGCCCGGCTCGGCCCGGACCGCCCCGCCTTCCGCGGCGCGGACGGCACGGTGTGGACGTACGGGGAGCTGAGCGCCCGCGTCGACCGGCTCGCGCACGTCCTCAGCTCCGACCTCGGCGTGGTCCCCGGCAACCGGGTGCTCCTGCGCGGCCCCACCGGCCCCTGGCTCGCCGCCTGCTGGCTGGCGGTGATGAAGGCGGGTGCGGTGGCCGTCACCGTCCTGGCCCAGCAGCGGGCGCAGGAGCTGGCCACGGTGTGCGCGATGGCCCGGGTGAGCCACGCCCTGTGCCACGCGGAGGTGGTCGAGGACCTGGTCAAGGCGGAGGTCCCGGGCCTGCGCATCACCGCGTACGGCGGCGACTCCCCCGACGACCTGCTCCGCCTCGCCCAAGGTCATCCGGAGCCCTTCGAGGCGGTGGAGACCTCCGCCGACGACGTCGCGCTGATCGCCTTCACCTCGGGGACCACCGGGCGCCCCAAGGGCTGCATGCACTTCCACCGCGACCTCCTCGCGGTGGCCGACACCTTCTCCCGGGAGGTGCTGCGCCCCCGCCCCGACGACGTCTTCGCGGGCAGCCCGCCGCTCGGTTTCACCTTCGGCCTCGGCGGGCTGGTCGTCTTCCCGCTGCGGGCCGGCGCCTCGGCGCTGCTCATGGCGGACGCGGCCCCGCGCCGGCTGCTGCCCGCGCTGGCCGAGCACCGGGTGTCGGTGCTGTTCACCGCGCCCACCGCGTACCGGTCGATGCTGGACACGCTGGGCCCGTACGACACGGGCGCCTACGACCTCTCCGCGCTGCGCCGCTGCGTCTCGGCGGGCGAGAACCTGCCGGCGGCCACCTGGCAGGCCTGGTACGAGCGCACGGGCCTGCGGATCATCAACGGGATCGGCGCGACCGAGCTGCTGCACATCTTCATCTCGGCGGCCGACGAGGACATCCGCCCCGGCACCACCGGCCGGGTGGTACCGGGCTGGCAGGCCCGGGTGGTGGACGAGGCCGGGCGGCCGGTCGCGGACGAGGAACCGGGGCTGCTGGCCGTACGGGGGCCGGTGGGCTGCCGCTATCTGGCGGACCCGCGGCAGGGCGAGTACGTCCGGGACGGCTGGAACGTCACGGGCGACACCTATATCCGGGACGCGGAGGGCTACTTCCGCTACGTCGCCCGGGCCGACGACATGATCGTCTCGGCGGGGTACAACATCGCGGGCCCGGAGGTCGAGGAGGCCCTCCTGCGCCACCCCGACGTGCTGGAGGTGGCGGTGGTCGGCCGTCCGGACGAGCGGCGGGGGCAGGTCGTGGTGGCGTACACGGTCCTCCGGGAGGGCGTGGTCCTCACCGAAGACGACCTGCGCACCTTCATGCGGGCCGAACTCGCCCCGCACAAGTGCCCGCGCACCTTCGTCTTCCTGCCCGCCCTGCCCCGCACGGCGACGGGCAAACTGCAGAGGTTCCGGCTGCGCGATGCCACGGGCCCGGACCGACCGGCAGGACGCCCCGCACAGTGATCTCGCTACAGTGATCTCGTGGCAGAGCAGCACACCCCGCGATCTCTGATCGTCACGTTCTACGGAGCCTACGGGCGGGCCTTCCCCGGCCCGGTCCCGGTATCCGCGCTGGTCCGCCTGCTGGGCTCGGCCGGAGTGGACGCCCCGTCCGTCCGCTCGTCGGTGTCCCGGCTGAAGCGGCGCGGCTTCCTGCTGCCCGCGCGGGCCGGGGACGGCGCCGCGGGCTACGAGCTCTCCGAGGAGGCGCGGGAGCTCCTGGAGGACGGCGACCGGCGGATCTACGGGGCCCCGCGCCGGTCGCAGGAGTGGCTGCTGGCCGTGTTCTCCGTCCCGGAGCAGGAGCGCGCCAAGCGCCACCTGCTGCGCTCCCGGCTCGCCCGGCTCGGCTTCGGCGCGGTGGCGCCGGGCGTCTGGATCGCCCCGGCCCATCTGCACGGGGAGACCCGGCGCACCTTGGACCGGCTGCGCCTGACCCCGTACGTGGAGCTGTTCCGCGGCGCCCACCTCGGCTTCGCCCCGACGGCGGAGGCGGTGGCCCGCTGGTGGGACCTGCCGGCGCTGGCCAAGCAGCACGAGGACTTCCTGGACCTCCACGAACCGGCCCTGCGCGCCCTCCAGCAGGGCCCGCCCCCCACCCCGGAGGCCGCCTACCGCGGCTACCTCCTCGCCCTGGACAGCTGGCGCCGCCTTCCGTACGCCGACCCGGGCCTGCCCCGCGACCTCCTCCCGGCGGACTGGCCGGGCGACCGCGCGGCGGCGGTCTTCGGCGAACTGCACACCCGGCTGCGGGACGTCGGCGCGGGGTTCGTGGAGCCGTGACCGGTGGCCCCGGGCCGCCCGGAGCGCCGGGCCCGTCCGGACCGCGAAAAAGCGGCTGCGGGTCCCGCCCCGCCCACGCCACGATGGGGCATGACATGGACCTTCAGCTCGGATCTGGCGGCCTTCTCGGCCGCGGCACGTGCCACCGTGGCCGCGCATCCCGTGGTCAATACCCAACTGCTCACCGCCATGCGCTCCCTGGAACGGCTCGGACCTGACGCGTTCGGCTCCGGCGAGCCCCTCTTCGGCTGGTGGACCGGGCCCGGCGGCCGGGTCGACGGAGCCGTGATCCGTACCCCGCCGTACCCGCTGCTGGTCGGCGCGCTGCCGCCGGAGGCCGTCCCCGCGCTGGGGGCCGCGCTCGCCTCCGAGCCCCGGCTCGGGGGGATCGGCGCCTTCAACGCCCGCCGCGCCGACGCGGAGGTCCTCGCGGAGGCCTGGGGCCGGCCGACGAAGGTCACCGAGGAGTTCCGGCTCTACCGGCTCGCGGGGCTCCTCGCCCCCGACCCCGCCCCGGCGGGCCGGAGCCGGCGGGCCACCGAAGCCGATCTGCCCCTCGTGCGGGAGTGGATGACCGCCTTCCACGTGGAGGAGGGCCTCCCGGCCACCGTCCCCGACGGGCTCCTGCTCGACCGGATCTCCTACGGGGGCACGCTGATCTGGGAGGACGGCGGCGGGCCCGTCTCGATGGCCGGGTTCCACCGCCCGGCGTCCGGCGCCTCCCGCGTGGGCCCGGTCTACACCCCGCCCGCCCACCGCGGCCGCGGCTACGGCGCCGGGGTCACGCACGCGGTGAGCGAAGCGGCGTACGCGGCCGGAGCCGAAGAGGTGCTGCTCTTCACGGTCCTGTCCAACCCCACCAGCAACCGCATCTATCTGCGCCTCGGCTACACCCCGGTCGAGGACCGCGCCGAGCTCGTCCTCGCCTGAGGGGTGTCCCCGGCGGGCCTCAGCCCCGCCCGGCCGGGGGTGGGCGGCTGCCCGCGAGGTAGGGGGAGGGCCAGGGCGCGGCCGGGCCGGTGTAGGACTGTTCGGCGGCCGCGTGGAGGGTCCAGTGCGGGTCGTAGAGGTGGGGACGGCCGAGCGCGCAGAGGTCCGCGCGGCCGGCCAGGAGCAGGGAGTTGACGTCGTCCCAGGAGGAGATCGCACCGACCGCGATGACCGGCACGCCCAGGGCGTTGCGGATCCGGTCGGCGTACGGGGTCTGGTACGAGCGCCCGTACTCCGGGGTCTCCTCCGCCACCACCTGACCCGTGGAGACGTCGATGGCATCGGCCCCGTGGGCGGCGAAGGCCCCGGCGATGGCCACGGCCTCCTCGGGCGAGGTGCCGCCGGGCGCCCAGTCGGTGGCCGAGAGCCGGACCGTCATCGGTCGGTCCGCCGGCCAGACGGCGCGGACCGCGTCGAAGACCTCCAGCGGGAAGCGGAGCCGGTTCTCCAGCGGGCCGCCGTAGGCGTCGGTGCGGTGGTTGGTGAGCGGGGAGAGGAACCCGGAGAGCAGGTAGCCGTGGGCGCAGTGCAGTTCCAGCAGGTCGAAGCCGCTTCTCGCGGCCCGGACCGCGGCGGCCGCGAAATCGGAGCGGACGGCGGCGAGGTCGGCGGTGGTCAGGGCGCGCGGAACGGCCGAGACCCCGGGCCGGTACGGCAGCGCGGAGGCGGCCACCAGCGGCCAGTTGCCCTCGGGCAGCGGGGCGTCCATGCCCTCCCACATCAGCCGGGTCGACCCCTTGCGGCCGGAGTGCCCGAGCTGGACCCCGAGCGCGGTTCCGGGCGCCGAGGTGTGCACGAACTCGGCGATCCGCGCCCAGGCGGCCGCCTGCTCCTGCGTGTACAGGCCGGTGCAGCCGGGCGTGATCCGGCCCTCGGCGCTGACGCAGACCATCTCCGTCATCACCAGGCCGGCCCCGCCGAGCGCCCGCGCGCCGAGGTGCACCAGGTGGAAGTCCCCCGGCACGCCGTCGGCGGCGACTGCCGAAGCCCCTCTCCCCGCCGAATACATGTCCATCGGGGAGACCACGACCCGGTTGCGCAGGGTCAGTCCGCGCAGGCCGAACGGTGTGAACATCGGCGGCGTCGCCGGGTGGGTCGGATCCGACGGGCTCGCGTCGGGGCACCCGAATTCCCGCTCCACCGCCCGGGTGAAGCGGGCATCGCGCAGGGCCAGGTTCCCGTGGGTGACCCGGCGGCTGCGCGTGAGGAGGTTGAAGGCGAACTGCCGGGCGGGCTGTTCCACGTACCCGGCGACCTCCTCGAACCACCGCATGCTGGCGGCGGCCGCCCGCTGCGTCGAGGCGACGGCCGGCCGCCGCGCGGCCTCGTAGGCGGCCAGGGCGGCGGGCACGTCCGGTCCGGCCTCCACCGCCCGCGCCAGCGCGAGCGCGTCCTCCACCGCCAGTTTGGTGCCGGAGCCGATGGAGAAGTGCGCGGTGTGCGCCGCGTCCCCGAGCAGGACGACATTGCCGTGCGACCAGCGCTCGTTGACGACCGTACGGAACTGCGTCCACGCCGAGCGGTTCCCGCGCAGCGGCCGCCCCCGCAGCGCCTCACCGAAGATCTTGGCGCAGCGCGACGCCGACTCCGCCTCGTCGCACAGGTCGAAGCCGGCCGCCCGCCAGACCTCCTCGCGCATCTCCACGATCACGGTCGAGGAGCCGAATTGATTCTGCGGCCCGGAGGGCCCCGATGAGGGGTGGTGGTCGGGCGACGGGCGGGCGTACGGGTACGCGTGCAGCTGCATGACCCCGTGCTCGGTCTCCGCGATCTCGAAGCGGAAGGAGTCCAGGGCGAAGTCGGCGGCCAGCCAGACGTACCGGCAGCGCCCGCCCGTCACCGTCGGCCCGAAGTGCGCCGCCCCGCCCTCCCGGATCCGGCTGTTCACCCCGTCCGCGGCGACCACCAGGTCGTACGAGGCCGCGAGCGTCCCCGTGGCGGGCGCCGGGGTGCGGAAGCGGAGCCGGACCCCGAGGCCCGCGCACCGCTCGTGCAGGATCTCCAGCAGCCGGCGGCGCCCGAGCGCGGCGAAGCCGTGGCCCCCGGAGGTCAGCAGCCGCCCCCGGTGCACGATGTCCACGTCGTCCCAGCGCACGAACTCCGCGCACAGGGCCGCGTAGACGACCCCGTCGGCCTCTTCGATGCCGCCGAGGGTCTCGTCGGAGAGCACCACCCCGAAGCCGAAGGTGTCGTCGGGGGCGCCCCGCTCCCAGACCTCCACCGAATGGCCCTGCCGGGCCAGCAGCGCGGCGGCGTACAGCCCGCCCGGTCCGCCGCCCACGACGGCGATCCGCATCCGGTCGTGGGTCATGTCACCGGCGGACACGGGATCACCTGCCCTTCCACTGGGGCGGCCGTTTCCCGGTGAAGGCCGCGTGGAACTCCCGGTAGTCCTCGCCGTTCATCAGCAGCGCCTGCGTGTTCGCGTCCAGCTCCACCGACGCGGCGAGCGGCATGTCCAGCTCCGCGGTGAGCAGCGCCTTGGTCTGCGCGTAGGCGAGGGCCGGACCCGCGGCGAGGTGCGCGGCGAGCTCGGCGGCCCGTACGGAGGCCTTGCCCTCCTCGGTGACCTCGCTCAGCAGCCCGATCCGCTCGGCCTCCGGGGCCCTGACCTGCTCCCCCAACATCAGCAGCCGGGTGGCGTGCCCGAGACCGACGACCCGGGGCAGCAGGTACGCGGCGCCCATGTCCCCGCCGGAGAGGCCGACCCGGGTGAAGAGGAAGGCGAAGCGGGCGGTGGGGTCGGCGATCCGGAAGTCCGCGGCGAGCGCGATGACGGCTCCGGCCCCGGCGGCGACCCCGTGCACGGCCGCGATCACCGGGAAGGGGCATTCGCGCAGGGCGCGCACCACCTGGCCGGTCATCCGGTTGAAGTCGAGGAGCTGGGCGGTGTCCATCGCGAGGGTGGCGCCGATGATCTCGTCCACGTCGCCGCCGGAGCAGAAACCGCGCCCTTCTCCGCCGAGCACGAGGGCGCGTACGGAACGCTCCCTGGACAGTTCGGCGAGCAGATCGCGCAGGTCGGCGTAGGCGCCGAAGGTGAGCGCGTTCAGCTTTTCGGGGCGGTCGAGGGTGACGGTGGCGACGCCGTCCTGCCGGTCCACCCGCAGGTGGCGCCACCGTTCGGTCGCTGGTGTGGAACCAAGGAAGGGGCTCACGCTCCCGAAGGTATCACCGCATCGTGACCATCGTCATGGAAGCGCGATAAACGAGTGTCCGCTGGTGGGCCCGAGCGCCACACGCACCGAAAGTCCCGAACCGGTGATGGCCGACGTCCCTTGCGCTCACGTCGGGGTGCCCTACGACGTGACATTTCCACTTCGTATCGTTGAAAGCAGGATTTCCCCCACCACACCCCCTGCAACCCCACGGAACGGACGGTCCTGCCTTGCCCGACGACTCCGACATCCCCCACCCCCGCGACGCACACGCCTGGCGGATCGCCCTGCCGCACACGGCCGCGGCCGTGCCGATCGCCCGCGCCCTCATCCGTACCGCCCTCGCGGACATCGACGCGCCCGCCGACAGCGACACCGCGGAGCTGCTCACCGCCGAACTGGTCGCCAACGCCGTCGAGCACACCCCCGGCACCGCCCCGATCGAGCTCGTCGTGGAGCTGCTGGCGAACGGCTGCCAGGTCGAGGTTCACGACGGGGATCCGCACGCCCCCGCCGACCTCACCGGCGCCCGCCCGGACGACGCCCACCCCGACCCCTGGCAGGAGCACGGCCGCGGCCTGCTGCTGATCAGGACCCTGAGCTCGGCCTGCGGCCACCGCCGCACCCCGCACGGCAAAGCCGTGTGGTTCACCCTGCCGGCCCGGCCCGCCGCCTAGACCGGCCGGCGGCCCGACCGGCCCCGGATCCGGATCCGGCCGCGCCTTCGGCGCATGACTATGCGCCGGGCTTCGCGAGCGTCGCGACGAGGACCGCCTTGATGGTGTGCAGCCGGTTCTCGGCCTCGTCGAAGACGACCGAGTGCGCGGACTCGAACACCTCGTCCGTCACTTCCAGCGACTCCAGCCCGTGCCGCTCGTGGATCTCCCGCGCCACCTTGGTGCCGAGGTCGTGGAAGGCCGGCAGGCAGTGCATGAACTTCACGTCCGGGTTCCCGGTGGCGCGCAGCACGTCCATGGTGACGGCGTACGGGGTCAGGGCCTCGATCCGCTCGTCCCAGACCTCCTTGGGCTCGCCCATGGACACCCAGATGTCGGTCAGGACGAAGTCCGCCTGGCCCACTCCCTCCGCCACGTCCTCGGTGAGCGTGATCCGTGCGCCGCTCGCGGCGGCGAGCTCGCGCGCCGCAGCCACCACCGGCTCGGCCGGCCAGTAGTGCTCCGGCCCGACGATCCGTACGTCCATGCCCAGCAACGCGCCGGTGACCAGGTAGGAGTTGCCCATGTTGAAGCGGGCGTCGCCGAGGTAGGCGAAGGCGATCCGCTCCAGCGGCTTGGCACAGTGCTCGGTCATCGTCAGCACGTCGGCCAGCATCTGGGTGGGGTGCCAGTCGTCGGTGAGACCGTTGAAGACGGGCACTCCGGCGTGGGCGGCGAGCTCCTCGACGGTGTCCTGCGCGTCGCCCCGGTACTCGATGCCGTCGAACATCCGGCCCAGGACCCGCGCGGTGTCCCTGACCGATTCCTTGTGTCCCATCTGGGAGCCGGAGGGGTCGAGGTACGTGGTGTGGGCGCCCTGGTCGGCGGCGGCGACCTCGAACGCGCAGCGCGTGCGCGTCGAGGTCTTCTCGAAGATCAGGGCGATGTTCTTGCCCTGGAGGAGGCGCTGCTCGGTCCCGGCCTTCTTGGCCGCCTTGAGTTCGGCGGCGAGCTCGATCAGGCCGCGGAACTCGGCGGCGGTGAAATCGAGCTCCTTGAGGAAACTGCGGCCGACGAGGTCGGTGGCCATGGGGACTCCAGAGTCACGGTGACAGGGGAACACTGGAAGTCTATACGACACCATGCATTGATATACAGAGCCCCGTACGCGGCTCTCCGCCCCGACCCCGCCCGGCCACGCGCCCCCGGCCGGCTAGGCCACCGCTTCCCGCTCCACGGGGCAGCTCATGCAGCGCGGCCCGCCCCGGCCCCGCCCCAGCTCGCTGCCCGGGATCTCGATCACCTCGATGCCCTCCTTGCGCAGGTAGGTGTTGGTCGTGACGTTGCGCTCGTACGCGACGACCACCCCCGGCTCCACCGCCAGCACGTTGCAGCCGTCGTCCCACTGCTCGCGCTCCGCCGCATGGACGTCCTGGGTCGCCGTGAGCACCCGGACCGAGTCCAGCCCGAGCACGGCGGCGATGGCCCGGTGCATGTGCTCCGGCGGATGGTCGGTCACCTTCAGCTCGCTCGCGCCGTCGCCCGGCTCGATCGTGTAGGAGCGCAGCATGCCCAGGCCCGCGTACTGAGTGAACGTATCTCCGTCCACCATCGTCATCACCGTGTCCAGGTGCATGAACGCCCGCCGCTTCGGCATGTCGAGCGCCACGATCGAGGTGGCCGATCCGGCGGCGAACAGCCCGCGCGCCAGCATCTCCACCGCCTGCGGGGTGGTCCGCTCGCTCATCCCGATCAGCACGGCCCCGTTGCCGATGACCAGGACGTCACCGCCCTCGATCGTGGAGGGGTAGTCGACCTGCCCCTGCGACCAGTAGTGGAAGGCACCCGAGGTGGTGAAGAGCGGGTGGTGCTTGTAGATCGCCTCGAAGTGCACGGTCTCGCGCTGCCGGGCCGGCCAGCGCATCGCGTTGATGGAGACCCCGTCGTAGATCCAGGCGGAGGTGTCCCGGGTGAAGAGGTGGTTGGGCAGCGGCCCCAGCAGGAAGCCGTCGAGGTCCAGGGCGTGGAAGCGGACCGACACCGGCTCCGCGTGCCGCTCCAGGAACTCCCTCTTGGTCATCCCGCCGACCAGTGCCTCGGCCAGGTCCGCCGAGGGCAGCGAGTCGAAGACCGAGCGCAGGTGGTCGGTGGCGAGCGGCCCGTACTCCTTCTCGTCGAAGACGCGGTCCAGTACGAGGTGTCTCGCCTCCGGGATGTCGAGGGCCTCGGTGAGCAGGTCGCCGAAGAGGTGGACCGCCACGCCCCGGTCGCGCAGTACGTCGGCGAACCCGTCGTGCTCCTGGCGGGCCCGGCGCACCCACAGCACGTCGTCGAAGAGCAAGGCGTCCTTGTTGCTCGGTGTGAGCCTTTTCAGCTCCAGGTCGGGCCGGTGGAGGATGACGCGGCGAAGCCGCCCGGTCTCGGAATCGACATGGAATCCCATGCCGTACACGTTCGCAGACCGGGCGGCTTTTTGACGCGGCGTCGGACCGGCCGGTTCGGCTCGGCCGGTTCGGACCGGCCGGCTCAGCGCAGGCCGAGGAGGGCCTCCGGGGTACCCGTGAGTTCCGGGGCGGCCAGACCCAGCTTGGGCGTGGTCAGGTTAGGCAGCCCGTAGTTGGATCCGTCCGGCATGGTCAGCGGGGCGCCGAGGATCAGGCCGGGGCTGCGGGTGTGCACGGTGGTCGCGGGCGCGTCCACCGAACCCTCGCCGTCCGTCTCGGGCCGGCCGGCCAGGTTCGGCACCGGGGAGGTGACGAGGGTGTCCCCGAGGTCGGTGGCGATCGGCACGGCCGGGAGCAGCGGGGCCGGCAGCAGGTCGCCCGTGTGGTGCACGGGCACCTGCGGGGCGCCGACGACCGGCACCGGCACCCCGGTGGCGATGTGCGGGACGTCCACGCCGAGCGTGGTGCGCACCGCGTCCAGGGGGACACCCACGGGCACCGCGTCGGCCATGGCCGGGGTGGCCGCGCCGGCCGCCGCCATACAGGTCATGAGTGCCGCAATGCTTCCGCGCGCGGTCATCTTCATAGGTGACGTTCCGTCCTTCCAGAGGTCGCGGACATTCCGCTGCCCTGGATGAACGATCCCGCCGGTGGTTTTCCCGGAGTTCTCGGCGAAAGTTCCCCCATACGACCTAATGACCGGCCGTACGGGGGCCCTTCCTTGACGCCGACGCCGTCAGAGCCTCGGGTCCACCGGCTCCGACTCCAGCGCGAGGACGGCGAAGACCGCCTCGTGGACCCGCCACAGCGGCTCCTCGGCCGCCAGCCGGTCCAGGGCCTCCAGCCCGAGCGCGTACTCGCGCAGCGCGAGCGAGCGCTTGTGCCCGAGGTGGCGCTGGCGCAGCCGCTCCAGGTGATCCGGACGCGTGTACTCGGGACCGTAGATGATCCGCAGGTACTCGCGGCCGCGCACCTTCACCCCCGGCTGCACCAGGCGGCCCTTGCCGTCCTTGGCGTACGCCTGGAGCGGCTTGACGACCATGCCCTCACCCCCGGCGGCCGTCAGCTCCAGCCACCAATCGGTGCCCGCCCGTACGGACGCCTCGTCGGCCGGGTCCACCAGGATCCGGGCGGTGCGGCGCAGCAGGCCCGTGCCGGACGCCTCGTCGGCGGCGACCAGGCGGTCCAGCCAGAACAGCTGCTCGTCGTGGGGTACGGCCGCCAGCGACCGACCGGCCGCCGCCAGCAGCTGGAACGGGGCGAACCGTACGCCGTCCAGCCCGTCGGTGGTCCAGCAGTAGCGCCGGTAGGCGTCGGTGAACTTCGCCGCGTCGGCGGCCCGCCCGCGCTGGCGCTCCAGGAGCTCCCCGGTGTCGATGCCCCGCCCGGCGGCGGCCGCCAGGGCGGCCAGCGCCTCGGGGAAGACGGCGCCGGAGGCCGCGCCCACGGCGGCGTACTGGCTGCGCAGCAGACCGCCGGACTTCAGCGACCAGGGCAGCAGTTCGCCGTCGATGAGCAGCCAGTCCGTGTCCAGCTCCTGCCAGAGCCCGGCGTCGGTGACGGCCGCCCGGAGCCGGGTGAGGACCTCCTCGGTGACCTCCGGGTCCTTGAAGAAGGGCCGTCCGGTGCGGGTGTAGACGGACCCGGTGGGGCCTTCGACCCCGAAGCGCTCGCGGGCCGCTCCGGCGTCCTTGCAGATCAGCACGGTGGCCCGGGAGCCCATGTGCTTCTCCTCGCAGACGACCTGGGCGATGCCGTCCTTGCGGTACTGCGCGAAGGCCTCGGCCGGGTGCTCCAGGTAGCCCTCGATCTGCGAGGTGGCGGTGGGCGCCATGGTCGGCGGGAGGTACGGCACCAGGCGCGGGTCCACGGCGAAGCGGCTCATGACCTCCAGGGCCGCCGCCGCGTTCTCCTCGCGCACGTTGACGTTGCCCAGGTGGCGGGTCTCCACGACCCGGCGGCCGTGGACGTCGGCGAGGTCGAGCGGCCGGCCGTCGTGGCCTCCCGGTACCTCGGCGACGAGCGGCTTGACCGGCTCGTACCAGACCTTCTCGGCCGGTACGTCGAC
This sequence comes from Streptomyces sp. NPDC059443, assembly GCF_042750105.1. Taxonomy (NCBI): domain Bacteria; kingdom Bacillati; phylum Actinomycetota; class Actinomycetes; order Kitasatosporales; family Streptomycetaceae; genus Streptomyces; species Streptomyces sp. NPDC059443. Next base: position 118,312 of record NZ_JBHYVM010000018.1, on the reverse strand, counting down.
CAGTTCGCGCTCGGGCCAGCGCAGGGCGGTCATCCGGCCGCCGAAGACGGCTCCGGTGTCGAGGCAGATGGTGTTGTTGATCCAGCTGGTGTCCGGGACCGGGGTGTGCCCGTAGACGACCGCGGCCTTGCCCCGGTAGTCCTCGGCCCACGGGTAGCGCACGGGCAGTCCGAACTCGTCGGTCTCGCCGGTGGTCTCCCCGTAGAGGGCGTGCGAGCGCACCCGGCCGGAGGTGCGGCCGTGGTACTTCTCGGGCAGACCGGCGTGACAGACCACCAGCTTGCCGCCGTCGAGCACGTAGTGGCTGACGAGGCCCTGGATGAAGGTGCGGACCTCCCGCACGAACTCCTCCGGCTCGCTGCGAAGCTGCTCGATGGTCTCGGCGAGTCCGTGGGTCTGCTGGACCTTGGATCCCTTGAGGTAACGGGCCAGCTTGTTCTCGTGGTTCCCGGGCACGCACAGGGCGTTGCCGGCCCCGACCATGCCCATCACGCGGCGCAGCACGCCGGGGCTGTCCGGGCCCCGGTCGACGAGGTCGCCGACGAAGACGGCGGTGCGGCCCTCGGGGTGGGCGCGGTGGTCGCCGTCCTGGTAGCCGAGCTTGTCGAGCAGGGTCTCCAGCTCGGAGGCGCAACCATGGATGTCGCCGATGATGTCGAAGGGGCCGGTGAGGTGGGTGAGGTCGTTGAAGCGCTTCTCCAGCACCACCTCGGCCGACTCGACCTCCTCGGGCGTGCGCAGCACGTGCACCTTGCGGAAGCCCTCGCGCTCCAGCCCGCGCAGCGAGCGCCGCAGGTCGCGGCGGTGGCGCTGGATGACGGCCCGGGGCAGCTTCGCCCGCTCGGGGCGGGCCGCGTTGCGCTCCGCGCAGACCTCCTCGGGCATGTCGAGGACGATCGCTATGGGGAGCACGTCGTACTCGCGGGCGAGCTGGACCAGCTGCCGGCGGGACTCGGCCTGGACGCTGGTGGCGTCGACCACGGTGAGACGGCCGGCGGCCAGGCGCTTGCCGGCGATGTAGTGCAGGACCTCGAAGGCGTCCTTGCTGGCGCTCTGGTCGTTCTCGTCGTCGGCGACGAGCCCCCGGCAGTAGTCGGAGGAGATGACCTCGGTGGACTTGAAGTGCTTGCGGGCGAAGGTGGACTTGCCCGATCCGGTGGCCCCGATCAGGACGACGAGGGACAGGTCGGTGACCGGAAGTACGCGCTTGCGGTCGGTGCGGGTGTCGGTGTGGATGTCGGTCTCGGTGGTCATGCTGCCTCGCCCTCCTTCGGGGTATCGGTGTTGCTGGCGGCGGTGTCGGTGAGCTGTGTGAAGACGGCCATCTGGGTCGGCGGACCCACCTCCGGGTCGTCGTCCCCCACGGGCACGTACGCGACGGTGTAGCCGTGCCGGGCGGCAACCTGGCCGGCCCAGGAGCGGAACTCCTCGCGGGTCCACTCGAAGCGGTGGTCGCCGTGCCGGACGTGCCCGGCGGGCAGGGACTCCCAGCGGACGTTGTACTCGACGTTCGGGGTGGTCACCAGGACCGTGCGCGGGCGGGCCGAGCCGAACACCGCGTACTCCAGGGCGGGCAACCGCTCCAGGTCCAGGTGCTCGATGACCTCGCTGAGCACGGCCGCGTCGTAGCCGGCCAGCCGCTTGTCCGTGTACGCGAGCGAACCCTGCATCAGGCGCACGCGGGAGCTCTGCCGCTCCCCCATCCGCTCCAGCCGCAGCCGCCTCGCGGCGATGTTCAGCGCCCGGACGGACACGTCCACACCGACGATCTCGGTGTACGCCGGGTCCTTCAGCAGCGCCTGCACCAGCTGGCCCTGTCCGCAGCCCAGGTCGAGGACGCGGGCGGCCCCGGCGGCCCGGAGCCCGGCGAGGATCGCGTCGCGGCGCTGGACCGCGAGCGGCACGGGCCGGTCCGCGGCCTCCTCGATGTAGCGGGCCCCGTCGACGGCGTTGTCGAGCTCCTCGACCTCGCTGCCGTCGGCCTCGGCGAGGCGGACCAGCTCCAGGCGCTCCATGGCGTCCTGGGTCAGCCGCTTGTGCCGGGCGAGGTAGCGGGAGGTGATCAGCGCGCTCTCGGGGTGCTCGGCGAGCCAGCCCTCTCCGGCGCGCATCAGCTTGTCCACCTCGTCGGAGGCGATCCAGTAGTGCTTGGCGTCGTCCAGCACGGGCAGCAGCACGTACAGCCCGCGCAGCGCGTCGGCGAGGCGCAGCTCGCCCTCCAGGACGAGGCGTACGTACCGGGAGTCGCCCCACTCCGGGAACGTCTCGTCGAGCGGTACGGGCGTCACCTCCACGGAGTCCCAGCCCAGCGGGGCGAACAGCCGGCGCACCAGGTCCGGCCCGCCGCGTGCGGGCAGCGCCGGGATCTCCACGCGCAGCGGGCGGACCTCGTCCGGCAGCTCGGGGCGGTGGACGCACTCGCCCTTGAGCGCGGTGCGGAACACTCCGCTGAGCGCCACCGCCAGTAGGGAGGAGGCGGCGTAGGGGCGGTCGTTGACGTACTGGGCGAGCGCCGCGTCGGGCGTGCCTCCCCGGCCCTTGCCCTGGCCGCGCCGCACGAGTGCGACGGGGTCCACCTCCAGGAGCAGGCCCGCCGTGCACCGCTCGGCCGTGGCTTCGGGGTAGAAGACGTGGGCGGTGCCGTAGGAGGTGGAGAACGCCTGGACCTTGCCGGGATGCTTGTGCAGCAGAAAGCCCAGGTCGGTGGCGGGTCGTTCGGGGGAACCGGTGGTGGAGATCGTCAGGAACACGTGATCGATTGTTCCTGGTCGGCGAAGGTGGGCGCGCCCCATTTTCCACCGGCCCCGTTTTCCACCGGGCCCGGGGACGCCTACCGTCGAAGCATGAGCGGCATCGTCGTTGTGTACGAGCTCGACCAGCCGGCGGCAGGGTCCGTCCTGCGGGTGCACGCCGCGCCCACCGCCCCGGGGGGCGGCTCCGAGAGCGGCCCCAGGACCATGTGCGGCAAGGACACCTTCGCCATGGAGACGGCCGACTGGAACCCGTCCGAGCACCCGGGCACCTGGTGCCCGCCGGACCACGCGGACCTGGCCTGCCCGGGCTGCGAGGCCGTGATGGGCGAGGACTAGGTCGTCTCTTTCGGATCCAGCCTGGCCCGCGTCGGGCGGCGGGCCAGCTCCGCGATGCGGTCCGGGCCCACGCGGCAGCAGCCGCCGATGAGGCGGGCGCCGGTGCGCAGCCAGGCTTCCACGGGCCAGGGCACGGGCGCGGGCGGGGACCGCCAGGTCCCGGCGGCGGCTTCCCAGACCGAGCCGTCGTTGGGGTAGGCCAGCAGCGGCTTGGCGGTGACGGACGCCGCCGCTTCGAGGGCCGGCAGCACATCGGCGGGGTCGCAGCAGTTCACCCCGACCGCGATGACCTGCGGGGATCCGGCCGCCAGGGCGAAGGCTCCGGCCAGCGGCCCGCCGGCCCGGGTCCGGCCCCCGGCCACCGTGTAGCTCAGCCAGGCACGGGCTCCCGTCTCCGCGAGGACGCCCAGCAGGGCCTCGGCCTCCGTCTCGTCCGGGATGGTCTCCAGGGCCAGTACGTCGGGGCCCGCGGCGAGCAGCGCCTCGATCCGGGGGCGGTGGAAGGCCGCCAGCTCCCGCACGCTCAGGCCGTACCGGCCCCGGTACTCGGAGCCGTCCGCCAGCACCGCCCCGTACGGGCCCACGGACGCGGCGACCCACACCTCGTGGTCCGCCGCCCGGGCCGCCGCGTCGGCGAGGCGCACGCTGCGCCGCAGCAGGGCCGTCGTCCGCGCCCGGCCGTAGCCGTGTCGGGCGAAGGCGGCGTACCCCACCTGGTAACTGGCGGTGATCAGCACCTCGGCGCCGGCCCGCGCGTACGCGGCGTGCGCGGACGCCACCTGGTCCGGCCGCTCGGCGAGCACCCGGCCCGACCAGAGGCCGCCGGACAGGTCACAACCCTGGTCGGCGAGCTGATTGCTCAGCCCGCCGTCCAGGAGCAGGGCCGCGCGGGCCCGGCCGGGGCCGCCGCCGCGGCCGGTCAGGGCCTCGGCGAGCGGCCGGGACGCGCGGGGCACGGTCGCCCGCCTCCGTCAGCCGAGCTGGGACAGCACCTGGGCCGAGATCAGCTCCAGGTGGTCCAGGTCGTCGAGGTCGAGCAGCTGGAGGTACAGGCGGGAGGAGCCGACGGCCTCGTACTCGCCGATCCGCTGCACCACCTCGGCCGGGGAGCCGGCCAGGCCGTTGGCCTTGAGCTCGTCCACGTCCCGGCCGATGGCGGCGGCCCGCCGGGCCACCTCGGCGTCGTCCTTGCCCACGCACACGACGAGGGCGTTGGAGTAGACGAGGTCATCGGGCTTGCGCCCGGCCTCCACGGCCGCCGCACGGACCCGGCCGAACTGCCGCTCGCTGTCCACGATCGAGGCGAAGGGCATGTTGAACTCGTCCGCGTACCGCGCGGCGAGGCGCGGGGTGCGCTTCGCGCCGTGGCCGCCGATCAGGACGGGGATCCTGGCCTGGGCGGGCTTGGGCAGCGCCGGGGAGTTCTCCACCTGGTAGTGGGTGCCCGCGTAGTCGAAGGTGGCGCCGACCTCGGTGGCCCACAGGCCGGTGACGATCGCCAGCTGCTCCTCCAGCCGGGCCAGACGCTCCGCCGGGAAGGGGATCCCGTACGCCTTGTGCTCCTCCTCGAACCAGCCCGCTCCCAGACCCAGTTCGACGCGGCCGCCGGACATCTGGTCGACCTGGGCGACCTGGATGGCGAGCACACCGGGCAGCCGGAAGGTGCCGGCCGTCATCAGCGTGCCCAGCCTGATCCGCTTGGTCTCGCGGGCCAGGCCCGCGAGGGTGATCCAGGCGTCCGTGGGGCCGGGCAGGCCGTCGGCCGACCCATGCGCAGATAGTGGTCGGAACAGAAATCCGGTCAGCTTGCTACCCATAGCGCATCACCGTCCTGAGATGGGCAGTGGGCTCTACATCTAGTCTGCGTCGACTTTGCGAGCATGCAAAAGCCCCGGCCACCAAAGGTAACCGGGGCTGGCGGGTTGATCTATTCTTCGCCCATGGACCCGCGCCACTGTCCGCGGGACAGGTGCACCACTCCGTCGGGGGTGATGCGTGCGCGAGCTCCGTACAGCGGTAGCGCTCCCTCAGTGTTGAGTCGACTACGGATCCGTTCAAGGTTGGTCCAGAGTCGGCGGGGGCCGCCCTGGTGAACGGTTGGAGGTCGGCCCATTCCCCGATTGCTCGGGCCCAAGGGGGGAACTTATGCGGCGTAGCGCGTGGCGTAGCGCGTGGCGAAGATCAATAGCCGTGGCGCGCCTTACATTCAAGGTGTTCTACGTAGTGATCTGTGTCGCAGGTCTTGTCCTGATCGGCTGGATGGAAACCGTCACAGACGCGGACAACTCCGCGCCAGCTCCCGCGTCGCCTCCCCTGGCCCCCACGCCGTCGACGCCGATCAAGTGGAGCTATTCGGGATCCGGCTGCGCAGATGGCTGGTCATCGAGGTCAGTCGGTCACCAGGGAGCATGCAGCCACCATGGCGGCGTAACCACCTATTTCGTGTCCAACGTCGGAAGCCTCAAGACAGACTGCCCACAGGCGCGGTACCGGCCAAAGACTCTTGAAGTTGCTCAGGCGCACATGGGCACCGACGGCCTCGTCCTCTGCGTCGTGCCTCAATAGAGCCCCTGACACGATCGAACCCGCCACACGCGCTTTACGAGGGCGGCGCTCCGACCAACTCATTAACGAGGCGGCGCGGACGGGATTTGAACCCGTGACAACGCCCTGGGGTAGCCCGCAGACATCCCAGGGTTGCTCTTCCATCTGAGCTACCGTTCCGCCTCGTCACGTTCCTCCCGCCGTCCGTCCCTCGGACGTTGACGGGAAGTTGTTCGTCGCCCGGATTCCAACCGGTGACCGCTCGTTCGGGGAACGGTGTGGCGCAGGTGCCATGCGACGAGCTCTTGGGACAGGCCGACGCCGCTCTACCGCGCGTCTACCCGGAGGAGAGTGCGGGGAGCGCAGGAGCGGCGCCGGCCGTCGGAGGGAAGCGGACCGTCCGCCAGCCGCGACGGTCGCCGATCTTCCCTCTACTGAGGGTGACCTCAATGAGTGCGCAATCAGGGCTCAACGAGGGCGGACGAGAGCGGCGCGGATTTGCCGATCAGTGCCCACGCCGCTCAGCATCCGCTATCAGACCGTTACCGAGCGGTCTGCCTCGTCTTCCTCCACAGGCCGCGAAGCCCAGATGATTTCAATGCGCCCGTCTACACGATCTCGGGCCGCGCCGGCTTTTGACACGTTCGGAGCCACCGTCACGGCATCAACAAAGAGAGCCAAGAACGCGCGCCTCTCATCGACCTCCCACTTGCCCCACACGCCACCCTCCGCGAAGGGGTCGCTGTCGGTGTCGCTGAACCACTCGTCGAGCGGAAGGCGGGCGGCGGTCGTGGCCGACGCTGTCAGCTCCTTAATGCGGGCCGTGCAAGCCTCCTCGTGAGCCCTGTACTTCTGGATGGTCTCCTTGAACGCCTTCTTGCCGACGACGCCGCTGTAGAGACTTTCGGCTCGGTCGGCGTAGAGCGATTCCATGCTGGCCTGCACATGGAGTAGTTGCGCTTCCTGCTCTCTCAACTCCTCCGCGGCCTGCGGGTCGGTGCCCTGTACCGCGAATCGCTCTGCTGCGATCGACAGCCACTCGACGTCGTCTGGATCAGACGCGTCCAACCCACCCAGTCGAGCCCACACCCGTGCAGCGACGACGTCGTCAGCGTGGCTCATGGCGACGCGGAGGGTGTGCCTTGGTGTGTCGCCCACCGCGCGGCGCAAGTTGCATACGTAGGTGCCCGTCAGACGGGCCACGGTCATTCCCACGGTGCAGCGTCCGCAGTGGAGGAACCCCCACGACCCGAGCAGAGTTCGTTCCCCTGTCCGGTCGCGCTGCACGGTCCGCTTACGGCCGTCCAAGGACCGCTGGATGTCATACCACCGCTTCGGGCTGATGAAGCCCGTGTGCGGCGTTACAGGCTGCCCCTCATCATCCCGCAGGATAGTGCGCACCTTGGTCTTTGGGTCCACGGGGCCGATAGCGAAGCCAGCAAGACGCGGGTCACGCAGGATGCGGCCTACGACGGTGGGTGACCATTCAGCGATCGCGTTGTCGGGTGCGCCGCTCTTGCGGCTCTTCTTCGCTGCGGCAAGTCGCTCCTTCGCCGCTTCCTCATCAAGGCTTCCGTACGGTGTGCGTGCGCGCTTCTCCGTCAACTTCGTCGCGATGGCGCTCGGGCCGACACCGTCCTCAGCCATTTCGATCATGTAGCTGACAGTGTCGGCCGGCAGACACTCGGGGCCAAGTTCCTTCTCGCTTGTCGGCCCTGGACTCAGTACGCGGATGGTTAGACCGTCGGCGGTCAACTGATCCGCGACGAATCCGAACGGGACAGGTCCGCTGCTGTGCGAACCCTTGGCGTTGAGTTGAGCGAAGGCATCCCGGATGAACTTGCTCTTGTTCTTGGACTCCTGATGCGCCAGACCGGCAATCAAGGCGAAGAAGGCGACTCCGAACGGGTTGTCGTCGCTCGTATTGATGAACGGCTCTTGCGTCGAGACGAGAGCGACGCCGCACTTGACCAGCTCCTGTTGGATCTTCAGTGCCTCAGCTGCACCCTGGCGGGTGAGGCGAGAGAGCATGTAGATGACGAGGACGTCGAACTCACCCTTCCGAGCGTCCTCCAGCATCCGCTCAAAGTCGGGGCGGTAAACGTTAGGGTCGTAGCCGGAGAGGCCGACGTCCTCGTAATGCCCTGTGTGCTCCCATGCCGCCTGCGAGTTGATGAAGGCAATGCCCGTGTCTCGCTGCATCTTCGGTGACGCCTGGCTGTCGCTCTCGCTCTTGTGACTCTGCCGGCCGTAAGTCCTTGCCCTGACTACGTCTTGGCCCCTATCTCCCAGGGCGATTAGCTCCATGGGTAGATACGGTACCGATTCCGAAGAACGCGTCGAAGCCCTTTCGGCCCCGGCCGGGTGAATCTGCGCCGGGCGGGCGGCACGCCGCCGCCCGCGCCAGTGACCAGCCCGGACGGGGATCGTTTGCTCGGACGGAGCCGGACCGCCCGGCCCGCGCGCCGGCGGCCTTCGCCGGTGCGTCCACCGCCCCCTTCCGCCTTGGAAGGGCCAGGGCCGAGGAGGCCGCCATGTCCCAGGAGTCGGAGCCGGATCCCCACCGACAGGCCGGGCAGGCCGGACAGACCGAGCAGACCGGGCAGGCAGCACACGACCACGCACCTCAGGAGTCCGCGGTACCCGCCCAGGGCGGCGCACCGAAGGGCCTGCTGCAGCAGATGGAAGAGCTGATGGCGGCGCTGAACGCCGACCTCTCGCAGCTCGACGCCGACCTCCAGTCCTCCACGGACCGCGCCCCGGAGAGCGAGCAGCGTCCGTCCTCCTGGTCGTACTGACCCACGGGTCCCGCCGCGCGCGGCGGGACCCCACCTCGGTGCCCGGGCTCAGCGCCCGAGCTCAGCACTCAAGCTCAGGCCACCCCGGACGCGGAGCCGCGCTCGCGCACGGCCATCCGGCGCAGGATCGCCCGTACCCGGTCGCTCGACTCGTCGGCCGCGTCTATCGACTCTATGCACTGCCAGTACAGACTCTCGTCGTCCGTACCGCAGGCGACCCCGACGAGCGCTATGCCCACTTCGCCCAGGAGCGCCTGGAGCCCGAGCAGCGCCTGTCGTGCATCCGTCACTTCGGTCAACTGCGCCGCTCGCGGCGGGAGATCGGGCGCATAGCCCTCCCCCCGCAATGTTGCCCGGTCGAGCACCCCGCAGCCTCTGCCCCCCGCTTCGCCCAGCCCCCGTGCCTCCGATCTCAGCTCCGGCGGCCCGGTGACCGCCAGCCAGCTCCCTATCCCCTGCGCGAGGGCCTGTGCCTGCCAGGCCTCGCCCACGATGTCCCACGCAGCCCCGCTCTGTGCCAGCGCGTGCCGGCCGGCTGCGATGAGCCGTACCGCATCCATCTGCCGTCCCCCGTCCGCACGACATCCGCCGTTCTCACCACTACCCAGAGTGAGGGCAACGGGCGCGTAAAGCCAGGGGTATTCGGAAATTGTGGACACAAACATGGTTGTGAATAACGCCATCACTCCGAAGAGTGACGGTCCGCCGTCGGAGCGCCCCCAACCGGGAAGCGCAGCTCGTTCCGCTCGATCTTCGCGGCGAGCGCATCCAGCACATCGACCCCGAGGACCTCACAGAACTGCAGCAGATAGGCAAGCACATCGGCCACCTCATCGGCCACCCTGTGCGCGCTTTCCGGCGTTTCCATGACCCTTGCCGACTGTTCCGGCGTCAGCCACTGGAAGATCTCGACCAGTTCGGCCGCCTCCACGCTCAGCGCCACCGCCAGGTTCTTGGGCGTGTGGTAAGGCTCCCACCCACGCGCCGCCGCGAACTCGGCGAGCCGCCGCTGGAGTCGGCCCAGCCGCTCGCCGCCCGCACCCTGCCCGTCGCCGCCCGCACCGCGCCCGTCGCCCGCACCGTGCTCGCCGCCCGCGCCCTGTTCCTCGTTCATGGCCCCAGGTCTACCACCGAGACGCCCTCGGTCCGCCGGGCGGCCTCCGCGCAGGCCTCGCCGGCCGAGGCCGCCAGGCGGACCTGGCCGCGCCCGCACGCCAGTACCGCCAGCCGCAGCAGTTCGGCGCCCTGCCGCCGGTCCAGGTCCCGGTCGAACCCGTCGGCGAGGACGGTCATGGTCTGGCGCGCGGACAGCAGCTCGGCGGGCTGGTCCATGTCCAGCACCCCCGGCCCGGTCAGCAGGACCAGCGCGAGGGCGAGGAAGCGGAGTTCGCCCGCGCCGAGCCGGGCCAGTTCGGTCGCGGGCCGGTCGGGGCCCCGGTCGAGCAGGCCGGTGACCGGGCCGCCCGCGGGGGCCCGTACGTCCAGCCCGGCCACCCACCCCGCACACCCGGTACGGGCGGCCTCGGTCAGCAGCCCGTACCGGGTGCCGCACTCCAGGCGGGTCCGGCGCAGCACGTCGGCCAGGTTGGCGCAGTCCCCCAGCAGCCGGCCCTCCCCCAGCCCGGCCGGCTCCCGCATCCGCTCCGGGCGGGGGTCGCAGGGGAACACCGAGCGCAGCGCGACCACCACTTGCTCGGCGGCTGCGAGCACCCGCCGCTGCCCGTCCGTGGCGCCGGCCACGCGCAGCGGGAGCAGGGCGGTGCCGAGCCGGTCGTCGGGGAGCGGGGCCTTGGTGACCCCGGTGGCCCCACCGGTCAGCCAGGCCGCCTGGACGGACCGTCGCCCGGGGTCGCGCAGGGCGGTGCTCAGCAGGATCTGCCCGTCCACCGAGAGCCGTTCACCGACGATCCGCAGCGTGGGCTCCGCCTGCACGGCGAGGTCGAGCCGGACCGGCCCGGCGGGTCCGTCGACCGTGCAGCCGAGCCGGAACCCCCTGCGCCGCTCGGCGTCGGGCACCGCCAGATCCGGGATCCGGGCGCGCGGCTCGGGAAACACCTCGTCCAGCGTGGCCCCGGCCCCCAGCGCGGCCAGCGCCCCGTAGGCCTCCAGGACCTGGGATTTGCCGCTCCCGCTGGGCCCGGCGAAGAGGGTGACGGCCCCCAGCGCGAACCGGGCCCCGCGGTGCGCCCCGTAGGCGGACAGCCGTAATTCGGTGACCACGGGCCTCAGATACGGCGCCCCGCCCTGCGGCGCGGAGCCGGAGGCGGGGACAGGGGCGACGGCGGAAGCAGAAGCCGAGGCTTCAGCGGAAGCGGAAGCGTCAGAGGAAACAGGAGCGGCAGCAGGAGCAGCGGCGGCCGGAGCGGCCGGAGGCGGGGTCATGCGCGGGACGGTACGGCCCGCCGGACCCCCCGTGGGTCCGGCGAACCGTTCCGCCCGCGGGACCTTCCTACGATCGGGGGACGGCCGCGGCCGCGATCCCCTCCACCTCGGTCCCGACGGGCGCCAGCAGGAAGACGTTCCGGTCGACCCGGTGCATCCCGCTGCCCAGCCCGAAGACCACGCCGCTGCTGAAGTCCAGGATCCGCTTGGCCACCTCGCTGTCCGCGCCCGTGAGGTCCAGCAGCACCGGGATCTGTGCGATCAGGTACTCCGCCACCTCCCGCGCGTCCGCGAAGACCTGGACCCGGATCACCACGAAGCGCCGCTGCTCCGCCGCGGACGCTCCCGGCGCCGTGGGGATCGTGCGGTGGTCCACCCGGGAGGGCCACTCGTTGCGACTGCGCAGGGGGACCACCTGCGCGAGCCCCTCCCACTGTTCGTCGGTGACGTCGTACCTGCTCACCAGGCCGCCTCGGCCTTGCGCTTCATGTGCATCCCCCCATCCTCTCGCGTTTCACCCGTTCAGCCCAACACCGACACGAGGCGCCTGACCCTCCCTCACGGACTACCCTCCACTCTCCAGATAAGTTAGGTTAGGCATGCCTAAGTAAGCACCCAAGCAGGTGCGCGCCTCAGTACGCAGTGCACCGCCACTCGGGACGACGGAGAGATCCTCATGCACCTGCCCACGCCCATGCCCACCGACGCCGAGCGAGTCCGGTCCATCCTGGCCGCCGCCCACTCCATGACCGTCGTCACCGACGGGCAGCGCACGGAGATCCGTCACCTGGACGGCACGGACCCCCTCGGCCGGCTGCACCTGCACCCCGCCGAACCGGGCGGCCACGCCGAGCACCGGCCCGCGATCCGCATGGAGTTCACCGACATCGCGCCCACCCCCGTACGGGACCGCGTGCGGGCCCGCGTCACGCTGCTCGGGCACCTCCTGACCTCGTACGCGGACGAGAGCGCCGACTCAACCTGCGTGGAATTCGGCCGGGCCGTCCTCGAAACCTCCGACGGCGTCCGCTCGTACGTGGGCCTCGACGAGCTGGACGCGGCCCGTCCGGACCCGCTCGCCCCGTACGAAGCCGGCATGCTCACCCACCTGCTCGACGACCACGCCGAACTCGTCACCCTCCTCCTGCGTCTGATCCGGCCCCAGGACGGGCCCCCGGCCCAGTCCGCCGTCCTGCGCGCCCTGCCCGTCGCCATGGACCGCTACGGCATCACCCTGCGGCTGGAGGAGCGCGGCGGCCACCGCGACGCTCGGCTCCCCTTCCCCTCCCCGCTCGACGACGTGGAGCAGTCCGGGGCGCAGATCCAGGCCCTGCTCAGCGCGGCCCGCCGCCGCTCCCACCACAACACCCTGCCCGCCTGAGCGGATTGTCCGCTTCCCCGCCCGGAGGACGAAACTCCGGAAAAGGTCGCCCGGGCCCGGAATACGCCCTCGGGCCCTCCCCGTTGGGGATGATCATGAAGGCAATCGCGTACAGCGCATACGGAACCCCCGACTCCCTCGAACTCGTCGACGCTCCCGCGCCCAAGGTCGGACCGGGCGAGGTCCTCGTCCGCGTCAAGGCCGCCGGCGTGAACCCGGTGGACTGGAAGCTCGCCGCCGGATACCTCGACTCCATCCTCGAAGTCCGCTACCCGGTCATACCCGGTTGGGACGTGTCCGGAGTCGTCGAGGCGGTCGGCCCGGACACCTTCGACTACGCGGTCGGCGACGAGGTCTACGGCTACGTGCGCAAGGAGTGGGTGGAGCTCGGCACCTACGCCGAGCTGGTCTCCGCCCCCGTCCGCACCCTCGCCCGCAAGCCGCGCGAGCTGACCTTCGAGCAGGCCGCCGGCATTCCGCTGGCCGGCCTCACCGCCTACCAGTCGCTCACGCGCGCGGGCCTCAAGGCCGGTGAGACCGTCCTCATCCACTCCGCCGCCGGGGGCACCGGCTCCTTCGGCGTGCAGATCGCCGTCGCGCTCGGCCTGCGCGTCATCGGCACGGCCGGCGAGCACAACCACGACTACCTGCGCTCGCTGGGCGCCGAGCCGGTCCTGTACGGCGAGGGCCTCGCCGACCGGGTCCGCGCGCTGGCCCCCGAAGGCGTGGACGCCGCCCTCGACTTCTTCGGGGACGAGGTGATCGCGACCCTCCAGTCGCTGGTCAAGGAGCGCCACCGGGTGGTCTCCATCGCCGACTACACGGCGGCCGCGCAGGGCGCGCACCAGCTGTGGGTCCGCCCGGACACCGCGGATCTGACCTTCCTGGCCGAGCTCGCGGACCGGGGCGCGCTCACGGTCAACGTGGAGCACGCGCTGCCGCTCGCCGAGGCGTCGAAGGCCTGGGAGCTCAGCGCGGCGGGCCGCACCCGCGGCAAGATCGTGCTGACCGTCTGAGTCCCGGCGCCTGCCCCTCATCACGCCCGTGCCGCCGGAGCGGTTCGCTCCGGCGGCACGTGGTCCCGTACGGCACGTGGTTCCCTACGGCACGGGGTCCCCTACCGCGCCGCCGCGTAACGGTTGGCGGGGCGGGCCAGCCCGTAGTTCTCCCGCAGGGTCCGGCCGGTGTACTCGGTGCGGAAGAGGCCACGGCGCTGGAGGATCGGCACGACCTGGTCGACGAAGTCGGTGAGGCCGGTGGGCAGGACGGGCGCCATGATGTTGAACCCGTCGGCGGCGCCGTGCGTGAACCACTCCTCCAGCTGGTCGGCGATCTGCTCGGGCGTCCCGGCGAAGACCCGGTGGCCGCGGCCGGCGCCGAGCCGGGCGATCAGCTCGCGCAGGGTGAGGCCGTCGCGCCGGGCGAGTTCGGCGACGAGCGTGAACCGGCTCTTGTTGCCGTTGATGTCCCGCTCCTCGGGGAGCTCGGGCAGCGGGCCGTCGAGGGGGTGGCCGGTGAGGTCGGTGCCGAGCATCCCGGACAGCTGGGCCAGCCCGTACTCCGGCACCTGGAGGTCGGTGAGCCGCTGCTCCAGCGCCTTGGCCTCGGCCTCGGTGGAGCCGATGACGGGGGCGATGCCCGGCAGGACGAGGAGGTCGGACTCCGCGCGGCCGTACTTGGCGAGGCGGGACTTGAGGTCCTTGTAGAAGGTCTGGCCGTCGGCCAGGGTCTGCTGCGCGGTGAAGACGGCCTCGGCGTGCTGCGCGGCGAACTCCTTCCCCGACTCCGAGGATCCGGCCTGCACGAGGAGCGGGTACCCCTGCGGGGAGCGGGGGACGTTGAGCGGTCCGGCGACGCCGAAGTACTCGCCCTGGTGAGCGGCGGGGTGGAGCTTGTCGGTGTCGGCGTAGATGCCGCGCTCCTTGTCGAGGACGACCGCGTCGTCCTCCCAGCTGTCCCAGAGCTTGGTGGCCACGTCGAGGAACTCGCGGGCCCGGTCGTAGCGCAGGCCGTGTTCCAGGTGTTCATCCCGGTTGAAGTTGCGGGCCTCGTCGACGGTGCCGGAGGTGACGATGTTCCAGCCAGCGCGGCCGTTGCTGATGTGGTCGAGCGAGGCGAACTTCCGGGCCAGGTTGTAGGGCTCGTTGAAGGTGGTGGAGACGGTCGCGATGAGCCCCACGTGCTCGGTGACGGCGGCGATGGCGGAGAGCAGGGTGAGCGGCTCGAACCCGCCGAGGGCGTTGTAGCGGGCCTTGCCCCAGAGCGCGAGCCCGTCGGCGAAGAAGATCGAGTCGAGCCGTCCGCGCTCGGCGGTGCGGGCCAGTTCCTGGAAGTAGCGCAGGTCGGTGACCCGCTCGGGGCTGCTGTCCGGGTGGCGCCAGGCGGCGTCGTGGTGACCGGCGTTCATGAGGAAGGCGTTGAGGTGCAGGGTGCGGGGTGCGGTCGTCGTCATGTCAATTTCCTCGGTCGGATGATGGCGTGCGGGGTCAGGACGGGACGCGCCAGAGGCTCAGGCGGCGTTCCACCGCGACGAGGATCTGGTTGAAGGCCACGCCGATCGCGGAGATCGTGACGATGCCCGCGTACATCTGCGGGATGGCGAAGTTGAACTGCGAGGCGTTGATCAGGTAGCCGAGGCCCGCCTTCGCGCCGATCATCTCGGCGGCCACCAGGACCAGGATGGACACCGCCCCGGCCAGCCGGATCCCGGTGAAGATGGCGGGCACCGACGCGGGCAGGATCACCTTCTGGAACAGCCTGGGCGTGGACAGGTCCATCGACCGCGCCAGTCTCACGAGCGTCGGATCGGCATTGCCGACGGCGCTGATGGTGTTCAGCAGGATCGGCCAGACGCAGGCGTACACGACGATCGAGACCTTCGAGGTCTCCCCGATGCCCAGCAGCAGCACGAACACCGGGAGCAGCGCCAGCGCCGCCGTGTTGCGGAACACCTCCAGCAGCGGTCCGAGCAGCACCGCCACCGGCCGGTACCAGCCGATCAGCAGTCCCAGCGGGACCGCGACCACCACCGCGATGCCGAAGCCGCCGAACGAGCGGACCAGGCTGGCCCGGGTGTGCTCGGCGAGCTGTCCGTCGCCGAGCAGCCCCCACCAAGCCTTGGCGACCTCGCTGACCGGCGGCAGGAACGTGGCGTCGACCAGTCCCAGCCTGGGGGCCGCCTCCCACACCGCGAGCAGGGCGAGGATCGCCGCCGAGCGCAGTGCCACGGCTCGCAGCGCGCGCAGGAGGCGCAGGGCCGGGGCGGGGATCGAAGTCGTCGCCGGCGCCGGAGGCCGGGCCGGGCTGCGTGTCTCCGAGGGCGCAGGGCTTCGTACGGCCGTTTCTGGTTTTTCCGCTTGCGCGGTCGTCTCCACCACGGTGCTGCTCATACGGTGGCCTCCTCCTTCTCCAGTTGCTGGGCGCGGGCCACCTCGTCGTGGAGCAGCGTCCAGATCTCGTGGCGGTAGCGGGCGAACTCCGGGCTGGAGCGCAGGTCTTCGCCGGTCGCCCCGGCGGACCGGTCGCCGAACGACACCGGGACGACCTCCTTGACCCTTCCGGGGCGGGAGGTGATGACGGCCACCCGCTGCCCGAGGTAGACGGCCTCCTCGATGCCGTGCGTGATGAACACGACCGTCTTGCCGGTGCTCTGCCAGATGCGGCGCAGTTCGTCCTGGAGGGACTCGCGGGTCTGCGCGTCGAGCGCGGCGAAGGGTTCGTCCATCAGCAGGACGTCCGGGTCGTACGCGAGCGAGCGCGCGATGGCGACCCGCTGGCGCATGCCTCCGGACAGCTCGTGCGGGTGCCGGTCCCCGAATCCGGTGAGCCCGACGAGGTCGAGGAACTCACGCGCCCGGGCCGTTCGTTGACGGCGCGGGACGCCGGTGGCCTCCAGGCCGAATTCGATGTTGCCGAGCGCGGTGCGCCAGGGCAGCAGCGCGTACTGCTGGAAGACGATGCCCCGGTCCAGCCCCGGCCCGGTGACCGGCTCGCCGTCGAGCAGGATCCGGCCGGAGGTGGGGCGGGTCAGGCCGCCGAGCAGGTCGAGGAGGGTGGACTTGCCGCAGCCGCTGGGGCCGACGACCACCACGAACTCCCCTGCCTCGATCTCCAGGTCGATGCCGTCGAGGGCGGTGAACTCCCCCTTGTCCCGGCGGCCCTTCTTGTCCTTCGTCGGGAAGGTCTTCGTCACCGAATCGAACACGATCTTCGCCATGGCGCGCCTCAGCCCTTCCCGTACTCGTTGAACTCGTTGGTGTAGAGGTCCGCCGCCTTCAGCTGGTCCTTCTTGATCTCGCCGCGCTCCGCGAGCCAGTCGAGCCAGAGCTGGAACTCCTTGTCCTCGATCCGGCCGCCGGTCTCGGCGACCCCGAAGGAGCGCCAGTACTGGAGGGTCGCGGTGTCCTCGTTGCGGCCGCGCTTCTTGACGATCTCGGTCATCCGGGCGATGACCTCCTCGCGCGGGGTCGTACGGGACCACTCGATGGCCTTGGCGACGCCGGTGGTGAAGGTGCGGACGGTGTCCGGGTTCTCCTTGATGAACTTCTGGGTCATCACGTAGGAGCCGGCGCTGAACTTGCCGAGCAGGTCGAAGTCGCTGAACAGCGGGCGGATGCCGCCGGCCGCCAGGGCCTTGTCGCGCAGGACTCCGCCCAGCACGCCCACGTCGATCTGCTTCTGGCGCAGCACCTGTTCGGTGTTGACCGGCGGGACGACGAGGGCCTCGACCTTGGCGGCGTCGGCCTTGGATATGCCGTTGCGGCTCAGGTAGATGTCGAGGAGGGCCTGGGAGTGGGCGCCCAGGGTGTTCATGCCCACCTTCTTGCCGAGCAGGTCGCGGGCGGACCGGACGGGGCTGTCCTCCGGGACGTAGTAGCCGCTGTACGTCTTGTCGTCCACGCCGTAGTACGAGACGACCGCCTTGATCGGGGCCTTGCTCGCGGCGAGTTTGACGATCGCGCCGTTGAAGGCGCCGCCGAAGTGGATCTGGCCGGTGGCGGCGGACTGGATGTCCTGGGGGCCGCTGATGGTGTTGCCGACCCAGTCCAGGGTGAGGTCGCCGAGGTGGCCGAGGTCGGCGGCGAGCTCCGGGAGGGTGACCGCTCCGACGCTGCCCTGGTACTTGAGGGAGGTGACCTGGCCGCCACGGGCGCCGGTGGCGGTTGCCGTGCCGCAGCTCACCGCGGCCGCCGAGATGCCGAGCAGGGTGAGGAACTGGCGCCGGGAGGTGCGGGTCGAGGTGAAGGCTGCTGCGGGCATGACGATTCCTTGTCGGGGCGTATGAGACTGACCGGGCTGATCGGGCTGATCGGGCGGTACGGGCTGACCGGGCGGTACGGGGGTCAGTGCGCGGTGGCGAGCGCGGCGGCCTCGGCCGCGCGCAGGGCTTCGGCGAACTCGTCGACGGCCTGGAAGAGGTCCAGCTCCGCCTCGGGCCGCAGCCGGTCGGGGCCGCCCCCGCGCTCGACGGAGGAGTCGAGGACGAAGCGGCCGGCGGTGACGTGCCGGGCGCCGAGCGCGGTGAGGACCGGGCGCAGGGCGTAGTCGATGGTCAGGACGTGGGCGAGGCTCCCGCCGGTGGCCAGCGGCAGCACGGTCTTCCCCGCCAGCCCGTCCTGCGGGAGCAGGTCGAGGAAGGCCTTGAGCAGCCCGGTGTACGAGGCCTTGTAGATCGGGGTCGCGATGACGATCCCGTCGGCTTCGGCGACGGCTTCGAGGGCCCGCCGGATCTCCGGCTCGCCGCGGCGGGCCGAGAGCAGGTCGGCGGCGGGGAGCTCACGGACCGCGAGGTGGGCGGTGTCGAAGCCGGCGTGGCCGAGGCGGCGCAGCACGTGGTCGGCGACGACGGCGGTGCGGGAGTGGGTGGAGGGGCTGCCGGTGAGGGCTAGCAGCTTGGGCACGGAGCGCTCCTTGGGTGGCGGCGGACAGCGGACAGCGGGCGGTGCGGACAGCGGGCGGCAGGCGGTGCGGGTCAGACGGCGGCGGCTTCGGAAGCACCGGAGGCGCCGGAGGCGATGCCGAAGGACGGCGCGGGGACGGCCTCCGGGCTGATCAGCCGGGACGGGACCCCGTCCGGGCCGACCGGGACGTCGCCGTCGACCGTCACCCGGCGCAGGGTGCGCTCGTGGTCATCGGAGTCGTCGACCCCGTAGTGCTGGGTGGCACGGTTGTCCCAGATCGCGACGTCACCGGCCTGCCACTGCCAGCGGACGGTGTTCTCGGGGAGCTCGATGTGGGCCTGGAAGAGGTCCTGGACGAGGCGTGAGTCGCGGCCGGTGAGCCCGTTGATCCGCTGGACGAAGTTGCCGAGCAGCAGGGTGCGTTCGCCGGTCTCGGGGTGGACGCGGACCACCGGGTGCTCGGTGAGGAACGTGGTGGAGGTGAACACCTCGCGGTACTGGGCGAGGGCCTCGGGCAGCGCGTCGGGCTTCAGGGCGGCGTAGTCGTACTCGTTGGAGTGCACGGCGCGCAGGCCGTCGGCCAGGACGCGCAGCGGCTCGGGGAGGTGGGAGTACGCGGTGGCCGTGTTGGCCCACAGGGTGTCGCCCCCGTACGGCGGGATGGTGACGGCGCGCAGGATGGAGAAGGCTGGGTAGGCGGGGACGAAGGTGACGTCCGTGTGCCACTGGTTGGCGCGGGCTCCGTGGTGGGAGTCGATGCCGAGGGCGTAACGGCCGTCGGCGGAGGGCACGGTGGGGTGCGCGACGGGCGCGCCGAGCAGCTGGGCGAAGGCCTCGTGCCCGGCCTCGTCGAGGTGGTCCTGGCCGCGGAAGAAGACGACCTTGTGGGTGAGGAGCGCGGCCCGGATCCCGGCGACGGCGTCGGCCCCGAGCTCGCCGCCGAGGCGGACCCCGCCGATCTCGGCGCCGATCCGGCCGCCGATCTTGGTGACGGTGATGTCGGTACGGGTGGCAGTGGTCATGGTGGCTCCTTGTGTTTTCCGGAGTGGGAGGGCGAAAGACGGCGGGCGGGATAGCGAAAGCGGCGTAGGGACACCCGTGGGCTGCCGGACGGACCGGGCAGGGCAGGGCGGAGCCGGACGGGGCGAGGCGGAGGCGCGGGCACAGACGGGTGGCGGGCACCGGACCGAGGACGGTGAGCGACGGACCGGACACCGGACCCGGGACACCGGACCGGGAGCACGGATGCCGCACCACAGTCAGCACGAAGCCGAAGGCAGCGGACGGCGGCGGGCACCGTCGGCCCCTGGACGGGGCGGCCGGGGACCCGACGGCCGGAAGCAGCCGCAGGCGGGGGGGGAAGGGTGCGCTCTGGATCAGAAGAGGCGCGGGGCCGGACAGCGGCCCTGACACTCGCCCGGCGCGGTACAGGGGCCGGGGGTGTGGAGCCGCGGGGCGAGGAACTCGTTCGCGGACATGTCCCGGAGACTGCCAGCGCCCCCACCGCCGGTCAACCCCGGTCCACGGCCCGATCCGGCGCCCCCTGACCACCCGGCGGACCGCCTCCGACCTGCCCTTTCGCCCGTTCCCGGCGCTTCGGCAGCGGCCGAAAACCGTGGCCTGATTTCATGCGGCCGCAACGCACCCGCCACGCCCGGAGGACGGGCGACACAAGGGGCCGGGCGACGGAACCGGCCAGCACGAGTGGCCTGAAAACAGTCGGCCGGGTGATCAACAACGGCCGTAGGGTGGCCAGATGGCTCTAGTCGACCTCAGCTCCCCCGACGGGGAGTTCAACGCGAACCCCTACCCCACCTACGCCGAGCTCCGCGCGGCCGGCCCCGTCCACCGGGTGACGGGCGCCAACGGCCTGCCGCTCTGGCTCGTCGTGGGCTACGAAGAGGCCCGCCAGGCCCTGGGGCACCCGCGGCTGGCCAAGAACCCCAGCGCTTACGCCGAGTTCGACAAGGCGCTGCTCGGGGCGACCAGCACCAACATGCTCGAATCGGACCCGCCCCACCACACCCGGCTGCGCAAGCTCGTCGCCCGGGAGTTCACCCCGCGCCGGGTCGAGGCCCTGCGCCCCCGCGTCCAGGAGGTCACCGACGCGCTCCTCGACGCGATGGAGGCCGCTCCCTCCCGGTCCGCCGACCTGATCCGGTCCCTGGCCCTCCCGGTCCCGATGACCGTCATCTGCGAGCTCCTCGGGGTCCCCGACCTCGACCGGGAGCAGTTCCACGACTGGTCCTCCCGGATCGTGTCCGCTCCCATCGGCAGCGCCGAGCAGCTCGGTCCGGTGTTCGCGGCGATGACCGCCTATCTGGTGGACCTGCTGGCCGACAAGACCGAGAAGCCGGGCGACGACCTGCTCAGCGCGCTGATCCGGACCCGGGACGAGGACGGCGACTCCCTCTCCCCCGACGAGCTCGTCGGCATGGCCTACCTGCTGCTGATCGCGGGGCACGAGACCACCGTCAATCTGATCTCCAACGGGGTACGGGCCCTGCTCGCGCACCCCGAGCAGCTCGCGGACCTGCGCTCCGACTACGACGGCCTGCTCGACGGGGCCGTCGAGGAGATGCTCCGCTACGACGGCCCGGTGGAGAACTCCACCGCCCGCTTCGCCACCGAGGACCTGGTCCTGGGCGGCGTGACCATCGAGGCGGGGTCCCCCGTCCTGGTCTCGCTGGCCTCCGGCGACCGCGACGGGGAGCGGTTCCCGGATCCGGACACCTTCGACATCCGCCGCGCGGCCCAGGGGCACCTGGCCTTCGGGCACGGGATCCACTTCTGTCTCGGCGCGCCGCTGGCCCGGATGGAAGCCAAGATCGCCGTCCGATCCCTGCTGGAACGGTTCCCCGACCTGACGGCGGACCCGGACGCGGGGCCGCCGGAGTGGATCCCGGGCACGCTGGTGCGCGGGGTCACCAAGCTCCCCGTGCGCTGGTAGCCCCCGCCCCGCCCGCTCTCCCGCCCCCACCCCGGCCCGCTCTTTCGTGCTGCCACCCGTCTCACATGAGAGGGAGAGATCACATCCGGTGGTTATAGGCGGCGTCAGTGAACCGCCCCTAACATTCGAGCCATGACGGTCCTGCCTGATGACGGGCTCTCCTTGGCCGCCGAATTCCCTGACGCGACGCATGAGCAGTGGCAGCGCCTGGTAGAGGGCGTGCTGCGCAAGTCGGGCAAGGAAGTTTCCGGCGAGGCAGCGGAAGACGCGTTGTCCACGAAGCTTGAGGACGGGCTCACCACCCGCCCGCTGTACACCGCGCCCGAAACCGCGCCGGACACCGGATTCCCGGGGTTCGCGCCCTTCGTGCGGGGCGGCACTGCCGAGGGCAATGCCGCCTCGGGCTGGGACGTGCGCCAGCGGATCGCCGGCACCGACCCCGCACGGGTGAACGAGGCGGCCCTGGCCGACCTGGAGAACGGCACCACCTCGCTGTGGCTGGCCGTGGGCGACGCGGGCCTGCCCGCCGCCGGGCTCGCCCGCGCGCTGGAGGGGGTCTACCTCGACCTCGCGCCGGTCTCCCTCGACCCCGGGGTCCAATACGCCGAGGCGGCGCGGGCCTTGCTCGCGCTGTACACCGAGCGCGGGGTGGAGCCCGGGGCCGCCCACGCCTCCCTGGGCGCCGACCCGCTGGGCCACGAGGCCCGTACGGGTGAGGCCCTGGACCTCGCGGGGGCCGCCGCGCTCGCCGCGGAGACGGCCGCCGCCTGGCCCCACGTACGCGCCCTGACCGTCGACGCCCTGCCCTACCACGAGGCGGGCGGCAGCGCCGCCGAGGAGCTGGGGCTCTCGCTGGCCACCGGGGTCGCGTACCTGCGCGCCCTCACCGGGGCGGGTCTCGGCACGGAAGCCGCCCTCGGGCAGCTGGAGTTCCGCTACGCCGCCACCGCCGACCAGTTCCTCACCATCGCCAAGCTGCGCGCCGCGCGCCGCCTGTGGGCCCGTATCGCCGAGGCCTGCGGGGCCCCGCGGGCCGGAGCCCAGCACCAGCACGCCGTGACCTCGCCCGTGATGATGACCCGCCGCGACCCGTGGGTGAACATGCTGCGCACCACCGTCGCCTGCATGGCGGCGGGCGTGGGCGGCGCGGACGCGGTCACCGTGCTCCCCTTCGACCAGGAACTGGGCCTGCCCGACGCGTTCGCGCGCCGCGTGTCCCGCAACACCTCCACCATCCTGATGGAGGAGTCCCACCTGGCCCGCGTGATCGACCCGGCCGGCGGCTCGTACTACGTCGAGCGGCTCACCGACGAACTCGCCCACGCCGCCTGGGAGTTCTTCCAGACCGTCGAGAAGGCCGGTGGCCAGGCCGCCGCCCTGCGCTCCGGGCTGGTGGCCGAGCGCCTCGCCGCCACCTGGGCGGAGCGGTCGAAGAAGCTGGCCAAGCGCCGCGAGCCCATCACCGGGGTCAGCGAGTTCCCGCTGCTCTCCGAGAAGCCGGTCGTACGGGAACCCGCGCCGGCCCCGCTCACCGGCGGACTCCCCCGAGTCCGGCGCGACGAGGCGTACGAGGTCCTGCGCGCCCGCAGCGACGCGCACCTGGCGGCGACGGGCAAGCGGCCCACGGTCTTCCTGGCCGCGCTGGGCCCGGCGGCCGCCCACACCGGGCGCGCCACCTTCGCCTCCAACCTCTTCCAGGCGGGCGGCGTCACCCCGGTCCACGACCCGGTGTCGGTGACCCCGCAGACGGCCGCGGCCGCCTACGCCGCGAGCGGCGCGGACGGCACGGCGGTGCTGTGCTCCAGCGACGCGCTGTACGAGGAGCAGGCCGTGGCGGTGGCCGGGGCCCTGCGCGCGGCGGGCGCGACGACCGTGTTTCTCGCCGGCAAGCCCGGCACCGCCGCGGCGGCCGTGGACGAGTACGTCTTCGCCGGCTGCGACGCGGTCGCCGTGCTGTCCCGCGTACTCGACCGGATGGGAGTGTCGTCTTGAGCAGCACAGGGATCCCCGATTTCTCCGAACTCGCGCTGACCGGCGGGGCCCCCGCGTCCGGTTCCGAGGACCAGTGGCGCACGGCCCTGAAGGAGTCCACCGGCTCCGGCGCCGCCGAGCTGCTGTGGGAGACCCCCGAGGGCATCGGCGTGAAGCCGCTGTACACGGGCCGGGACCTGGAGGGCCTGGACTTCCTCCAGACGTACCCGGGCGTGGCCCCGTACCTGCGCGGCCCGTACCCGACGATGTACGTCAACCAGCCCTGGACGATCCGGCAGTACGCCGGTTTCTCCACGGCCGAGGAGTCCAACGCCTTCTACCGGCGCAACCTCGCGTCCGGGCAGAAGGGCCTGTCGGTGGCCTTCGACCTGCCCACGCACCGCGGCTACGACAGCGATCACCCGCGCGTGACCGGCGACGTCGGCATGGCGGGCGTGGCGATCGACTCGATCTACGACATGCGCCAGCTGTTCGACGGGATCCCGCTGGACAAGATGTCGGTGTCGATGACGATGAACGGCGCGGTGCTGCCGGTCCTCGCCCTCTACATCGTGGCGGCGGAGGAGCAGGGCGTCTCCCCCGACAAGCTCGCCGGGACCATCCAGAACGACATCCTCAAAGAGTTCATGGTCCGCAACACCTACATCTACCCGCCGAAGCCCTCGATGCGGATCATCTCCGACATCTTCGCCTTCACCTCGCAGAACATGCCGCGCTACAACTCCATCTCGATCTCCGGCTACCACATCCAGGAGGCCGGGGCCACGGCCGACCTGGAGCTCGCGTACACCCTCGCCGACGGCGTGGAGTACCTGCGGGCGGGACAGGCCGTCGGGCTGGACGTGGACGCCTTCGCCCCGCGCCTGTCGTTCTTCTGGGCGATCGGCATGAACTTCTTCATGGAGGTGGCGAAGCTGCGCGCGGCCCGCCTCCTCTGGGCGCGCCTGGTCAAGCAGTTCGACCCGAAGAACGCCAAGTCCCTGTCGCTGCGCACCCATTCGCAGACCTCCGGCTGGTCGCTCACCGCCCAGGACGTCTTCAACAACGTCACGCGCACCTGCATCGAGGCGATGGCGGCCACCCAGGGCCACACCCAGTCCCTGCACACCAACGCCCTCGACGAGGCCCTGGCCCTGCCGACGGACTTCTCGGCGCGCATCGCCCGCAACACCCAGCTGCTGCTCCAGCAGGAGTCGGGCACCTGCCGGTCCATCGACCCGTGGGGCGGCAGCGCCTACGTGGAGAAGCTGACCTACGATCTCGCGCGCCGGGCCTGGCAGCACATCCAGGAGGTCGAGGCCGCCGGCGGCATGGCGCAGGCCATCGACGCGGGCATCCCGAAGCTCCGCGTGGAGGAGGCCGCCGCCCGCACGCAAGCCCGTATCGACTCGGGCCGCCAGCCGGTGATCGGCGTCAACAAGTACCGGGTGGCGACCGACGAGCAGATCGACGTGCTGCGGGTCGACAACTCCTCGGTGCGCACGCAGCAGATCGAGAAGCTGCGCCGGCTGCGCGAGGAGCGCGACGAGGCACTCACCCAGGACACCCTGCGGGCGCTGACGAACGCGGCCTCGCGCGGCGAGGGCAACCTCCTCGCGCTCGCGGTGGACGCGGCGCGCGCGAAGGCGACCGTCGGTGAGATCTCGGACGCACTGGAGAAGGTGTACGGGCGGCACTCCAGCCAGATCCGTACGATCTCGGGTGTGTACCGAACCGAAGCAGGCGAGTCCCCGTCCGTGGAGCGCACCCGCGCGCTCGTCGACCGCTTCGAGGAGGCGGAAGGACGGCGCCCGCGCATCCTGGTCGCCAAGATGGGCCAGGACGGGCACGACCGCGGCCAGAAGGTGATCGCGACCGGCTTCGCCGACCTGGGCTTCGACGTGGACGTCGGCCCCCTGTTCCAGACCCCGGAGGAAGTGGCCCGCCAGGCCGTCGAGGCGGACGTCCACGTGGTGGGCGTCTCCTCGCTGGCCGCCGGCCACCTGACCCTCGTACCGGCACTGCGCCGGCAGCTGGCGGAGGAGGGCCGGGAGGACATCATGATCGTGGTGGGCGGGGTCATCCCGCCGGCGGACGTCCCCACCCTGCTGGAGATGGGCGCGACGGCGGTCTTCCTGCCCGGCACGGTCATCCCGGACGCGGCGCACGACCTGGTGACGCGGCTGGCCGCGGATCTGGGCCTAGAGCTGTAGCCGCCGTGCCCAGGATCGACATCGAGACCTACACCAAGGGTGTCCTCGACGGGAAGCGCGCGTTCATCGCACGCGCGATCACCCTCGTCGAGTCCACCCTGCCCGCCCACCGGCCGCTGGCCCAGCAGTTGCTGACGGAGCTCCTCCCGCACTCGGGGCGGGCGCGCCGGATCGGCATCAGCGGGGTGCCGGGCGTGGGCAAGTCCACGTTCATCGACGCGTTCGGCACGATGCTGACGGGGCTGGGCCACCGGGTGGCGGTCCTGGCCGTCGACCCTTCCTCGACCCGTACGGGCGGTTCCATCCTGGGCGACAAGACCCGGATGGAACGCCTGTCGGTGGACCCGGCGGCCTTCGTCCGCCCCTCCCCCTCGGCGGGCACCCTGGGCGGCGTGGCCAAGGCCACCCGGGAATCGATGATCGTGATGGAGGCGGCGGGCTACGACGTGGTCCTCGTCGAAACGGTCGGCGTCGGCCAGTCGGAGACCACGGTCGCCGGCATGGTCGACTCCTTCCTGCTCCTCTCCCTGGCCCGTACGGGCGACCAGCTCCAGGGCATCAAGAAGGGCGTCCTCGAACTCGCCGACGTCCTGGCCGTCAACAAGGCGGACGGCCCGCACGAACGCGACGCGAAGTCGGCGGCCCGCGAGCTCTCCAGCGCGCTGCGCCTGATGCACCCGGCCGACGCCGCCTGGACCCCACCGGTCCTGACGTGCAGCGCGCGGGAGTCGAAGGGCCTGGACGAGGTGTGGAACCGCCTGGAGCAGCACCGGCTGCTCCTGGACCGGAACGGCCGCCTCACGGCGAAGCGGGCGGCCCAGCAGGTGGAGTGGACCTGGTCGATGGTCCGCGACGAACTCCTGGAACGCCTGCGCTCCAGCCCGGCGGTACGGGACCTCGCGCCGGCCCTGGAATCGGCCGTACGCGAGGGCACCCTGACCCCGACCCTGGCGGCGGACCGGCTCTTGGCGGCATTTTCCAGCCCCGCCGCACCATCCAGCCCCGCCCGGGGGCACCTCCCAGCGGTAGCTGGGGGAGATTGAGGCGCGGGGTCCGGGGCAGAGCCCCGGCGACACCGGCTCAGGCGGCTACGAGCACCGGCCCGTCCGTGGCCAACGCCTGCCGCAGCACCCGCACCTGCGCCGCGGTCTCCTCCTCGGCGAGCAACGCCGCGAGCACCGCGACCCGCACCTGAGGCGCCCGCAGCGTCCCCGTCGGCACGGCACCGGCCGCGACCAGGTCCACCGCGCCGCCGTGCGTGTAGATCTCCGTCACCGGGCCGGCGGCGACCCGCGTGGTCAGCGCCACCAGCACGCCCGCCGCGATCGCCGCCTTCACCGCTTCCACGATCTCCGGGGTCGCGTTGCCGGCCCCCGTGCCGACCAGCACGATGCCCTTCGCCCCCGCCGCCACCGCGGCGTTCAGCAGCACCGGGTCGCCGCTCGTGTGGTGCATCACCACGTCCACCCGCGGCGGAACCTCCGGCATGCCCGGCAGCGCCAGCGGCTCCGGCCGGACCGGGGTCCGCAGCACGGTGACCTTTCCGAAGCCGACCTTGCCCAGCAGTTCCTTCGAAGGGTCGGCGAACGCGTCCAGCGCCACCGCCTGCGCCTTCACGGTCCCCCGCGCCGCGTGGACCCGCCCGGCGAACGCGATCAGGACGCCGAGGCCGCGCGTGGTCGCCGCGGTCAGCAGGGCGTCGTAGAGATTGCCGGGGCCGTCCCCGTCCGCCGCGCCCATGGGCCGCTGCGAACCCGTGAAGACGACCGAGCGCGCGTCGTGGTGGTGCAGGTCGACGAAGAACGCCGACTCCTCCAGCGTGTCGGTGCCGTGGGTGACCACGATGCCCTCGACGCCGGGGTCGGCGAGCACCTCGTGCACGGTGCGCAGCAGGGTCAGCTGGTGGGCGGTGGTCAGCCGGGGGCTGTTCACACTGAAGAGGTCAACGACCTCGACGGTTACGCCCTCGGGCAGCGGCGCGGTCGCCATGACCTCGGCCCCGTCGGCATCGGCCGCGAAGCCGGAGCCCTGCCAGCGGCTGGCTATCGTTCCGCCGGTACTGATGACGACGATGCGTCCCACGTCGGCCGCCCTTCCCTCATGCACAAGCTCGTACATATTTTCTACAAAAGGCAATGGTAGGCCGATCTACGCGCAATACGATTGCTACTTTGACCCCCTCCTGTAACACGGGCTAAGCAATAATTGCGCAATGGACGCCATCGACAGAGATATCTTGCGCGAGCTCCAGGCCGACGGCCGGCTCAGCAACCAGGAGCTGGCCCAGCGCGTGGGCCTGACCCCCTCACCCTGCATGCGCCGGGTGCGCCAGCTCGAACAGGACGGGGTCATCCAGGGCTACCGCGCGGTGATCGACCCCGAGGCGGTGGGCCGCGGGTTCGAGGTACTGGTCTCGGTGGAGGTCCGCCGCGACCGCGAAGCGGTGGAAGCCTTCGAGGCGGCCCTCCAGGACATCCCCGACGTGATCGAGGCCTACCGCCTCTTCGGCAGTCCCGGTTGCCTGCTGCGCATCGCGGTCGCGGACCTGCGCGCGTACGAGCGCCTCTGGATCGAAAAGCTGACCGCCCTCTCCGGGGTCACCGAGGTCAACTCGCAGATCATCATGAAGCGCATCAAGGAACCGACGGGGCTCCCCGTCTGAGGCCCGCGGTCCTCTCAGACCGCGCTCAGGGCGATGGCGGCGGCGTAGGCCGGGGGCGCCGTCACGTCGAGGAGGGTCCAACCGCTGATCTCGGCGGGGGCGTCCGCGATGCCGACGTACGGGTCGGCGAAGCCGTAGGCCAGACCCACGCCCGTGCCCTTGAGGTAGGCCTCCTTCCGGCTCCAGAGCCGGGCCAGCGCCTTCGGCCGACGCGCGTCGGCCAGCTCGCGCAGGGCGCTGTTCTCGTCCGGGTGCAGGGAAGGGAGCAGTTCCTCGGCGATGCCCGCTCTGGGGACCCCCTCCACGTCGGCGCCGACCGGCACCCCCGAGACGGCGATCAGCGCCAGGTCGTCGCTGTGCGACAGGGAGAAGTGCGGACCGCCGCCCTCCAGGGCGGGGCGGCCGTGCGGTTCCCCGCAGCAGGGGCAGTCCTCGCGGGTGACCGGCACGGAGCGCGGGTCCAGGCCGGTGTAGCCGCCGAGGATCAGCCGCAGCCCTATGTGGGCGGCGCGGTAGCGGTGGCGGTCGCCGGGGCGGCGCAGCCGGGCCGCCCGGCACCGCTCCGACTCGTCGAGCAGGTCGTCCGCGCTCTCCACCCGGTGGCCGCCGACCACCTCCCGGGTGGTGTCGAGCCACCAGAGGGTGACCTCGCGGCCCTGCGGGGCCCTGCCCGTCCGGGGTTCCCGGCCGTCCAGGAGGCGCTCATCCATGGTCGCCGGTTCCGGCCAGGGCCCGGATGGTGGGCGTGCGGAACAGGTCGCGGAGCGGGATCGCGGGCAGGCCGCGGGCGCGCAGCGCGGCGCTGATGCGGACGGCGAAGAGGGAGTTGCCGCCGAGCTCGAAGAAGTCGTCGTCGAGCCCGACCGGGATCCCGAGGATCGTCGTCCAGATCTCCTGGAGGACGGCGGCGCGGTCCACCTCCCCGCCGGCGCCGGTGGCGGCGAGCCGGGGCACCGGGGCCGCGGTGCGCGCGGGCAGCGGGAGGCGGGCGGCGTCGAGCTTGCCGTTGGTGGTGAGCGGGAGGGTGTCGAGCGCGGTGACGGTCGAGGGGAGCATGTACCCGGGCAGGACCCCGGCGGCCCGCTTGCGGACGCCGGTGGTGTCCAGGTCCGCGGGGACCACGTAGGCGTCGAGCCGGGCGGACGCCGGGTCGTCGGGGTCGTCGCGGCGGACGATCACGGCCGCGGCGCGGACGTCGGGGTCCTCCAGGAGCACCGAGCGGATCTCGTCGAGCTCGATGCGGAAGCCGCGGATCTTCACCTGGCTGTCGATCCGGCCGAGGTGCTCCAGGGTTCCGTCGGGGCGCAGCCGCCCCAGGTCCCCGCTGTGGTAGCGGCGCCCATCGGCGTACGGGTCCGACGTGAAGCGGGCGGCGGTGAGTTCGGGCTGTCCCAGGTAGCCGAGGGCCACCCCGGCGCCGCCGACGCAGATCTCGCCGGTCACCCCGGGCGGGACGAGGCGGCCCCGCGCGTCGATCACGTAGAGGTGCCAGCCGGGGAGGGCCGGGCCGACGGAGCGCGAGCCGGCGAGGGCGAGTTCGCGGGTCACCGTCTGCGCGGTGACGTGCACGGTCGTCTCCGTGATGCCGAACATGTTGACCATGCGGCAGCCGCTCTCGGGGTGAGCGTCGAACCAGCGCAGCAGCATCCTGGCGTCCAGCGGTTCGCCGCCGAAGACCACCAGGCGCACGGGGAGCGGGGCGTGGTCGGTCTCCAGGAGTTGGGAGAACGCCGAGGGCGTCTGGCTCAGGACCGTGACCCGGTCGCGGAGCAGCAGGTCGCGGAAGGCCTCCGGCTCGCGGGAGACGAGGTACGGGACGACCACGAGGCGGCCGCCGGTGAGCAGGCAGCCCCAGATCTCCCAGACGGAGAAGTCGAAGGCGCCGGAGTGGAAGAAGGTCCAGGTGTCGTCGGGGCCGAGGCCGTACTCCTCGCGGGTGGCGTCGATGAGGGCGACGACGTTGCGGTGCGGGACGACGACGCCCTTGGGGCGGCCGGTGGAGCCGGAGGTGTAGATGACGTACGCGGGGTCGTCCGGGCTTCCCGCGGCCGGGAGCGGGTGGGCGGGCGCGGTGGCCAGCTCGTCCGGCGTGACGGCGGTGCCGGCCCCGGCGGGGTACTCGGGGGCGCGGGTGATCACGAGCGCGAGGCCCGCGTCCTGGGCGGTGTGGGCGAGCCGGTCGGCGGGGTAGGCCGGGTCGGTGGGCACGTAGGCCGCGCCCGCCTTGAGTGCGCCGATCATGGCCACGACGAGCTCGGTGGTCCGCTCCAGGCAGATGCCGACGCGGTCCCCCGGGGTGACGCCGCGGGCGAGCAGACCGTGGGCGAGCCGCTCGGCGCGGGCATCGAGCTCGCGGTAGGTGAGGGAGGTGTCCCCGTCGCTGACGGCGGTGGCGTCCGGGGTCGCGGCGACGACGCGGGCGAACGCGTCGGTGAGCCGGTCCGGTTCGCCGGTCAGGGCCTGCGCGGGCCGCCCGAGGCGCGCGATCCGCTCGCGCTCGGCGGCGTCGAGGAGCTCGGCTTCGGCGGCCGCGGTGTGCGGGGCCCGCGCGAGCTGTCCGTACAGGTGCGCGAGATGCCGTACGAAGGCTGCGGCGGTCCCGGCGGAGAAGTGGCTCCGCCGCGCGGACCACCAGAGCCGTGCTCCGCCGGAGGGCAGCGGCAGCAGGGCCAGCGTCAGCGGGAACGGCGGCGCCAGGCAGGGCAGGTAGCGGTCGGCGTCGAGACCGCTCGCGGCGGCGCCGGCCCGGTCGGCGTTGGTCCGGTCGGCGGCGGCCGGTTCGATCAGGCCGGCCGTCACGGGCCGGTCCACGGCCGCCGCGGCGCGTGCGGCGGTCCGCAGGTCCGCGAGGGAGGCCCCGGCGGGCAGGGCGAGTTCCAGCGCGCCGCGCAGGTCGGTGGCGACGACGGCGCCGTCCGGGGCGCCGTGGCCCGCGTACCGCTGGAGGGTGAGCGCGAGCGCGGCCAGCCAGCCGTCGGTGTCCGCGCCCGTGCCCGTGCCCGTGTCCGTGGGCTCCGCGCCGTCGGCGGGCAGGTCGAGGGACCCGGTGTCCCAGCCGAAGTCCCCGCGCGTCCCGCCGCCCCAGTCCGGCGCGGCCTCGACTCCGACGGCCACGACGGCCCCGACGGCCCCGGCGGCGGGCAGCCCCGCCGCCCGCGGCCCGGGTCCCTCGGCGGCGGCCGCCCCGGCGGGAGCCGCCAGGGCCTCGGCCAGCCGGGCCAGGCCGGTCCGGTCCAGGACGGCCCGGTGCGCGACGACCACCAGGTCGGCGACGCCGTCCCGGTGGCGGAGCAGGACGGCGCGGACGCTCGGCGTCGGCCGGTTCAGCTCGGCCGTGCGGCGGCGGGCCGCCGCCGGGTCCTCGGAGCCGGCCGGTATGTCGTCCGTCCAGAGCCGCCAGGGTCCGAAGGCGGCCAGCCGGGCGGCCAGCCTCTCGGTGTCGGCCTCGGGTCCGCTCAGCCGGATCTGTACGGCGTGGCACTGCTCACCCACCACGGGGTGTCCTCCCTCTCTCACAGCGACTTTTCACAGCGACTTTTCACAGCGGTCGCCTCTCTGGGGTCGCGCCCGTTCAGCGCGCGGTGAATCCGCCGTCCACGGTCAGGACCGAGCCGGTCACCTGGCGGGAGTCGTCCGAAACCAGGTAGACCACGGCCGCGGCGACGTCCTCCGGCTCGATCAGCGCGTTCATCGGCTGGGCCTCGGTGAAGGTCTGCTCGTGCTCCCCGACCTGTACCTCCAGGGCGCGGGCGATCTCGGCGAGCATCCGGCCCTCGGCGCCGGAGTCGTCGCGCACCGAGCCGGGGCACACGGCGTTGACCCGGACCTTGGTGGGCGCGTAGTCGAGGGCGACGGCCTTGGTCAGCCCGATCAGGCCGTGTTTGGCGGCGACGTAGCCGGCGAAGTGCCGGTAGCCGACCAGTCCGGCCGTCGAGGAGATGTTGACGATGCTGCCGGAGCGGCGGGCGCTCATCGCCCGGCCGACCGTGCGGATCACGCGCCAGGCCCCGGACAGGTCGACGTCGATCATGAGCGCCCACTCGTCCTCGGTGATCTCGTGGGCGGTCTTCCCCGAAGGCGCGGCGATCCCTGCGTTGTTGACGACGGCGTCGATGTGCCCGAACCGCTCCTCGGCGAGCGCCACGGCGGCTTCCACCGAGGACAGGTCCCGTACGTCGCAGGGGGCGGTGAGCACGGCGGCGCCGTCCTTGCGGCACAGCGTCGCCGTGTGCTCCAGCTGTCCCCGCGTGCCCAGCGGGTAGGGGACCCCGTCGAGGTCCCCGCACAGGTCCAGCAGGACCAGGTCGGCGCCCTCGGCGGCGCAGGCCACTGCGGTGGCGCGGCCGAGGCCGCGGGCGGCGCCCGTGATCAGTACGGTCTTCCCGGTCAGACGCACTGTTCCTCCCGTACGCGGTTCAGGTCCTCGGCGACGACGCGCAGGAGCTCGGGCGCGCGATCGGCGAGGTACATGTGCCCGCCGGGCAGCTCGACCGCGCGGAAGGCGCCGGCGGTCGTACGCTCCCAGGCGGCGGCCTCGGCGCGGCTGACGAGGGTGTCGTCGGCGCCGCGCAGGCAGGTGACTGGGACCGTGAGCGGCTCGGTGTCCGCGGGCACGTAGGACTCGTGCATCTCCACGTCCGCGCGCAGGGTGGGCAGGATCAGCTCGCGCATCTCGGGGTCCTGGAGGGCCTCGTGGGTGTATCCGGCGAACTCGTTGACGCGTGCCAGGAAGGCGTCGTCGTCCAGGCCGGTGGCCCGGCGCTCGCGCTGTTCGGCCGGGTGCGGGGAGCCGCTGGCGAACAGGCCCGCGAGGGTGACCCCGGGGGTCCCGGCGAGCCGACGGGCGAGTTCGTACGCGAGGACCGCGCCCAGGCTGTGGCCGAAGAGGGCGATCCGGTACGGCCGCGGCGAGTCGGCGAAGGCCGCGAGCAGGTCGGCCAGCAGGCCGTCGGCAGCGGTGGCGGCGTCGCGGTACGGCTCCTCGTCGATCAAACGCTCCCGGCCCGGGAGCTGGAGCGGGAGGATGTCCAGCCCGTGCTCGTCGGCCAGGCGCTGCCACGGCCGGTAGAAGGAGGCGCCGGCTCCGGCGAAGGGCAGGCAGACGAGTGTGGTGCGATCGGACATGTCAGGCATCCTGCGGGGTGTCGGCGGCGAGGCGGGCGTCGTACCGGACGGGCAGCGACACCAGGCCGCGGCTGGTGGAGTTGTCGAAGAGCCACTGGAGCTCCTCCGCGGGGACGGCGAGGCGCAGGCCCGGCAGGCGGCGGAGCAGGGTGGTGAAGGCGATCTGGCCCTCGACCCGGGACAGCGGCGCGCCGACGCAGAAGTGCGGGCCCTGGCCGAAGGCCAGGTGGCGGTTGGCGGTGCGGGTGATGTCCAGCTCGTCGGGGTTCTCGAAGACCTCTGGGTCGCGGTTGGCCGAGCCCATCAGGAGGTGGACGAAGCTCTCCTTGGGGATCGGGCAGCCGCCCAGCTCCATGTCCTCGGCGGCGACGCGCAGGGTGCCCCGGTAGACGGGGGACTCGAAGCGCAGGAACTCCTCGACCGCCGAGTCGGCCAGCTCCGGCTTGTTGAGGAGCAGTTCGAACTGGTCGGGGTGGGTCAGGAGGGCCTGGGTGCCGTTGCCTATGAGGTTGGCGGTGGTCTTGTGGCCCGCGATGATCAGCAGGACGAGGGTGGAGACCAGCTCGTCGTTGGTGAACCGGCCCTCTTCGTCGGCGGCCCGGAGCAGGATGCTGACCAGGTCGTCGCCGAGGTTGGCGCGGCGGTCGGCGAGCAGGTCGAGGAGGTAGCGCTCGATGTTCTCGCTGGCGTCCTTGAGCTTCTCGTTGGACTCGGCGTCGGGGTACGGGGCCCCGCTGAGCCAGTTGCCCCAGGAGTGCAGCTGCGGCCGGTCCTCGACCGATACCCCGAGGAACTCGCAGATGACCCGCATGGGCAGGGAGAACGCGAACTCCATCAGGTTCGCCTCGCCCTCCGCCGGGAAGGCGTCGATGAGCTCGTCGGTGATCTGCTGGATGCGGGGGCGCAGCACCTCCATGCGGCGCGGCACGAAGGCGCGGCTGACCAGCTTGCGCAGGCGGGTGTGCTCCGGCGGGTCGGCGGTCAGCATGTTGCTGATCAGGACGGGGCTGGCGTCCTTGACCAGGTCGCGGAACCAGGCGGGGGCGTTGTCGATGCGCTTGGACAGCCGGGGGTCGCTGAACCCCTTGAGGGCGGTCTCGTAGTCGGCGACGACGTAACCCTCGCCGCCCACCGGGTAGTTGATGGCCCGGACGGGGCAGCCGGAAGCGCGCAGCCGGGTGTTGCCGGAGTGGATGTCCCCGCCCTCGGGGGCGGTGAAGAACTCGGGGGGAAGCTGTTCACCGGTGACGGGCAGCTCGGTCGTCATGGGGATTCTCCTTACTTGGTCTGGGCGCCGGAGGCGTCGGAGGTGTCGGCGTCCGCGGTGACCGCGGTGTCCGTGTACGCCTCCGGGGGCGCGAGCTTGCGGATGAGCGGGCTGAGGGTGGGCAGGGCGGCCAGGCCGGAGATCACGGCCATGGTGGTGAACACCCAGACCGGACCCGCCTGGTCGAAGATGGTGCCGATCAGGAACACGCCGACCGGGGCGGCGATCATCGACATGAACATCACGGCGCCGAGTACGCGGCCCTGCGCCTTGTCGGGGACCATCGCCGCGAGGTAGGCGAGGAACAGCGCGCTGGTGATCGGGCCGCGCAGGAAGACGCAGGCGACGATCAGGCCGAGCGGGATCAGGCCCGAGACGTTGGCCAGCAGGATGGCGGCGACCGGGCCGATCCAGGCGGCGGCCAGGAAGAGCGTGGAGGGGCGGAACTTCTTCATGACCGGGCCGGCGATGAGGGAGCCGGCCAGACCGCCGAGTCCCGCGATGGACAGCAGCAGGCCGGTGAAGGTGGAGGAGGCGCCGCGGCTCTCGGCGGTGGCGATCAGCGCCAGGAAGACGCCGGAGTGGGTGAACGCCATGTTCGAGCCCATGATCCAGAGGATCAGGAGGCGCAGGACCGGCTGCTTGGCCAGGATGCGGAAGCCCTCGGCGGTGTTGCGCTTCTCGCCGGGGGCGGCCTGCTCCACCTTGAGGGGCTTGCGGATGAAGAGCATCAGCACGGTGGAGACGAGGAAGCCGATCGCGGCGCTCATGAAGGGGAACGCCCGCGCGACGCCGAAGAGGGAGCCGCCGATCGGCGGTCCGCCCATGGTCGCCGCGAAGTAGCGGATCTGGTTCTGGGCGGTGGCCTGGGTGAGCTGGGAGGGCGGTACGAGCTGCTTGATGACGGCGAGCCCGGTCGGGTTGGAGATGCCCAGGCACACCGCCGATCCGACCGCGATGGCGAAGACGACGGGGTAGTTCACCTGGTCCGCGAAGATCATCAGGCAGAACAGGCCGAGCAGCACCACCCGGACGAGGTTGCAGGCGATCAGCAGCAGCCGGCGGTCCATCCGGTCGGCGAGGGTGCCGCCGACGATGGACATGACGCTGGTGGTGATCAGCTGGGCGGAGCCGACCGCACCCGCGTAGAAGGCGGAGCCGGTGGTGGCCAGGATGAGCAGCGGGTAGGCCACCTCCGCCGTCTCCTTGGCCATCGCGGCGAACGCCTCGCTGGTCCACAGGAACTGGAAGTCCTTGTTGCGCAGCAGCGGCTTCTCCACGGGGGCCGCCGCCTCCTGGGGGGCCGTCTCCTGCGGGGCCGTCTCCTGCGGCGCCGCCTCCTGGGGCGCCGTCTCCGTGCCGGGCGGCTTCTCCGAGACCGTCATGGGTGCTTCCTCTCGTTGTGCGTTGCGGACCGGATCTCGGCCGGCAGTGCTTCGCTGATGTGCGCGGCGAGCCGGCCGACGTGCGGCGGCGTCAGCATCGACCAGTGGTTTCCGCCCACCGGCCGCACCCGCAGGCCCGCCGGGTAGAGGCCGGACAGCCGGGTCTCCAGCCGGGCGGCGCCCGCCGGGCCGCTGTCCGCCTTGAAGAGCACGGCGGGGCAGGCGACGGCGCGCGGCCGGTAGCCCAGTACGGCCGCCTGGCCGGCGAGGAACCGCCGGCGAAGTTCGGGGCTGCGGCGGTGCAGCGCGGCCAGCGGGCCGACCTGGAGCAGGGCGTCGAGCCCGGCCCGCGCCCCGCCGAGCAGGAAGTCGGGGGCCGCCGCGACGGGCAGCCGCCCGGTGTCGGGCACGTAGCCGTCCAGGGCGACGAGCAGGTCCACCTCGCGCCCCTGGAGGGCGAGTTGGCGGGCCGTCTCGTGGGCGACGACGGCGCCGAAGGACCAGCCGCCGAGGGTGAAGGGTCCGGCCGGCCGGGCGTGCAGCAGGGTGGCGACGTGGGCCGCGGCGATGGCCTCGATGGAACGCGGGCCGCCGCGCCCGGTGCCGGCGGACTGCTCCAGGGCGAGTACCGGACGGTCGCCCTCCGGTGCGATCAGCGCGGCCAGCGCCCGGTAGGGCAGGGCGTTGCCGCTCGCGTCGGAGACGAGGAAGAGGGGGCGGCCGCCTCCCGCCCGCAGGGTGACCGGGGCGGCCGGCCGGGGCGCCGCGGTCACCGCGCCGACGGCGGGCGTGATGGCCGTGGCGGCGGTGGGCGCGGCGGGCAACTGCCGCTCGGTGAGCCCGACGAGCCCGCCGAAGGTTCCCGTCAGGGAGAACTCGGTGACCGACACCTCGGCGCCGGTCCGCTCCCGTACGGCGGTGGTCAGCGCGAGCGCCAGGAGCGATTCCCCGCCGAGGGTGAAGAAGTCGTCGTCGTCCGCGACGGCGGCGACCCCGAGGGTCTGGCACCACGCCTCTTCGAGGACCGCCCGCAGCTGCCCGCTTCCCGACGCGGCGGCCGGTACGGGCGCCACCGCCGGGGCGGGTGTGACCGTACGGGCCGGGGCGGCGGCGGCAGGGGCCGCGGGAGCGGATCGTACGGCGGCCGCCTCCAGGAGCGCTTCGGGGTCTTCGCCCAGGAACGGGTGGGCCGGGAGGGAGCAGCGCACCGGCCGGTCGCCCTCGTCGGCGTACCGCGTCTCGTGCGCGGTCTCCAGGGCCCCGTCGACCCCGAGTTCCCAGAGGGTGCCGAGCGCTTCGAGCAGCCCGGTCCCGGCGTCGGTCCGGCCGCCCGGGGCGAGGCGCACAGTGCGGTGGGCGGGGTCCCAGCCGGGGGCGCCGCGCAGCGAGCCGGTCATCGACCCGCCCGGTCCGAGCTCCACGTAGGTGGTGCAGCCGGAGGCCAGCAGCGTGGCGGTCCCCGTGTCGAGCAGCACCGGCTCGCGCAGGTGCGCGGCCCAGGTCTCCGGCGCGCCCGCCGTGTCCGGGTCGGCCCAGTCGCCGGTGGTGTTGGAGATGTACGGCAGCCGCGGCGGGCGGGAGGGCATCGACGACAGATGTGCCCGCACCGCCTCGGCTGCCGGGTCCATGGCCGGCGAGTGGAAGGCTCGCCGGGTGTGTACGGGGGTGACGCGCAGCCCTTGGAGGGCCTCCCCCGCGAGGAGTGAACTCATGGCCGGCTCGCTGCCGGACAGTACGACCGTTCCGTTGCCGCGGACGGCGACGGTGACGCCGCAGCCGGAGGGCAGCCGGGGCCCGACCTCTTCGGCCGGGGCGCCGACGACGGCCATGCGGCCCGGTTCGGCGTCGCGCATCGCGCACGCCCGCAGGTGGACCACGCCGACCGCGTCCGGGAGGGCCCACACCCCGGCGAGGGCGGCGGCCGCGTACTCGCCGATGCTGTTGCCGAGCATGGCGGCGGGCTCGACCCCCCATTCCCGGAGCTGCGTACCGAAGGCGAACCCGAGGGCGAACAGGCCCAGTTGCTGGTGGACGGTGTCGGCGTACCAGTCCTCCGCGCCGCCGGGACCGGCCGGGGTGACCACGGGGGCGAGGTCGACCCCGCAGGCGTCGGCCGCGATCTTGCGGACCTCCTCGAAGGCCGCGCGGAATCCCGGCAGCAGCCGGTGCGCGGCTTCTCCCGCGGCTTCCTTGAGGGTGCCCTGGCCGGGGAAGAGGAAGGCGACCTTGCCGAGGGTCCGGGGGGCGCCGGCGGTGGCCGCGGTCCGCGCGGCCGCGGCGCGCAGCGCCTGCACGGCCTGCTCGGCGTCGTCCTGGACGACCACGGCCTGGCGGTACTTGTGCCTGCGGCGGCCGCCGAGCGTCCGCGCGGCCTCGGCGGCGGCGGGCACCGGCGCCGCGCCCTCACCGGAGGCGGAAACGGGAGCGGAGGCAGGGACTCGAGCCGGGGCGAACCACTCGGCAAGGTCCTCGTCCAGGCGGGCCAGGGCCGCCGGGGTCGCGGCCGACAGCGGCAGCAGGTGCGGTCCGGCGTACGCGCCAGACCGGGTCCGGGCCGGCCGCACGGCGCGCTCGGGGGCCTGGACCAGGACGGCGTGCGCGTTGGTGCCGCCGACGCCGAAGGAGCTGACGGCGGCCGCACGGGGCGCCCCGTCCTCCCGGACCGGCCACGGCCGGTGCTCGGTGGCGACGCGGAAGGGGGAACGGTCCAGCTCCAGCAGCGGGTTGGGGCTGGAGTAGTGCACGGTCGGGACGAGCTCTCCGTGCTCCAGCATCAGCGCCGTCTTGATCAGCCCGGTGACGCCCGCCGCCGCCCCGGTGTGCCCGATGTTGCCCTTGACCGCGCCGAGCGCGCACCAGCCGGCCTCGTCGGTGGCGGACCCGAAGACCTCGCTCAGCGCCTGGACCTCGATGGGGTCGCCCAGCCGGGTGGCGGTGCCGTGCGCCTCCACGTGGCCGATCGCGGTGGGGGCCAGCCCCGCCGTCCGCAGCGCCTCGCGGATCACCTCGGCCTGCCCGCTCGCGGACGGCGCGGTGTACGCCATCTTGTCCGCGCCGTCGTTGTTGACGGCGGTGCCCGCAATCACCGCGGAGATCCGGTCGCCGTCGCGTACCGCGTCCGCGAGCCGCTTGAGGACGACCACGCCGACGCCTTCGCTGGGCACGGTCCCGCCCGCGAGTGCGTCGAAGGGACGGCAGTGCCCGTCGGCCGCGAGGATTCCGCCGGGCTCGAACAGGTAGCCCCACTCGCCCCGCGGCATCACCGTGACGCCGCCGGCCAGGGCGGCGTCGCACTCGCCGCCCAGCAGCGCGCGCACCGCGAGGTGCACGGCGGTCAGCGAGGTCGAACACGCCGTCTGGACGGTGATCGCGGGTCCGCGCAGCCCCAGTTTGTAGGCCACGCGGGTCGCGACGAAGTCCTTCTCCCGCCCGATGTACCGGGCCAGTTCGCTCAGTGCCGCATCGTTTCTTCCGACCCCCGAACGGTCGGCCCCGGCGTAGACGCCGACCCGGCCGCGGAACCGGGCCGGGTCGATGCCGGCGTCGTCGACGGCCGTGGCCGCGCACTCCAGGAAGACCCGCTGCTGCGGGTCCATCGCCGCCGCCTCCGCCCGGCTGTACCGGAAGTACGGCCAGTCGAAGCGGCGGGAGTCCTCGATGACCCCCATGGCGGCGACGAAGTTCTCCCGGCCCACGTACTCCGGGTCCGCGCCGAGCGCGAGCAGTTCCTCGCGGGCGGGGCGGCTGATGCCGTCCCGGCCGGCGCGGAGCATCGACCAGAACGCGCGGACGTCGCGGGCGCCGGGCAGCCGGCAGGCCATGCCGACGACGGCAACGGCGTGTTCTGTCACGGGAGTTGCGGGGGTTGCGGGAGAGGAGTACATCAGGCGTCTCCGTCCAGGTCGACGTAGAGGTGGTCGAGGCCCACGTAGCTGAGGTTGGGCCCCCATACGGCGGCTTCCTCGGCCAGCCGGGCGTGCGGGAACCGCCGGGCGAGGCGGCGGAGCAGGATGGCCGCCTCCAGACGGGCCAGCGGGGCGCCGACGCAGTAGTGCGGTCCCTGTCCGAAGATCAGGTGCCGCTCCGACCCGCCGCCCGCCGCCTTGGCACCCGTATCCGCACCGGCGCCAGCACCGGCGCCCGCACCCGTCACCGGGCAGACCGCGGCCGGCGCCATGTCGGTGCCGACCTCGGCATCGGCGTCGTTCAGGGGGTTCTCGCCGGTGAGACTGACCAGCACCAGGTCGCCCTCGCTGAGCCGCACTCCGGCGAACTCCTGGTCGTACGCGGCCACCCGCCCCAGGTGCCGCAGCGGCGGCCGGCTCACCAGAACGGACTCGACGAGGTTCTCCACCGCGCCCGGCACCTCCCGGCACACCGCGTCCCACAGCGCGCGGTCTTCGAGCGCGGTGAGCACGGTGGAGCCGAGCAGGGAGGCCGTGGTCTCCAGGCCGCCGAAGAGGCACATGGCCCAGGTCGCGGTGGTCCGCGCCCGGTCCTCCTCTGTGTCGGTCGGGAAGCCCTCCAGCGCCCGGGCGCCGGCGAGCGCCTCGGACATCTCCACCATGACCTGGTGGGCCGCCAGCGCGTGGTCGCGCCGGTACATGGCGCCGATGAACAGCGACAGCGTCCGCGACCACCGGTGCAGCACGACCGGGGGCAGGTCCAGCCCGACCACGTGGGCCATCACCTTGCCCGAGATCCCGTCGGCGACCGGCGGCATGACGTCGTACGGACGCACCGAGGCGAGCTCGTCGAGGCACTCGTCGGTGATCTCCTCGATCCTGGGCGCGAGGGAGCGCACGTAGGAGGCGGAGAGCATCCGCTGGACGGGCCGGCGCAGCGCCATGTGCTCGGGGGCGTCGGCCTGGACGAACCACAGCCTCAGGAACTCGGTGAGCTCCCGGTACTCGGCGCGGGCCGCGTCCGTCATGTAGAGCTGGAAGGAGCGCTCGAAGGTCCCGGAGGCGAAACCGGGGTGGTTGAGCACCTGCTGGGCCAGCCGGGGGTCGGCGATGACCCAGCAGTCCAGTCCTTCGTCCCACTCCGGGGCCCGCACGCCGTCCACGAGGGACGGCGGCGGGACCGGAGCCGCGGTACGGGCCATCAGACGGCGGCCTTCTCGATGAGCGCGCGCAGCCCGGCGGGCGTCGGGGAGAGCAGGAAGTCCCGCAGCCGGACGGACGCGCCCAGTTCCGACTTCACCTTGCGCATCAGCCGTACGGCACCGAGGGAGTTGCCGCCGATCATGAAGAAGTCGGTCTCGGCGGTGACCCCGGTGACCGGCTCCGGGCTGTCGATGACCTCGGCGAACAGCTCGGCGATGCGCTCTTCGAGGCCCGGGCCGGCAGGCTCGGCGCCCGTCGCGGCTGCCGTCGCGACGGTCTGCTCGGCGACCGGCTCGGCGACCGGCTCGGCAGCGGGAGCCGCGGCGACGCCCGCCTTCCGCGCGGGACCGGCCACCGCGGCGAGCGCGCGCCGGTCCACCTTGCCGTTGGCGGTCACCGGCAGGCGGTCCACCACGGCCCACAGGTTGGGCACCATGTAGGACGGCAGCCGCTCCCCCAGCAGGGCCCGCAGGGCGACCGCGTCCACGGCCGCGCCGTCGGCGAGGACCACCGCGGCGACGAGGCGCTTCTCGGCGCTGTCCCCGTCGGTGACGAGGACGACGGCGTCCTGCACCTCGGGGTGCCCGGCGAGCACGTCGCTGATCGCGCTCAGCTCCACCCGGTAGCCGCGGAGCTTGACCTGGTCGTCGGCGCGGCCCAGGAACCGGATCCGGCCCCGGGTGTCGATCCGTACCAGGTCGCCCGTGCGGTAGAGGCGCTCGTCGACGTCCGGCGAGAGCTGCCCGAACGAGCGGGCCGTCTCGGCCTCGTCGCCGAGGTAGCCGTCGGCCAGGCCCTCGCCGCCGGTGTACAGCTCGCCGACCGCGCCGGGCGGGAGCTGGCGGCGGCGCGCGTCCAGTACGTACACGCGGGTGCCGGGCACCGGGCGGCCGATGGGCAGCGGACCGTCCACGTC
Source organism: Streptomyces sp. NPDC059443 (assembly GCF_042750105.1). Lineage (NCBI taxonomy): Bacteria > Bacillati > Actinomycetota > Actinomycetes > Kitasatosporales > Streptomycetaceae > Streptomyces > Streptomyces sp. NPDC059443. Next base: position 76,622 of record NZ_JBHYVM010000018.1, on the reverse strand, counting down.
CGAGGCGCGCGCCACCGAGTGGGTGGTGGTGAAGGTGGTGTTCTCGGTCGGCCCGTACCCGTTGGTGATGATGATGTCGGGGTGGCGGGAGAGCACGCGGGCGGTGTGCTCGTGCGGGACCACGTCGCCGCCGGTGAGCAGCTGGCGCAGGCCTCCCAGGGAGTCGGGGGCGAACTCCTCGACCAGCCGGAAGAGTCCGGCCGTCAGCCAGGCCACGGTGATCTGGCGCTCCTTCAGGAAGGCGCCGAGCTCCGTGGGCGAGGCCAGGCCCGCCGGGTGGACCTCCAGGGAGGCGCCGGTGAGCAGCGCGCCCCACAGCTCCAGGGTGGAGGCGTCGAAGGAGAGCGGGGAGAGCCGCAGCATCCGCTCCCCCGCGCCGAGGCGGACGTAGCCTGCCTCGTGGACCAGGCGGATCACCGCGCGGTGCGGTACGCAGACGCCCTTGGGCTGCCCGGTCGAGCCCGAGGTGAAGGCGACGTAGGCCAGCCGGGACGGGTCCTCGGGCGGCGTCGGCACGGCGTCCGTGGCGCCCGGCTGCCAGTCCGGCTCCCAGGTGGCCACCGCCGGGACGCCCAGCCCGGCGAAGCGGCGCGCGGTCGGCGCGTCGACCGGACCGGTCAGCGCGGCGGCCGGCGCGGCCCGCTCCAGGATCCGGGCGAGGTGGGTGTCGGGCAGGGCCGGATCGATGCCGACGTACGCGGCTCCCGCCCACTGCACGCCGAGTACGGCGACGGCCTCGGCCACCGAGCGTTCGACGCCGACGAGCACCCGGTCGCCCGGGCCGACTCCGGCGGCGCGCAGCAGCCGGGCCTGTTCGGCGGCGGCCGCGGCGAGCTGCCCGTAGGTCAGGGTGTGCGAGGCGTCGCGGACGGCGACGGCGCCCGGGCGGCGTGCGGCCACCTCGCGGAAGAGGGCGTCCAGCGAGGTGGCGGGGAAGTCCCGGCCGCTCTCGTTGATCTCGTCGAGGAGCGCGCGGCCCTCGTGGGAGATGCAGCGGATGTCCTCCAGCCGCGCCTCGGGTGCGGCGGCGAGCTCTTCCACGGCGGCGCGGAAGTCGGACACGAAGGACTGGGCCTCGGTCTCGTTCCAGACGCTGGTGGCGTACTCCAGGTGCCCGGCCAGCGAGGGGTCGGCGTGGCCGATGAGCATGGTGAGGTCGAACTGGGAGCCGCCGCCGTGCCCTTCCTCCACGCGTACCCGCAGCGCTCCGGCGGTCAGTTCGCGCGGAACGAGCTGGTCGTGCATGCCGAAGCAGACCTGGACCAGCGGGTGGCAGCCGAGGCTCCGCTCGGTGCCGAGGCGCGCGACCAGCTCCTCGAAGGGCAGGTCGCCGGCCTCGATGGCCGCGCCCAGGCCGTGGTGCACGGCGCGCAGGTAGTCGCCGACCCGGGCGTCGTCGTCCACGTCGATGCGGACCGGTACGAGGTTGCCCGCCACGGCGATCAGCCGCTGGAGCTCGGAGGCGCCGCGGCCCAGCAGGGGCACGCCCACCAGCAGCTTGCGGCTGCCGCTGAGGCGGCTGAGCGTCAGGCCGAAGGCGCCGAGCAGGAAGGAGTACGGGGTGATGCCCAGCCCGCGGGCCTGCCGGGTGACGAGCTCGGTCGTGGCCGGGCCGAGGTCCAGGCCGAGCCGGTGGCCGGCGCCGTCCTGGACCGGGGGGCGCTGGCGGTCGGCCGGGAGTTCGAGGACGGAGGGGGCACCGTCGAGGTGCTGCTTCCAGAACTCGGTCTGCTCGTCCCAGGCGCCGCGGGACTTGGTCTCCGCCTGGCGGCGGGTGAGCGCGGACAGCGGGGTGCCGGGGTCGCGGGGGGCCCGGTCGGCGCTCTGCTGCTCGTCGCTGAGCTCGGCGTACGTCTCGAAGACCTCGCGCAGCAGGTAGCCGACGGCGAACCCATCGAGCACCATGTGGTGCGCGACCAGGACGACGGCGCAGCGCTCGTCGCCCTGCGCGCCGGAGCCGTAGTGGGCGAAGCGGTAGGCGGGTTCGGCCGCCAGGTCGAAGGGGAGGCGGCCGAGCTCGGCGCTGGCCCGGCGGACGAACCCCTCGAAGGCCTCGGCCGGCCCGTCGTACGTGAACTCGGCGAGCTCGGGGGTGTGGACGGGCAGGATCTCCTGGACCACGTCGTCGGTGGACTCGCGGAAGACGCTGCGCAGCCCCTCGTGGCGTTCCGCGGTGGCGGCGAGGGCCTTGGTGAACAGGCCGCGGTCGAGGCGGCCGCCCTCGATGAAGCAGCGGAAGACCAGGTTGTACGGGGATCCCCCGGCGACCCGCTCCATCAGCCACATCCCGCGCTGGGCGGGGGTGAGCGCCTGCTCGGCGCCGGCGGCCGGGGCCTGCGCGGGCTCGGGCGCCGCGGGGGCGGCGGGCACGGCGGCGTCCAGTACCTCGGCCAGCGGGGAGCCGCCGAGCAGTTCCAGGATCGAGACGCGCAGCGCGAGGCGCTCCTCGATGACGGCGGCCAGGCGCATGGCGCGCAGGGAGTCGCCGCCGAGGGAGATGAAGCTCTCCGTGTCGAAGCCCTCGGGCCCGTCCGGGCTCCCCAGGATCTCCGCGGCCAGGGCTTCCGCGGCCTGGATCACGGCCCCGGGCGTCGACGGGGTCATCGGGCGGCCTCCGCGCCCTGGGAGCGGGCGGCGTTCAGCAGGGCCGCCCGGTCGGTGCCGGCGGAGGCCGCGGCGGGCTGGGCGGCGCCCGCGATGAGCTCGGCCTGGCCGGTGACGGTCGGGTTGCGGAAGAGGTCCATGGTGCGGACCTCGCGGCCGGAAAGCTGGCCGAGGCGCTCGACGAGGAGCACCAGGAGCAGGGAGTCGCCGCCGGACTCGAAGAAGCTGGCGTCGTCGTCGACCTCGTCGGCCTCCAGGACCTCGCGCCAGATGGAGCGGACGAGTTCGAGGCGTGCGGCCGGGTCTTCCAGGTCCGGGGTGGCGAGGGCGGTGGCGGTTACGGACTCTTCGAGCACGGGATTCTCCGGGAGAGTGGCGAGGTCCGCGGCGCTGTGCCGCAGAGCGTTGAGGAAGCGCGAGACGTCGGTGTGGCCGAAGACGTTGACCGGGTAGTCGAGGGAGAGCGCCAGGCGCCGCCCCTCGGCGGTCTCCTCCAGCCGGACGAACATGGCCAGGTCGTACTTGATGAACATCGGGTCGAGCGGGCGCAGTCGGGCCGGTACGCCCGGTGCCAGCTCCAGCGACCGCGGGGCCTCGTCGAGGTTGACCAGGACCGGCGACAGGGGCGGCCACAGGGCATTGCGGTCCGGGTTGAGGGCGGCGGAGACGGCGTCGAGGGGGACGTCGCTGTCGACGAAGGCCTCCATGCCGTTGATCCGTACGCCGCCCAGCAGGTCGCGCCAGGTGTCCCCCGGTTCCAGCGAGGCCCGCAGCACCACGGTCGTCATGAACATCCCGATGACGTCGGCGGTGGCGGGGTCGTCGCGGCCGGGCCAGGCGAAGGCGATGAGGAAGTCGCGCTGGGGGCCGGTGCGGGCGAGGGTGCCGGCGAGCAGGGCGACGCCGAGCATGAAGGGGGTGCAGCCCTCCTGGGTGGCCACCTCCATGACCCGCGCGGTGGTCTCCTCGTCGAGGGACAGGGCCAGGGTCGCGCCGAGCAGCGAGGCCTCTCCCCCCTGGTGCGCGAGGCGGGTGAAGGGCAGCGTGACCTCCGCCGGCGCGCCGCGCAGCCGGTCGACGACCTCCCGTACCTGCTCCGCGATCTCTTCGGGGGTGCGGTCGGCGATGACGGCCGCCGGGTGCGGCGGGTCGCTCAGTACCGGTTCCACCCCTTCGAGGCCGGCCCGGTAGACGTCGCGGATCTCCTCCAGGAGCATCGTGCGCGAGACCCCGTCGACGACGATGTGGTGCGCGTTCAGCACGAGGAGGGTTCGCTCCGGCCCGATCCGGATGATCTCGGCGCGGGCTGGTGCGTCCTTGGCGAGGTCGAAGGGTGTGACGCACAACGCCCTGACGAGGCGGTCGACTTCTTCCTCGCTCCAGCCGTCGGCCAGTGCGTCGAGGAAGCCGGCCTCGGCCGGCGGGCCGTCGGTCCGGTACTCGACCTGGCGCCGCTTCACGTCGAGCCGGAAGCGTGCCCGCAGCGAGGGGTGCCGGGCGAGGGACCGCCCGACCGCGGCGACCAGCAGCCCGTGGTCCACCGGTCCGGTGAACTCCACGACCGTGGGCACCAGCTGAGTGGGCCTCAGCAGTTCGTCCCGGTCCAGGACCCAGATTCCCTGCTGCACCCGGGTGGCCGGATACCAGGTGTGATCAGCGCGTGACGGTGCGTGCGGTGCTTCGGGCAGCACGAATGGACCTCCGAAATCTGCGGGAGCGTTGGTGGGCGACCCGCCCCGCGGATCGGCGGACCCTTAGACCGGGGCCGTCCGGCCGGTGCGCGCCGGACACCCCTGGGAGTCAGGGGCGGTACGAGAGAGGGGGATCAACCCCACTGGGAGGGGGATCAGCCCCGCCGAGAGGGGGATCAGCCCCACTGGGAGTCGTTCGTCACGCGGATCGGCGCGGGAGCGGGGCCCCACTGGGAGTCCGCGACGGTGACCGTCCGGGCGGGGGCCGAGTCGGTGGCGACACCGGCCGCGGCGACGACGGCAAGGGCGAGTGCGGCGAGGGCGAGACCGAGAGCGTTCTTGATCATTTTTGTACCTTGCTTCCTGAATCGTTCTGTCTGCCGAGGTAAAGACCTGACCTTGGTTCCCCACCGAAATCATGCGCGGCCATTGCCCTTCGACCAGCGGAAATCAGGCAGGATGATCGTGCAATGCGGGAACCAGCAGGATGGAAATATGTGCACGGGAACGGACATAGCGGCAGAAGGCCACAGGGTCGAGATCTGCGCAGACGGCCTTCAGTACTACTCGGACTCCCTGCAGGGCCGGGCCACCTCCGGCGAATGTCCGCAATGCCTGCTTGACCTGGGACTCGTCCAACTCCTGCCGAATGGCACCCTCGCACCCATACCGCCCCGGCTGGCCGCCGGAAGCCGTATGGAACGCCTGGAACAGGACATCGAGGAGAAGAAGAACGCACTGGCCTCCGTCCGCACGTCGATCTCCCGCGCGCAGGAGATCTATCTGGACAGTTACGGCCAGGGGAACTCTCACCTGATCCGGGCGCTCCAGGGCGCGGGCGCCATCAGCGCGACCCTTTCCGCGACCGTCCACGCCTGCCAGGAGGAACTGCTGACCGCCCAGCCCGGCGGCAGCCGTCCGCAGGAACTCCTCGACAAGGCACTGGCCAGCGACCTGACCGCGCTGAGCCGCGGAATCCGGCAGCGGACCATCTACCAGCACACCGTCCGCTCGCACCAGCCCACGCTGGAGTACGTGGAACAGATCTCCCAGGCCGGCGGCGAGGTCCGCACCCTGGACGAGGTCTTCGACCGGCTGATCGTCTGCGACCGCAGGATCGCGTTCGTCCCCGACCCCAGCTCGGAACGGAGCGAGATCGCCCTGGTCATCGAGCACCCCGGCGTGGTCCGCTACCTCGTCGGGATCTTCGACCACGCCTGGCAGCGCGCCTCGCCCCTGCGCAACTTCCCGAGCAGCCGGCTGCCGCCCCTGCTCACCGACGACATCCGCCGCGCGATCCTGCGCCACATGGTCAACGGCTACACGGACGAGGCCATCGCCTCCCGGCTCGGCATGAGCACCCGCAGCATCGCCAACCACATGCGCTGGGCCGCCGAACTCTTCGGCAGCCGCAGCCGGGCCCAGCTGGCCTACCTCATCGCGAAGAGCGGCTTCCTGGAGGACGGCCCGGAGTAGGCCGCCGGGGTGCGGCCGGCAACACTCCTGTGACGAGGGCCGCTTCACCTTCCCCGTGCCTTCATGTACGTTGTGCGGGCAACGCTCCCCGTGCTCGGCCTTCCCCGGCCGCCGCACCGCGCAGACCGGCTGGTTCCCCGTCATGCGCCGCGATGGGCCGCGCCCCGGTTCACCTCACCGGATGCTCGCGGGCCCCGTCACCCCGTTCGCCCCGCCCCCTCCGCCTCTCCCCGCCCCGTGGCCCCGGCCGCCCGCGCTCCGTCGCGGGCCGTGCCCGCCGGCCCGGGGCAGGAGCCGGCGGGCAGGGCCGCGGACCCGGCGCCGCTCCCACGCCCACCCCGGCGAAAGGAGGACGGGCCTTGACCGTCCACGCCACGTCCCGTTCCGCAGTACTGTCCGCCACACCGCCTCCGGGGTGCCCGATGCACGCGGCGGCCACCGGTCCCGCCGACACCCTCGACCTGGTCGACCCCGACCTCTACAGCAACGGCGACCCGCATCCCACGTGGCGCCGGCTGCGGAGCCTGGACACACTCACCCGCCACCAGGTCGACGACGAGCGCTGGTTCTGGAACGTCGTCCGCTTCGACGACTCCGACCAGGTCCTGCGCGACACCGCCACCTTCACCTCCGAGCGCGGCACCATGCTCGACCTGCTGGGTCTGGACGACCCGGCCAGCGGCAAGCAGCTCGCGGCCACCGACCCGCCCCGCCACACCGCGATGCAGGCCCGTCTGAAGAAGGCCCTGGCCATCAAGTCGGTCGACCAGCAGCGGGAGATGATCCGCGACCTGGTCGTCCCGCTCATCGAACCGCTCGGCGACGGCGGCACCTTCGACTTCGCCCAGGCCATGCTGGCGATGCCCATGTCGGTCACCGGCACCATGATGGGGCTGCCCACCGCGGACTGGGCCTGGCTCAACCGGCTCACCACCGTGTGCATCGCCGCCGACGACCCGGAGTACCAGGATCCGGGCGGCCGCGAGGCCACCCTGGAGAACGCCCACCGCGAACTGTTCGCCTACTTCCAGGACCTGGTGCGCTTCCGCCGCAACAACCTGGGCGACGACCTGCTGAGCGTGCTGATCTCCACCGAGTTCGAGGGCCGCCACATGGCCGCCGACGAGATCGTCGCGAACTGCTACAGCCTGCTGCTCGGCGCCAACGTCACCACCCCGCACGCACCCAACTTCGTCATGGCCGAGTTCATCGGCGGCGGGGTGCTCCAGGACTGGGCCGCCCATCCCGAACTCGACTCCACCGGCCTGGAGGAGGCCCTCCGCTGGGCCTCCCCCGTCAACCACTTCCTGCGGTACGCCACCCGCGACATCGAGATCCGCAACACGCTGATCAAGGCGGGCGACGCGGTCGTGGTCTGGCTGGGCTCCGCCAACCGCGACGACCGCGTCTTCAAGCGCGGCTCCGAGTTCGACATCCGCCGCAAGCCCAACAAGCACCTCGCCTTCGGCATCGGCCCGCACTACTGCATCGGGCACAGCGTCGCCCGCGTCAGCCTGAAGACCCTCTTCCACGAACTGTTCACCCGCTTCGAGGACTTCCAGCCGGCCGGCCGCCCCGAGCGGCTGCGCTCGAACTTCGTCTCCGGCTACAAGCACGTCCCCATCACCGCCCGCCCCGCGCGCGGCGGCAACGGACGCGTCCGGCGGGCCGGATGAACCGGGGCAGCCGGGTGAGCCCGGTGAGCCCGGTCGCGCCGACCGGCACTCCGTGGCTGCGCCGGTTCCACACCGCGCCGCCCGGCGCGCCGCGGGTGCTGTGCTTCCCGCACGCCGGCGGCAACGCCTCGTACTTCTTCCCGTTCTCGGCGGCCCTCGCGCCGCACGCCGATGTCCTGGTGGTCCAGTACCCGGGCCGTCAGGAGCGCTTCGACGAACCGTGCGTCGAGTCCCTGCACGAGCTCGCCGACCTGATCGCGGCCGAACTGCTCCAAGGCTCCTTCCTCGACCGCCCGTTCACGGTCTTCGGGCACAGCATGGGGTCCTCGCTCGCCTTCGAGGTGGCCTGCCGGCTGCGCGACGCGGGCCACCCGCCCGCCGCGCTCGCCGTCTCCGGCCGCCGCGCCCCCTCGGTGCCCGCGCCGGGCTCCGTCCACCTCGCCGACGACGAGACGCTCATCGCCGACATGAAGCTGCTGGGCGGCACCGACACCCGGATGCTCGACCACCCGGAGCTGCTGGCCGCGATCCTGCCCGCCGTGCGCAGCGACTACGTGGCCACCGAGACCTACCGGTTCGCCGGCGCCGACCCCCTGGACTGCCCGGTCACCGCCCTGATCGGCGACATCGACCCCCGGGTGGACGCGCCCATGGCCCTGGCCTGGCGCGACCACACCACGGGCCCCTTCCGGCTGTGCTCCTTCCCCGGCGGCCACTTCTACCTGGTACCCCACCTGGACTCCGTGATCGCGGAGCTGCTGGCCAACCTCCCGCGGCCCACCGCCGCCACGGCCTAGTTCTCCACCCCTGAACCGAAAGGCACCACAGTGAAATACCGCGTCATCGGCACCGCCCCCGAAACGCGCCGCGAAGTGAGCGTGCTGAGCCTCGGCACGATGACCTTCGGCACCACCGTCGACGAGGCCACCTCGTACGCGATCCTCGACCGCTTCGTCGAAGCGGGCGGCAACTTCATCGACACCTCCAACAACTACGCCTTCTGGGTGAACGGCACCCAGGGCGGCGAGAGCGAGGACCTCGTCGGCCGCTGGCTGCGCAGCCGCGGCATCGGCGACGAGGTCACCGTGGCCACCAAGCTCGGCGCCCGCCCCAACCAGCCCACCAGCGGCTTCAGCCGTGACGTGGAGGGCCTGTCCGCCAAGGTCATCCGCGAATCGGCGGAGCGCAGCCGCGAGCGCCTGGGCATCGAGCGCATCCACCTGCTGTACGCGCACATCATGGACGAGAACACCCCGCTGGAGGAGACCGTACGGGGCTTCGCCGAGGTCGTCGCGGACGGCACGGCCGGCCTGCTCGGCGCCAGCAACCACTGGGCGTGGCGCGTGGAGAAGGCCCGTACCCTGGCCGCCGCCGCGGGCGTACCGGGCTACGAGGTGCTCCAGCACCACCACAGCTACCTCCGCCAGCGCACCGACATCCCCAGCCTGCGCTCGCCCGACGGCAACCAGGGCCTGGTCAGCGGTGACCTGCTCAGCTACCTGCGGGACAACCCCTCGCTCACGCAGGTCTCGTACTCCCCGCTGATCTCCGGCGCCTACGTCCGCGACGACAAGCCGCTCGGTCCCGGCTTCGAGCACGCGGGCACCGAGCCCCGTCTGAAGGCGGTCCGCGAGGTCGCCGCCGAGACCGGCGCCACCGTCAACCAGGTGGTGCTGTCCTGGCTGATGGGCGGCGACATCCCGGTGCTCCCGCTGGTCGGCGCCTCCTCGGTGGCCCAGCTGGAGGAGAACCTCGGCGCGGTGGAACTCGAACTGACGGCGGAGCAGCGCGAGAAGCTCGACTCGGTGAACTGACCCGAACCGGAAGGCCGCCCCTCGGACCGGATCCACGATCCGGGCCGGGGGGCGCCTTCGAGGTGACCAACGCGGACTACCTGGCCCGGCTGGTCGGCGCGGGCCTGGGCGTGGCCCTGCTGCCGCCCGGGTACGCCGCCGGCCTGGCCGCATTGACCTCGATCGAGGTCACGGACGCCCCGGCCCGCGCCGAGTACGTGATCTGGGGCCGGGAGAGCCCCTCCCCGGCGGCCACGGCCTTCCTGGAGCTGCTGGGCGGCGCCTGACGGACCGGACCGCCCCTCCCGCTCGTCTCGGATGCGTGCGCCGGAGTGCGCTCACGGGACCGCTCGCGTAGTAGTGGACCCGGAGGGCGGGCCGGGTGGCGAAGAAGGGCGAGGACGAGGAGAGCCCCGTGGGCAAACGGATCAAGGGAGGCCTGGCCGGCCGGGCGGGCCTCTCGCTCGCGGCCGCCACGCTCCTGACCAGCTGCATCGCCCCGGGTTCCCCCAACGCCCGCACCGCCGCCCGGGCCGACGCAGATCGAACGCCGTGTACGCGCACCCTCGTGGGCGTGGCCCACCCCGATGACGATCTCTTCTTCATCAACCCGGAAATCATGGACACCATCCGCGCCGGATGCTTCGTCACCACGGTGTACCTCACCGATGGGGACGGTGATGAGGAGGTCCCGCAGGAACTGCGGAATTATGTGGCCAACAGGGAGTACGGGGTCCTCAAGGCGTACGCGGAAATGGCGGGCGTAGCCGATCAATGGAAACTGGACGAGGTACGGGTGGACGGCCGCACCATCCGCTCGTTCCGGCTTGCGGATCGAGGAAGGGGGCCGGACGTACGGCTCACTTTCGTGGGGCTGTACGACGGCGGGCCTCGCGGGCTGGAGCCCGACAGCCTTCTCCACCTGTTCGACGGAGAAAAGAAGGCGATCACCCCGGCCCAGGGCGGCCGGAGCTACAGCGAGGATCAGCTCCTGGCGACGCTTTCCTCCCTGGCCCGGCTGGCCCGCGCGGGGAGAATCCTCACCCTCGACCATGACAACGCTTCGTTCTCGGCGGGAACGAGCGGGCGGGTGGACCACAGCGACCACGGAATCACGGCGCGCTATTTCAGACAGGTCGCATACCGCACCGGAATTCCGCTGACGTCCTTCCTCGGGTACAACATGGCCCATTTGAAGAGGAACCTCACGCACGCGCAGGAGGCCGAGAAGGAAAACATCGCCCGGTGGTACATCGCGCACAGTAGATGCCCGCGTGAAATCGTGTGCGTGTCCAGGGAAATCTACAAGGGGCGTTTCCCGGCCGATGACCGCCGTTGGGTGCAGAGGCAGTACGCACAGGGCCACAGACCCCCGCGGCCGGGGGAGATCATGGGGGACATCGGCCGGACGACGATGTTCGGCGGCAGGGTGCCGGAACAGTGCCTCGACGTGCGGGGCGCTTCATGGGCGGCCGGTCTCGTCCGAATCGCCCACTGCGATGGTTCGGACGCCCAGAAGTGGGATGTGAGGAGCGACGGGACCATCAGGACCCGCTTGAACGGCGAACACTGTCTGACCGCGGTGGGCCGTGACGTCAAGGTCGAGGCGTGCGGGGCAGCACGGGCGGCGCAGAATTGGCGGCGCGTGCCGTGGGACAGCGCGACGTGGAAGCGTACCGCCTGGAAGTTCGCCGGGGCCGGGAACATGTGCCTCTACCAGAACGACCGGTTGCTGCCCCGGTGGAACGAGAACGAACGCAACAGCCCCCGGCTGGGTCTGGCGAGCTGCGACGGACCGGCTCAGCCCGAGTTGTACTGGCAGTGGGGCGCCTGAGGGTCTGCTCCACCGCGCGAGTCGCTAGACCGGCAGGGGGAATTGAGGGGCGTAGACGGCGCCCGGCGACGTGGACAGGGGCAGGTGGGCGCGCCCTTCCGATAGACACCACCCCGTGATCATTGACAACTACAGGAGATCGGCGGCCCGCCGTCGGTCTCTGCGCGGGGCAGGACGTCCATCGCGACCGGAAGGGGGGCGTCCATGTCGTCGAGACCGCGTCTCCGAGTGAACCGACGGGCGCTTCGCGCGGCGCGAGAGTGGTCGCGCACGGCGGTCGTCGCGCTGACCGTGACGCTGACCATCGCCGCCACGGCCGCCGGGGCGACCGCCGAGCCGCAGCCCAACGTACCGCCCAGGGCGAGCAGTTCCTCGCGGCCGGCCGACGGGGGCCAGGAGGAGAGGCGGGTACAGCCGGACGGCCAGGTCGACACCCGGACCCTGCCCAAGCCGCAGCGCGCCACCGGGGAGGAGGCGCAGCCCTTCCTGCCCGCCCCGAAGCTCGCGCGTTCTTCGCAGCGGGTGCCCAGCAGGCCCGTCTCCACCTCGCGCCTGGTCCCGAAGGCGGCCCCGGGCGGCGCGTCCCCGAAGGCGGTTCCGAACACGGCCGTGCTGGAACGGCTGAAGACCTTCTCGACGCTCGGGAACGTGAACAGCCGCATCCCCTCCGACACCCAGCTCGCGGTGGGGCCCACGTACATCATCCAGATGATCAACCGCAGCGCCCAGATCTACGACAAGGCCGGCAACACCGTGGGCAGCCCCTTCGACCTGGGAGCCTTCTTCGGCTTCGGGACGAACACGGGTACCGACCCGCGGGTGCACTACGACGCGGCGGTCGGCCGCTTCTACGCCTCCTACGAGTCGGACGCGGCCGGCGGTGACGAGATCCAGCTCGCCGTCAGCGACGACAACGACCCGAACGGCACCTGGACCCGCTACAACGTCGGCAGCAACACCTCGAACATCCAGCACGACCAGCCGAAGCTCGGCTACAGCAACAACAAGGTGACGCTGAGCTGGAACAACTACGACAGGGCCCACACCGGCGATCCCGACTTCGGGTTCCGGGGCGTGGTGACCGTGGTCGTCAACAAGGCGGAGCTGGTGGCCGCCGGGTCGATCACCTTCACGACCTTCGCGCCCGACACGGGCAAGTTCCAGGTGGTCCCCGCCGTTTCGCTGTCGGGGATCGACGACCAGCTCGCGATGTGGCACGGCGAGAGCAGCACGGACGTGCACGTGGTCACGATCACCGGTGTGCCCGGCGATCCGATGCAGCCGGTCGGCCAGAGCGACAACACCATCGCCATCGGAGCCGCCGCCCCGCCGCCCGTGGCCACCCAGCCGTCCGGCGGCGACGCCAACATCGACACCAACGACAGCCGGATGCTGTCGGTCGCCTGGCAGAACGACCACCTCTGGGGTGTCTTCAACGTTTCGTGCACTCCCCCCGGCGACACGGCCGCCCGTGCCTGCCAGCGCTACATCCAGATCTCGACCAGTGCGGGGCAGAGCCTGGCGACCAACTTCAACCTCGGTCTCGTGGGCGGACACATCTACTACGGGTCGGTGGTGATGAACGACGAGGACGACCTGTTCTCCGGCTTCACCGCCTCCTCGACCAGCATGTTCCCCACCGCGGTCGCGATCGGAGTCCCGGGCGGCAACTTCCCGGGGACGACGGTCGGCGACTTCTACGCCGCGGGCACGCAGGCCTACTCCGCCGGATTCCGCTGGGGCGACTACTCGGGCATCGCCCGTGACCCGAGCCACCCCAAGGACGCCTGGACGGTCCAGCAGATCGGCGGCCTGGCCGGCGGCGACTGGGGCACCGCGATGGACCGCGTCACGCTGTCCCCGCCCACGGTCACCGGCGTCACCCCGAACCACGGGCCCGAACGGACCTCGTGCGTGAACACCGTGACGGTGCGCGGTACGGAGTTCCCGACGAGCGGCACCACCGTCAAGTTCGGCTCCGTAGCCGCCTCGAACGTGAGCGTCACCGGGCCCGAAGAGCTGACCGCGGAGGCACCGCCGCAAGCGCGGGGCACCGTGGACGTCACCGTGACCACCCCCAACGGCACCAGCCCGACCAGTGGCGCCGACCAGTACACGTACGACGCGGACACCTCCGCGCCGACCGCCTCCGCGAGCGTCTCACCGTCGGCGAACGGCGCCGGGTGGAACACCACCAGCCCGGCGACGGTCAACATCAGCGCCGGTGACGGGTCCTGCGGCTCCGGTGTCCAGAAGATCACCTACAGCGCGAGCGGCGCCCAGCCGATCGCGTCCACCGACGTGACGGGCGCCGGCGCCGCCGTGCCGATCACGGCGGACGGCGTGACCACGGTGACGTACACCGCCACCGACAACGCCGGCAACACCTCCGCACCGCAGACGGTCACCGTGCGGCTCGACACCGCGGCGCCGTCGATCACCATCGTCCGGCCGGCGGCCGGCACCTACCTCTACCGCCAGCCGGTCAGCGCGTCCTACTCGTGCACGGACGCCACCTCCGGACTGGCGAGCTGCGTCGGTACGGTTCCCAACGGCAACCCGGTCAACACCTCGACCCTCGGCGCGCACACGTTCACCGTGAACGCCAAGGACATCGCCACCAACCCGTCGACGAAGAGCGTCACCTACAACGTGGCGTACCGGATCTGCCTGCTCTACGACCCGACGCGGCCGGTCCGCCTGCTGGGCCAGGTCGTGCTCAGCCTGCGGATCTGCGACGCGAACGGCAACAACCTCTCCAGCTCGAACATCACCCTGACCTCCGTGCGGGTCACCGGCCCCGTCACGAGGCCGGTCACCGGCCGGTTCGTCTACAGCGCGCTGTTCTCAAACTACAGCCTCCCCGTCAGCACGCGGGGGCTGCCGAACGGCGACTACAACCTCGAATTCACCATCAGCGGAGCGGACACCACGACCCACGTGGCCCCGTTCACGCTGCGCTGACACGCATCCACGCACACCGGCCCGGACCCGTCCTCGGGTCCGGGCCCTCTGCTGCCCGTACTCCTCATTCGATCTCGGTTGACCGTCAAATACCTTTAATTGACTACCACTTGATCAGACTCCTCCTTCCCCTCCTGTCGCGTGCACGCCAAGCTCTCCCCTGAGTGGACGGGCCACATCCGGTGCCCGTCCGAGGGAGGAGAGCGCATGATGCCCCAACGGCATCGGCGGCGGTTCATGACCTGCACCGTCGTGGCGGCCGCGTTCGGTCTGGTGAGCAGCCAGGCTTTCGCGGCACCCGGTGACACCAGTCCCCGGCCCTGGAACGCGCGCCACCAAGCCGACATCGGCCGCCAGCACACCAAGGCGGTGACCAGCGGGCACGGCGCGTCCGCCTTCGCGGCGTCGGAGAGCGGGGACGGCGGTTCGGACGAGGCGGAGAACTCCGCCGAGGGCACCGCCCAGTACACCGAGGCCCGCACGGCGCCCGGAGTGGTCGCCCCCGGGGCCTACGGGGCCGCCTGGGCCCAGTTGCAGTCCATGCAGCACACGCGCGGCGACTGGGACCACGTCACCGGCAAGGCGTACAACTCCGACGACCCCCGCTACCGGGATCTGAACTCCAACTCCAGCGGCGGCTCGGGCAACGTCACCGGGCGCATCACCGGAGTCGCCGCCGACGACCAGGGCTACGTGTACGCGGGCGGCGCCAACGGCGGCGTCTTCCGGTCGAAGACCGGCGGCGGACACTGGGAGCCGATCGCCGACAAGCTGCCCTCGCTCTCCACCGGGACCCTGGCCCTGGACGGCTCCAAGCGGCTCTGGTACGCCACCGGAGAGTCCAACACCGGCGCCACCTCGTACGTCGGGACCGGCGTGTACGTGCTCGCCGATCCGCGGCACGGGCAGTTCCAGCCCGGCGGCCGGGTGGGCGGCGCGGAGCTGGAGAGCACCACCATCCACGCCCTGCGCTTCGCCGGCACCACCGTGTGGGCGGCCACCAGCCGGGGCGTGTGGTCGCACTCGGCCACCACCCTCTCGGGGCCGTGGAAGCTGGAGTTCGCGCCCAACCCCGATTATCTGCCGGGTGGTTCCAAGGCCTCCGAACCCAGCGCACCGTACAAGAACATCGCCAACGACATCGCGGTGGACCCGAAGGACCCGTCCAAGGTGCTCCTCGCCGTCGGCTGGCGCGGCGGGGACACGTACAACGGCCTGTACGGCAAGCAGGGCGACGGCAGCTGGAAGCAGGTCGGCGGGCTCGGCGACCTGCCGGTGAACAGCGAGGACGTCGGCAACATGACGTTCGCGTCCGCCGCGGACGGTTCGCGCATGTACGCCGTCGACCAGTCCCCGGCGCAGACGGCCTCCGACCCGAACAGCGGGCTCAAGGGCGTCTACGTGTCCAGGAGCGGCTCGCCGTTCGGGCCGTGGACGCAGATCGCCGACTACCCCAAGCTGAGGGCATCCGGCTCGGCGCTCCAGGACGAGGGCTACGAGCCGGGCATCCAGTCCTGGTACAACCAGTTCCTCCAGATCGACCCGGACAACGCCGACCACGTCTACCTGGGCCTGGAGGAGGTGTTCGAGACCAAGAACGGCGGGGCGGACTGGACCACCCCGGGACCGTACTGGAACTTCGGATTCCCCTGCTGGAGCATCGACCCGGCCAAGCAGACCGGCGACTGCTCCGCGACCACGCATTCGGACCAGCACGCGGTCGCGGTCGGCAGCTACCAGGGCAAGACCTATGCGTTCGTCGGCAACGACGGCGGCGTCTACCGCCGCCCGCTGAACGGCGCGCTCGACGCCGGCGGCCACGCCAAGGACTGGCAGTCGCTGAACGACGGCACCATCGACACCCTCCAGTACTACTCGGTGGGCGTCGGCAAGGACCGCACCTACGGCGGGTTCTCGGTCAGCGGCGGGCTCCAGGACAACGGCCAGTCGATCCTGCGCGGCCGCGACAAGGTCATGGGATCCAACTTCGGCGGCGACGGAGCGGACACCATCGTCGACCCCGGCAACGGCTGCAACATCGCCGAGGAGTACGTCTACCTCGACATGTGGGTCACCCAGAACTGCGGGGCGAACGACGGCTCCTGGACCACCGACCCGGCCAAGGCCACCGAGTACGAGGTCGCCCCGCCCGACAAGGCCCTCGGCGGCGCGGGCGCCCGCTTCATCGCGCCGATCACCTCCGACGCCAAGGACGTCAACACCTGGGTGGCCGGCGGACGGCACGTGTGGGTCCAGAACAAGGGCTTCGCGATCCGCTCCGGCGCGGAGTGGAAGAACGCCTTCGACCTCGGCGAGGGCCACGTCGCCACCGCCGTCGCCTCCTCCGGCGGCACCGTCTACGTCGGCTGGTGCGGCCCCTGCAACAACCAGGGCTTCACCCGCGGCATCGCCGTCGGCAAGGCGGACGGCACCGGCTGGCACCAGCTCGACCTCCCGGTCGACGGCAACGTCCCCAACCGCTACATCTCCGGCTTCGACATCGACCCGGCCGACGCCCAGCACGTGTACGTGGCCGTCAACGGCTTCTCCCGCAAGTGGACCGAGGGCCCCGGCGCGGGCGTGGGCCACGTCTTCGAATCGAAGAACGGCGGCGCCGCCTGGACCGACATCTCGGCGAACCTCCCGGACGTCCCCGCCGACACCGTGCGGATCCTGCCGAACGGCGGCCTCGCCCTCGGCACCGACCTGGCCGCCTTCTACCGGCCCGCCGGCTCCGACCAGTGGCAGGTCCTCGGCAAGAACCTGCCCACCACGGCCGTCATGCAGCTGAAGCTCGGCCCGGACGGCGACCTGTACGCCGCCACGCACGGGCGCGGCATCTGGTCCTTCGACGTACGGCGCCTGGGAGGCCGTAACGACTGACCGGAGCGTGATGACCTGACGGCCGGTGTGCGCCCCAACCTGCGAAGGGGCGCACACCGGCCGTTGCTCATGGGCGGGGGCACGCGGCGACGTCCAGCGGGGCGAGCCGTCCCACCCTTTCGGGTGGCCGAGGTTTGCGTGATCACCATACGTCAGGCGATGATCACGGTCCGTGAAGACCGCTTCCCCTTCGGGCCGCATCCGCTTGCCGGTGCGGTTACCCGGCCTGTCCTCCCCCGGTCGAACGGGACGCCCGGCCCGACAGCCGTGCCCGCGGATTCGCCGCACGACGGGCACGGGCGTCGGGTGCCCGCGCCCCGGCCCCCTCCGACCGTTCAGGAGAAGCATGACCACGACCACGCCTGCCGCCACCAGCGTCCGGTCCGGCACGAGCGCCGCCGAGATCGCCTTCCACTACGACGTCGGCAACGACTTCTACGCGCTCTGGCTCGACGAGACGCTCAGCTACTCGGCGGGCCTGTGGGACGGCGTCGACGGCGATCCGGCCGACACCGAAGCCCTCACCCGGGCCCAGCGCGCCAAGCTCGACCACCACCTGGACCTGGCGGGCGCGTCCGGTACCGAGGGTTTCCGGCTCCTCGACGTCGGCTGTGGCTGGGGCGGGATGCCGGCCCACGCGGTCACCACGGGACGGGTCCAGGAGGCCACCGGGCTCACCATCTCCCCGGCCCAGCACGCCCACATCACCGCCCGGGCCCAGCCCGGGGTGTTTCCGCTGCTGGAGAGCTGGGACGCGCACACCGCCGCGCTGCCGTACGACGGAATCGTCTCGGTCGGAGCCTTCGAGCACTTCGTCACCGGCGCCATGAGCACCGAGGAGCGACTCGCCGTCTACGGCGCGTACTTCGAGAAGTGCCACGGCTGGCTGCGCCCCGGCGGACGGATGTCCCTGCAGACCATCGCGTACGACGACCAGACCGGACCCGACGGGCCGGTCGGCCGGTTCGTGTTCAGCAGCGTCTTCCCCGGTGCCGCCCTGCCCCGGCTCGCCGAGATCACGGCGGCGTGCGACCCGTACTTCTCGGTGACCGTGCTGACCGCCGCCCCCGACGACTACGCGCGCACCCTGCAAGGCTGGTCGGCCCGGCTGGTGCGGGCCCGCCGCGAGGCGGAGGAGCTGGTGGGGGCCGACGGATTCCGGCGCTACCGGCTGTACCTGCGGGCCTCCGAGGCCACGTTCCGGCGGCGGGCGGCCACGCTGTACCGGATCGGATTCCGGCGGCGCGACGAGCAGCTGCGGACGGTCCGCGACGGCGGAACCGTGCGCGGCAGCTGGACGGTGCGCGACGGCGGAACGGGGCACGCGTCGTGACGCGGCGCCAGGCGTGGGCGGCGACGGCGGTCGTCTGCTCGGCACTGTTCCTGATCGGCCTGGACTTCACCGTGCTGAACGTGGCGATCCCCGGGCTCCGGCGGGACCTGGGCCCGTCGATGGCCGAGACCCAGTGGATCGTGGACGGGTACGCCCTCACGCTCGGCGCCTGCGTTCTGGCCGCCGGCACGCTCAGCGACACGTACGGCAGGCGGCGGGCGTTCCTCGCCGGGCTGGCCGTCTGCGCCCTCGCCTCCGTGGGCGGCGCGCTGGCCGGCGGCCCCGCGCAGGTGGTGGCGGCCCGGTGCGGGATGGGACTGGGTGCGGCGCTCTTCATGCCCGCGACGCTGTCCACGATCGCCCACGTCTTCCGCGGGGCGGCCGCCGACCGGCGCCGGGCGATGTCCCTGTGGGCCGCCGTCGCCGGGATCGGCACGCTCACCGGGCCGGTCGCGGGCGGCTGGCTGGTGGAGCACGCCTCGTGGCGGGCGGCCTTCTGGCTCAACGTGCCGGTGGCCCTCGGCGTGTTCGCGGCGGCCGTGGTGCTCGTACCCGAATCCACCGGCCCCAGCCCGCGGCCGCTGGACCGCCGCGGGGCCCTGCTGTCCTCGGGCGGACTCCTCGCGCTGGTCTGGGGCATCATCGAGGCGCCCGGGCGGGGCTGGACCAGCGGACCGGTACTGGCCGCCTTCGCCGTCGCGGCGGCGCTGCTGGTGTTCTTCGCCCGCTGGCAGACGCGCTGCCCGGCGCCGATGCTGCCGCTCGCGGTGGCCCGGAACGGGCGGGCGGCGGTGGCCTCGCTCGCACTGGCGCTGATGTCCTTCGCGGTGTTCGGCGCGATGTTCATCCTGACGCTGTACCTCCAGCAGGTGCGCGGGCTGAGCCCCTGGGAAGCGGGGATCCGCATCACCCCGCTCTCCCTCGGCCTGGCCCTCGGCGCGGGAGCGGCGGCGGTCGTCTCGAAGCGGTACGGCGCGCGGGCGGCGGTGTCGGCGGGGCTCCTCCTGATCGCCGCGGGCTGCGCCGTCCTCGCGGGCGACACCCGGGTACTGGCCTTCGAGGGGCTAGCCGGCTTCGGAGCGGGACTGGTGGCACCGGTGGCCACGGAGTGTCTGATGGCCATGGTTCCGGAAGAGTCCTCGGGCCTCGGCTCCGCCCTCAACGACGCGTCGCGGCAGGTCGGTTCCACCCTGGGCGTGGCCGTGCTCGGCTCCGTACTGGCCACGGTCTCGGCCGGGGACGGCGCGGCCGATGCCGACGCCTTCGTCCGGGGCATGGCCGCCGCCGCCTGGACCGCGGCGGCGGTCACCCTGGCGGGCGCGGTCCTCGCCTGGCTCCGCCTGCCGGGCCCCGACACGGCGCCGGCCCGGCCGGCACCGGACGCCGAGCCGCTTCCGGCGCTCGCCCTCCAGGGCCACGGCGCGCGGCAACCGGACGGCTGAACCTCCCGGCACGCCACCCCCTGCCCGACATCCCGAGATCTCGACGTCTCGACATCTCAACATCTCGACATCCACAGACACGCCCTCACCGACCAGGACGTCCCCCTCCATGTCTTCTGCCACCACCTCCAGCCCCGGACCGCGCGGGCGGCGGCTCGTCGCCGCCGCTGTCGCCCGCCTCTACACCCGGCTGCTGATGAAGCGTCCGCCCGAGCGCCACCTCGTCTCCTCGCCGGACGGACGGTACGGAACGGGCGAGGGCGAGCCGCTCCCCCTGCTGCTGCTCGGCGACTCCCTCGCCCGCGGCGTAGGGGTGCGTACCGCCGAGGACACCCTCGGAGCCCGGCTGGCCCACGCCCTCGCCGAGGCCACCGGCACCCCGGTCAACCTGCGCGTGCTGGCCCGGTCCGGAAGCACCAGCGCCGGCCTGCACCGCCAGCTCGACCGCATCCACGGTGACGACCACGGCGACCGCGGCATCGCCGTGTTGATCATCGGAAGCAACGACACCCTGCTCCCGGCTCCGCTCGGGCGGGCCGCCCGCCACTTCGAGACCGCGGTCGAACAGCTGCGGTCGGCCGGCCGGCAGGTCGTCGTCATGCCCTGCCCCGACCCCGGAAACGCCCCGGGCTTCCGCGCTCCGGTCCGCTGGGTGGCTTCGCTCCGGGCGCGCAGGCTGGGCCGGATGCAGTGCCGCGCCGCCGAGCGGCTCGGCGCCCTGACCGCGGCGTCCGCGGTCGACGACTTCCGGGTCCGGGCCACCGAACTCCTCAGCGCGGACGGCGTCCACCCCTCGCCGCAGGGCTACGCGGAACACGCCGTGCGCGTACTCCCCACCCTCCTCGAAGCGCGGGCGGCCCATCACGAAACCTCCCGGGTGACCGCCACCTGACATGCCCGGCCCCCGTTCGTCGGAGAAATCGTGGTTCCGGTCAATGGCCGGAGAGTTCCGGCCGCCCGGCCGACGGGGCGCATGGGGTGATCACCGCCAGGGCAGAGCTGATCGCCGTGAAAGCCGATGGCCGTCGTCGCCGGAGCGGCGTCGAGGAGGGGATCGCAGTGAACGCAGGCGAGAGCGTACGGCGGCATGCCGGAAGTGAGGGCTGCGAAGTGGAGGAATTCCTCGCGCTCTCCAGCCATCTGACCGGCTTCGGCCCCGACGAACTGCGCGAGGGCGGCCTGGCGTCCGAACTCCTGGCCGTGGTCCTGGACCAGATCGGCACGGAGACCTACCGGCGGCTGGCGGCGGCTCCCGACGCACCCGACGAGGAACTCGTGGCGGCGGCCGAGGCATTGACCCTCCTCTGGTACACCGGAAACCGTCCGGGACCGGCCGGCGGTGGCGGCCCGTTCGTGGTGTCGCCCCGGACCTATGCCGGCGCTCTGGTCTGGCGGGCCATCGGCGGACACGCCCCGGGCACCTCCGCGCCGGGCTTCGGAAGCTGGGCCGCGCCGGCGGACGTCCGCGACGCACGTCCGGGCCGGCAACGATGACCGAACCCGAAGCCGACAGGTACGACGTGATCGTCGTCGGCGCCGGCATCGCCGGCTCGCTCGTCGCCCGGCAGCTGGGCGATCGCGGCCGCCGCGTACTCGTACTGGAGGCAGGTGCCCGCGCGGCCGACCCGGAGCAGGGGCATCACGACGCCCTAGAACGGTTCCTGACGGCGTCGGCGAAGGTGCCCGGCTCGCCCTACCGCATGCACGAGGCGACCCCGTGGCCGGAGGTCACCGACCTCACCGGCACCGACGACGGCGGCTACCGCTCCGACGGGTACCTCGTCCAGCGCGGCGCACTCCCCTATGCCAGCGGGTACGTACGGGTCAACGGCGGCACCGGCAACATCTGGACCGGGCTCACCCCGCGCATGCTGCCCGAGGACTTCGACACCGAGGCGTTCGGCTACGGCCGCAGCTGGCCCCTCACCTACGAGGACCTCGAACCGTACTACCGCGCGGCGGAGTTCGCGATCGGGGTGTCGGCCGACGTCGACGAGCAGCGCGACGCGCTGGGC
The DNA here is from genome assembly GCF_042750105.1 of Streptomyces sp. NPDC059443. Taxonomy (NCBI): domain Bacteria; kingdom Bacillati; phylum Actinomycetota; class Actinomycetes; order Kitasatosporales; family Streptomycetaceae; genus Streptomyces; species Streptomyces sp. NPDC059443. The sequence continues at coordinate 54,911 of NZ_JBHYVM010000018.1, read as the reverse complement.
CTGCCCTTCCCCGACGACTACGTCTTCCCCATGCGGGCCCTGCCCCCGACCCGTGTCGACACGGTGATCGCCGGGCGTCTGGACGGCCGCCGGGTCCGGGAACCCCGCACCGGAGAGCCGGTGGAACTGCGCGTGGTGGGCACACCACAGGGCCGGAACGGCATCCCGAACCCCCGCTACGGGGGCGGGGCCGGCTTCCAGCCGGTAGGTGCGCACGGGCGCGCCGATCCGGGCAGTCGCTGCGTGGGCAGCGCGACCTGTATCCCCCACTGCCCCTCGCACGCCAAGTACACCCCGCTCAAGACCCAGGCGGGCTGGGGTCCTTCGGTCACGCTCCGGGACCGGGCCGTGGTCAGCCGCATCCTCGTCGACGCGGCGGGCCGGGCCACCGGAGTGGAACACCTGACGTATCCGCAGGCGGACGGAGGTCAGGCTGGCGGAGGTACCGGCCGCCACACGGTGCACGCGGACGTGGTGGTCCTGGCCGCCCACGCGATCGAGAACGCGAAGCTGCTGCTCCTGTCCGGCCTCGCCAACGGCAGCGGGCAGGTGGGACGCAACCTGATGGACCATCCGGTGCTGCTGACCTGGGGCCTGCTGCCCGAGCAGGTGGGCCCGTACCGGGGGCCGGGCTCCACCTCGGGGTTCGAGGGGTTCCGGGCCGGCCCGGCCCGTCGCCTGCGCGCGCCGTTCCGGATCGAGATCGGCAACTGGGGCTGGGTCTGGGCCAAAGGCCCCGTAGACACGGACATCGCCGAGCTGACACGTGCGGCGGGACCTGACCGGCCCGGGCTGCGGGGCCGCGCGCTGAGGGAGGCGGTGGCCGACCGCATCGGACGGCGGTTCACGCTCCAGTTCGAGATGGAGCAGAGCGCGGACCCTGCCAACCGGGTCACTCTCGACCCCCGCCACCGCGACCGGCTCGGCCTGCCCCGCCCGGTGGTGACCTACGGCCTGTCCACGCACGTCAAGGACGGCATCGCGGCGGCCAAGGCGGTGTCCGACCAGATCTTCGCGCTGCTGGGCGCGGAGGACCACACCGCCTTCGAGGCCGTCTCCTGGCCCGGACGGTTCGAACACCGGGGCCGGACCTACGGCTATCGCGGCGCGGGCCACGCCGCCGGCACGCACATCATGGGCGCCGACCCGACCACGTCGGTCGTCGACCAGTGGCAGCGCTGCTGGGACCACCCCGGCCTGTACGCGGTGGGCTGCGGCAGCATGCCGTCGGTGGCGACCTCCAACCCCACCCTGACCATGGCCGCCCTCGCCCTGCGCAGCGCCGAACGGATCGAAGCCGACCTGGCCGACCGCGACCGCCCCGTCACCACGGCAGCCGGCCAAGCCACCACCCCAGCCACCCGAGCCACCCCAGCCACCTGACCCTTCTTCGGAGCCGCCCCGTGACCCCCGTGCCCCTGCCGCCCGTCGCCGCGCCCTACCAGCTCCCCTTCCACTACGGGGCGCTCCACAACATCGGCCTGGACTACCTCGTCGACCCCGATCCTGTGCGCCAGGTACTGGCGAAGCACCATCCGGCCCTGACCGCGGCGGACTTCGACGGCCGGTGCCTGGTCTCACTGAACTACCAGCTCTACTTCGCCCAGTACCCGTCCGGCGGGGGCATCACCCAGGAGATCGAAGTCAACATCGTCGCCCACCCCACGGCGGCGGCGCGGCGGATCCCGCAGGTGAGCTACCAGCAGTACGCCCAGGGCTACGACCAGACCAAACTGCTCGGCATCGCCCGCATCCACGTGCTGTGCGACAACGCGCTGGCCATCGACGCCGGGCGCACCCTGTACGCGGAACCCAAGTACCCGGGCTGGTTCACGGTGGAGATGCCCTCGCTCAACGGCCCCGCCGGCGACACCTGGAACATCCACTGCCACGCCGCCGAGGCCACGGCCGACGGAGGCATCGACCGCCGCGACACGGAACTGTTCTCCTTCAGCGCCCACCTGGGCCGGCTCACGTCCGTCCCCGCGAACAACACCCCGATCACCGGCTACGGCACCGATGCCGCGGGCACCGCACTCGCCGGTCCGATGAACGTCTACCAGCCCTACCGCTGGTACGACCTCAGCGGCCCGGCCTCCGACTGCTCCCGACTCACCGTGCACGACCCGGTCACCCCCGTCGGCCAAGACCTCCTGCGCCTCATCCACTCCACCCCCGCAGCCGGCGCCTGGACCTTCCAGTCACCCCCCGTCGCCGCCCACAACCACCCCTACTACCTGTCCTGACGCGGGCCGACGAGAGGTCGGCGGGCATGATCTGCCCCCGTCATCGCGCCAGGTCGGAGAGCAGTACGTCCAGGACTGCCTCCTCCTCGATGCGGACGCCCAGTTCATCAAGTGCGTCGGGCAGCCCCGGGTCCCAGGTTGCTTCGGCCCGTCTTCCGGTGAGTGGCGGGCCGCCCGGGTGGGTGAGTGCCGCGGCGCGGTAGTCGGCCGTCGTGTAGCGCCAGGGCAGCCAGGGGACGCGGCGCAGCAGTGCGGAGGCGATGCGCAAGCCGCCCCAGTCGAAGTCGCCGTGATAGTGGAGCGTGGTGCCGCCCTGATGCAGGTGGCGCAGGAGGGTGAGGGCGGCTGCCGACGGCTGGCCCTGGAGGCAGACCAGCGGGACGGAGTCGCCGCCGTGGGTGTCGGCCGCCGCCGCGAGCACCGTCGGGTTCTCGCAGATCCGGACCACCGAGGCGGGGATGGCGAGAGGGTTGCGGATGAGCTGCCGCAGGGTCAGGACGCATGGTTCACCCGCGTCGGCCGCCCAGTCCAGAGCGGGAGTGCCGCGCAGGTTCAGGGTGAGGACGGTCGAGGACAGCTCGTCTCTCAGCAGTCCCACTGATGCCCAGGCCTCCCGGCGCCATTCGGCGCCGGTACCGTCGGGGAAACCGGTCAGCGCTCGGATGGCGGCCAGGGTGACGGTGGCCTGCGGGGTGCCGGCGTCGAGGGCGTGGGCACTGCCGAGGACACGGGCCGCGAAAGCGGGAAGCGAGACGGGTGGGTCGGCTGGGAGGGCGCGGAGGACGGTGGTGACCGCGCCGAGGAGGGTGTGAGCGGCGGCAGGGGTGCCCGCCAGGCGCCGTATCAGACCATCGCCGCGCATGCGAACGACCCATGGGACCAGGGCCGGGATCTCCTCGGCGAGGGCGTCCAGCGGGGTGTACGCCTCCTGCCAGGCGTGCGCCTGGGCCTCCTTGGCCATGGCAAGCGGAACGACCGGTCCGCTGAGGGCCGTCACGGCAGCGGCCAGCCCGTCCGGGCTCACACCGGAGCGACGCAGCACGACATCCACGTCGTCGAGCCGGACGGTCAGAGACCTGCCGCTGCCCGGTGAGCGGCCCATCAGCCGTTCGGTCGCCGCCCGTTGGGCCTCGGTCGGGGCACTGAGCGAGGCGGGGCCCGTGAGAGGCCTGCCGCGCTCAAGGCGTTGGCGTACCCGGTCGACCAGCCATGCCAGAGCGGGGTCGCCCAGCAGGCGACGCAGGCGGACATCGTCGACGGGCGTGGTGACGGGCACCCTGGCGGGCGTCAGGTCCACAGCGCCTCCGGTCCGGCCGCGCCCGCCACCACCTGCATGCCCGAAGGCGCGTCCTGCGACCGCACCGGGTCCTCGCGGCGCAGCCGCCGCGTGCCGTCCCATTCCCAGCGGGTGACGAGTACCGCGGCCACCTCGTCGATCCGCGAAAGCTGGGCGATGGCGATGCCGGGTACCTGCGGGTAGCAGGCCCACTCGCGTTCGCTGGTCATCACCACGTCCAGGTCGAAGGCGTGCAGCAGGCCCAGGCACTTGGCGCGCGAGTCGTCGTCCACGCCCGCGAAGGCCTCGTCGAGGGTGACCAGGCGCGGTGCGTACGGGCTGCCCGCGCTCGCGTAGTGCGAGGAGGCGGCGGCGAAGAGCGGTACGGATACCGCGAGGACCCGCTCGCCGCCCGAGGCCGGGCCCGAGGCCGGGACCCAGCGGCCGTGCTGGCGCCGCTCGACCGCGAATTCGTGCCAGGCCCGGTAGTCGAGCGCGGCCGTGAGGTGTTCGAGCCAGCTGCCGGAGGTGTCGTCCGTCTGCTGCCGGGCGATCTGCATCTGGAGGAACTCGCCCACCGCCGTCCGGTCTTCCGGGGTCCAGGCGTCGGCGGACTGGCGCAGCCGCTCGCGAGCCGGGGCAAGGCCGGAGGGGGCCTTGCGGGAGGCCCGCCAGACCAGCCTCAGTTTCATGCCGGTGGAGGTGGGGCGGTCCTCCAGCTCGGCGTTCATGTCGCGCACCTGTCGCTCGGCGGCCCCGATGAGTTCCTGGAGGGTGCCGGCGACCTCGGTGATCAGGTGGGTTTCGAGGATCTCCCGTTCACGGGCGGACAGGATGCGGGTGAGTTCGCCGACCTCGGCGGCGAGTGCCACGGCGAGTTCGGGTACGGCGCGCTCGCGGCCCTGGTAGACGATGTCGACGACCATGCCGTCCTCCAGCATCCGGGCGGAGGCGGTGTGACCATGCCGGGACAGGGTGTCCTGCAGGGTCTTGAGTTCCTCGCTCAGGCGGCGTTGCACGCGTTCCCAGGCGCCGTCCGAGTCGTCGGCCGAGGCCAGCGCGGATTCGATGGCGCGGGCGAGCACGATCGCCGGGGTGGCCGCCCAGGGGCCGTCACCTGCTGCCGGTACCGCGAGGTCCGGCAGAGCGACGGTGATCAAGCCGGTTGCGGTGAACCGCTGAAGCGCCGCGATGGCTTCCGCACGCGCCTCGGCCGCGTCCGCGAGGCCCTTCTCCAGCTGCTCGATGCGGCCCTCGGCCTTGCTCGCCTCGCGGTCGGACTCGGCATGGCGCTTGCGGGTGAGCCGCTGGTCCGCGTCGCAGGCGCGCAGGGCTTCAGCCGTCTCGGCGAGCCGTCGTTCGAGTTCGGCGACGGCCGCCCCGACGGTGGAGCGCAGTGTGGTGTGGCGCTCGTCCGCTGCCGCAGCTTCGTGCCCCGCCTCTTCGGCGCGCAGCGTGAGTTCGGCGGTCCGCTCCCCCGCATGCCCGGCCTCGGCCCGTTCCTCCTCCGTCTGGCGGGCCGCCTCGTCGCCTTCACGCAGGGTCGGCCACAGCGCGGCCAAGGCCACGGCGAGAGAACCATGGGCCTGGCGTACCTCGGCGAGGCCTGCTCGGTCGGCGGGTAGGCCCAGCTCGTGGGCGGTCTGGGCGAGTTCGGTGGCGGCCCGTTCGGCCCGACCGGCCGCCTCCAGGAGGTCGGCGGCCCGCTCCTCGCGCCGCAAGCGAGTCCGGCGCACCGACTCGACGGCAGCGATCACCTGGGCGTGGGCCCGGGTGAGCGGGCTCTCGTCAGGTACGCCGGCCAACTCGGCGTCGAGGGTGCGCCGGCTCGCGGCCACTTCTTCGGACAGCGCCGCGACCGTGTCGGACTCCTGCTCGAGCCGCTCGATCTCAGCACGCAGGGCGGCCAGAAGAGTCCGCCGCGCCGCCTCCCGCGCCCCCTCGCCGATGTACTCGGCGGCCGGCTTGGCCCAGCGGCCGGTCAGTGTGCCGACGCGGAAGCTTCCGTCCGACCCCGCCCAGGTGCCCGCTCCTGCGTCGCCGCCCGCGCCGATGGCGGTGAGCAGTCGTGCCACCGTCTCCTCGCCCACCGCCGCGGCCTGCGCGTCGCCGCCGTCCACCGCCGGGCGCAGCAGCCCCCCGAGCGTGGGACCGGCCACCGGCCCGGCCATCGGAGAGAGGAGCACGTCGTGCCCGTCCGCGGCCAGGGCGGAGCCGTCGGGAAGCACCCACGCGTCGAGCAGTCCAGAGGCTTCCAATGCCGCCTCCAGTCCGGCGCGCTCCTGTTCCGGGAGGCCGTCGTGGAAGTCCACCAGCCGCCACAGTGGTGCTCCGGAAAGCCGCTCGCGCAGGCCCGGTGTGCGGGTGGGCGGGGGTTGGGGACCTCGTCGGCCGCCTGCCTCCAGCGCGGTGATCTCCTCGCGGACCCGGCCCGTGCGTATGGCCAGCTCCGTCGTCCGGCGCGCTGCATCGGCCGCCTCGTCGGCCAGTTGCGCCGAGGCCGCGCTGTGGGCTCGTGCCGCGTGCAGGCGGGCCGGGTAGGGCCCGGCGAGGTGCCTCGTCCATTCCTGGAGTTCATCGAGCAGGCCGGCAAGGTCGGGGCAGGCCAGCTGGGTCCAGGCCCGCGCATGTTCTCGTACGCCGTCCAGCAGGGCCTGCCCCGCCCGCGCGGCGGCTTCCTCGGCCTGGCTCTGCTCCGCGGTGGTCTGGGCGAGGTCGGTATCCGCCTCGTCTAGGCGGACGGATGCCCGCCGCTGCCCCTGGGCCGCCTGCTCGGCCCTCTCGGCGAGGTCCTCCGTGTGGGCGAGCCCACGACGCCCGCGGTCCATCGATTGCTCCGCCGCGCGCCGTAGTTCGGGCTCCGGCAGTCCGTGGTCCCCGGGCAGGTCGATCCGTGCGGCCGCAGCCGCCTCCCCTGCCTTGCGGAAGGTGTCCTCGGCCAACCGGTCAGCGGCGCGCAGCCGGTTCTCGGCTGCGCCGAGCCGTCCGAGCGCCCGTGTGTGCAGGCCGGCTGCCTGGTCCCGGTCGTCCCGGGCCCGGTTTCGGGCGCGGTCGGTTCGTTCCGCCTCCTTGGCTGCATGCTCCAGCTCCCGGGCACTGCGCATCTCGGGGCCCTCGCGAAGAGCTGCGTCCTGGGCCCGAAGGCGCGCCTGGGTCTCTTCCAGGGCGGCGATGCGTTCCTCCGCCGCCGCCCGCGCCTCCTGCGCCCGGGTCTGCTCGGCCTGCGCCTCGGCAAGGTCCCGCTGAAGTTGCTCGTAACGGGAGTGCTCCCCGCGCGGGAGACGGGCGCGCCGGCGGGTGGCGATCCGGGCGTAGCGCCGGTAGTGGTCCAGGAAGGCAGTGGCGGCCCGCTCGGCCGCGGAGGCGGCCGCCAGTTCCTCCTTCTCCTCGTCCAGGGAGCGGAAGGCCTCGGCCACGTCCGCGATGACCGCCTGGTCCATGGGCGGCAGCGCCTCGGTCAGGGCTCGGGACAGCGCTGCCTCGTTGGGCCGCTTGGACAGCTGCGGCTGGCGCAGCTGGATGAGCAGGTCGACCAGGGCGCCGTACCGCTGCTCGCCGAGTCCGAAGAGCGCCTCGTCGACGGCCCTGCGGTAGGTCTTGGCCTGGTCGTACACCATGCCGTGCCCGGCGACGGCCTCGGCGAGCCGGTCCCTGGACAGGGCCGTGCCGGTGGCATCGAGCAGGCTCAGGGACGTCTCTTCGGCGGCCCCCGGGCCGTGGTCGACGCGCTGGCTGGTGAGCGCGTACCAATGACGTGCGATGCCCCGTCCGCTGACGGCCTTGAGCCCGCAGGCCAACGTGCGGAAGTGCCGCTCGCCGCTGGTCTCGTCCAGCCTGCCGAACTCGATCCACGTGTAGCCGAGCCGCTCGGAGTGCGGGTGCTCGCCGCCGAGGAGCAGGTTCCACTCCATCCGTTTGCCCGGGTCGCCGTCGGGTTCGACGCGGCGTGAGCCGAGGTCGCCGTCGAGCAGGAAGGGCAGGGTCAGGGCGAGCACCTTGGACTTGCCGGTGCCGTTGTTCCCGCGGAGGAGCAGGCGCCCGTCCCGGAAGTGGAATTCCTCCACGTCGTAGTGGAAGAGGTCGACGAGTCCGATGCGCAGGGGCTGCCAACGGGAGCGCAGGGGATCGGGGAGACGGGTCACGGCTTGCCGGCCTTTCGCTGCGCGGGCATGCGTACGGTGCCTGGTTCCAGCACGACGGTCTCGCCGACCGCGTACCGGGCGAGGGCGGGGCGCGGGGCCACGCCTCGGGCTGTACGGGAGACGAGCCCGAGGGCGGCGAGCCGGGCGACGGCCTGTTCTACGAGTTCGGCTTCCATGCCGGGATCCCGCGCGGACTTGGCCCAGAATCCGCCGTGCTCGGCGGCGAGTTCCCGGACTCGGAGTGCCAGCCGGTCGGTGGCGACAGGGCCGTCGGCGGTGGCCAGATACTCGGCGAGCAGCAGCGTGACGTGACCGCGGGTTCCCTGCTCGGGCATCCGGACGTCGGTGAGGTCGTCGTCCGGGTCGACCATCGCGATGCCTTCGGCGCGTACCTCCGGGACCAGTCCGGTCAGCTCGGTGATGCGGGCGGTGAGGAAGCCCCGCTGCCGCGTGAGGTAGCCGAGCTCGGTGTCGGTCAGCTCGTCGTAGTAGAGGACCGGATCGTCCAGGAGCCTGCGGGTCAGCGAGCGCCGCATCGCGCGGAAGCGCAGTTCGTCGCTGTCCAGGGCGGTCTCGGCGACGAGTTCGGCCAGGCGGTCCGCAAGGGCTTCGGCGTGCACGGTGGAGGGGCCGCGGCGTGCGGCGAGCAGCCCGGCCAGCACGCGCCGTTCCACGTCGTACAGGACATCGCCGGCTCCGCTGACGTACGCCTCCTCGTCGCCGGCGACGCGGCGCAGCACGCCGAGGCTGAGCAGGAGCCGTACGACGGCGGCGAGGTCTAGGCGCTCGTCGCGGCGGTCCAGGGTGAACTGGATGCCCGCCCGGGCGAGCTGCGGGTCGGCGGCGTCGAGGACGACCTGCTCCGCGAGGCGGCCGAGCGCGATCTGGGCCTCGCCGCGTTCGAGAGCGGCGAGGGCGAGGCAGAGCAGGACGTAGCGGCGCCGCGTGAAGGGGGCGGCTGCGCGGGTCGCCTCGCGCGCGGGGTGGGTGGGGTCGGCGAGGACACCGGGGATCTTGCGGAGTCGAGCGGCCTCGGCATCCGTCTGGAGGGACCAGCCGGTATTGCGGTCGAACCATTCACGCAGTTCGGAGGCGTGCCGGCGGACGAGGCGGAACTCGTCGGCGTGCCGGCCGCGGGCGAGCAGGAGCGGCTGCTTGAGCAGGGCGCGCGCCGCCTTGCGGAGGTCGGCCGCGTGCTGGCCGTCCAGCACCTCGGCGAGCGGAGTGCTGTTCGTCGGAGTGCCGTTCATCGGTCACCGGTTCCGTCCGTCAGGTCGATGATCTCGATGAGGTGGTCGGGACCGCGGAAGACGCCGCCGGCCGTCCGGATCTCCGCGGTGCCGCCATCGGCGAGCGCGCTGAGCCGGATCTCCATGGAGCCGTCGTTGCTGGTGGCCACGGTGTGCCGCATACCGGGCCGCCAGGTGGCCAGCGCGTCGCCGAGCAGCTGCAGGAAGAGCCCGAAGGACGCGGGGTCCAGTTCACCGAGTCCGGAGAGCCGGGTGATTCCGTCGGTGACGAGCCGGGCGCGTGCCGCCGCGGTCTCGGCGGCCTGCTTGGCGGCAACCTCTGCGAGTCTGCGGCGCGGCTCCTCGCGGTCCTCGACCTTGCGGGGCTTGCCGCGCCGCTCATAGCTGCCGGTACGGCGCAGCTGGGGGCTGATCCGCAGCGGCTCGGCCTCGGCCCACGGGGTGGACGCGGGCACGGGCAGTGCCGCACGGGCGGCCAACGTCTCGGCGTCGACGGTCAGATGCCGGGCGGGGTACAGCCCGAAGGCGGTGCGCCACAGCCGGTGTCTGGCGTCGTCGTCAGGGGCTTCGGCGAACCAGCGGGCGAGGGTACGGAAGTCGGCGGACCGGTCGGAGCGCCCGGACCTGCGCTCGTTCAGCGACCGTACGACGGCCAGGAGCTGGGGAATCGCGCCGAGGGCCCGTCCGCGCAGCAGCCGGGCCTGGGACTCGCGCCCGTCCCGGCTGATGAACCACGCTGCGAGGCCGGTCCAGCGCCCCTCCCAGCGGTCGTACGCCTCCTTCTCCGCGTGTTCGACCTCCTCGGGCGAGGCATCGACCGCCTCTCGGGCCGCGGCGGCCCGGAGCAAGGGCCCGATGCTCCCGGCCTCCTCCAGTTCCAGGATCAGCCGGGCGATGCGGCCGCCGAGGGTGATGAGGTCCTGGATGAACCGCTCCAGGTACTGGATGAGCCGGTCCTTGTAGGCGAGGAAGACTTCCTCTTCGACGTCGTGGAGGTCGATGGTCCGCTGCAGAGACCCCATGAAGGCGCGGGCATTGTCGGCGAGAGCGGCGAACCGACTCGCCAGCGCGTCAAGCGTCAGGTGCGTTTTGGCCTGATCCGGCTGCTCCTCGGCTGCCAGCACGAGAAGGGCCCGCAACTGGGTCACGATGTCGTGCAGGGCGACGGCCTGCAGCGCACCCCGCCGCCCGAGCGCCTCGTCGTAGACGCCCAGGGCTTCCTCGGCCGCTTCTCCGGCCCGGGTGAGCTGGTAGATGAACCGCTTGCGATAGAAGTCCTCGACCGCCGTGACCCGGGCGGTATCCGGATCGGCTCGCAGATTGCCCCAGCCGACGAGGCTGTCCAGCGCCTTCACCACGGCGTCCAGCTCAGCGGGCCGGGCCTCGGCCGGCAGGGCGGCGTGCACGTCCTCGGGACGCAGATGTACTGCGAACCGCTCCTTGGCGACGACGAACGCCCGCATCATCTGCCGGTAGAGACCCGTGTTCTGCACAGTGAGGTGGGCGAAGGGGCTGTAACCGGTTGGACGTGGTTCCGGGGCGGTGGTCGTGACGCTCATCGCGGCCATTGTCCCGCAGCAGACAAAGCCGCCGATAGGGACGAAGGTACTTGGCTGAATCGCAACACACCGGGCCATACGTCGGACACCGCCGATACCCTTGGCGCGTACGCGCGCAACCATCGGCAGAAATTCAAGGTGAGGACCAGAGTGAGCACAACGCCGCTGAGCCCGGACGATCCGGCCGAGCTGGGCGGGTTCACGCTGCTGGGACGGATCGGCCACGGCGGCATGGGTCAGGTCTATCTTGGCGAGTCCGCGGCGGGCGAGGCCGTCGCGGTGAAGGTCATCAAACCCACGGTCGTCGATTCGGAGACCCGTCAGCGCTTCGCCCAGGAGATCGAGGTCCTCAAGACGGTCTGGGGACCGCGCGTCGCCGCGTTCGTGAAGGCCGACACGGAGTCGGAGCAGCCGTGGCTCGCGACCGAGTACGTGGAGGGCCCCGACCTGCGTCGGCTCCTTGAGACCCGGGGTCTCCTCCCCCCTCTGGCGGCCGCTTCTCTCGGAGCCACCCTGGCCGAGGCATTGGCCGGGGTCCACGGCCAGGGGCTGCTGCACAGGGACCTCAAGCCGGCGAACATCCTGCTCGGCCCCAACGGCCCCAAGATCATCGACTTCGGCCTCGCCGTCTTCGCGGAGTCCAGCGCCTCCCTCACCGCCCCGAACATGGTGATGGGCACACCGGCCTGCATGTCCCCGGAGCAGGCGAACGGGGAGAAGCCGCTGACGGCTCCGGTGGACGTGTACGCACTCGGCGCAGTGCTGCTCTTCATGACCACCGGCCACTATCCGTACCAGGCCGACCACGTGCAGGTGCTGTTCAGCCAGATCATCAACCCCGACAAAGCCCCTGACCTGTCAGGTGCCCCCGAGGAACTGGCCGGCCTCCTGTCGTCCATGCTCCAGTTCGCGCAGCAGGACCGTCCGACGATGGACGAGGTGGTCGCCCAGTGCGTGGCGGTCATCAAGGCGCACGGGGTGACCGTGGCCCAGGCCCGGCGGCGGCTGACCTCCCTCACCGCGGTCCCGTACGAACCGCCGGAGCCCGCCCCGGTACCGGCCCCCGTCCCGCCGACGGCAGAGACCCAGGCCTTCGCCGAGGCCAAGACCCTCCCGGCCCCGGGCCCGAACCCGGTGACCACGGCTCCGACCGTCCCGCTGCCCCAGCAGGCCGGCCCGAGTCACGCGCCGGGCTACACCCCCACGGTCGCGGTGACCACCCCGGACGCCGAGCCCGCGGCGGTACACGCACCGCAGCCGACCCCCGTGACCGTGCCGCCTGCCGGCCCGCGCCGCTCCGCCGCCGCGCGCCGGATCGCGACCCAGTTGCGCGAGACGTACGCCTCGAACTCGCCGTTCTGAGCGGACACGGCCCAGACCCGCGCGTCGGAACGGACAGGTGACCATCGCCCCTTGTCCCGGGCCCCAGGTCACACAAAGATCTACACAGTTCAGCAGCTACCAGGAGGTACCGCGGGTGACCGCCCAGCAGTCCAGCCCGCAACCCGACCAGGGCGACACCGGCACGAGTCTCCCGCCCGGCGCCCAGATCGTCGTACGCGACGAGGAATGGCTGGTCAAAAACGTCACCCGGACCGACCACGACGGGGACCGCATCGAGGCCGTCGGGATCTCCGAATTCGTCCGTGACCAGGAGGCCGTGTTCTTCACCGGCCTGGAGCGCACACGCGACGGCGAGCCGGGCATCGAGCTGATGGACCCCGCCAAGACCTCCCTGATCGGCGACGACTCCCCGAATTTCCGCCGCAGCCGGCTCTTCCTCGAAGCGATCCTCCGCAAGACCCCGCTGCCCCAGTCCGAGCGCGGCCTGGCTCTCGCCGACAGCTTCCTGCTCGACCCGCTCCCGTACCAGCAGCGGCCGGCCCAGCTTGCGCTCTCCGGACGGAACCTGCGCCCCCGCATGCTCATCGCCGATGTCGTCGGCCTCGGCAAGACCCTGGAGATCGGCCTCACCCTCGCGGAGCTGATCCGGCGCGGCCGGGGCGAGCGCATCCTCGTCGTGACCCCGCAGCACGTCCTGGAGCAGTTCCAGCACGAGCTGTGGACGCGATTCGCGATTCCGCTCATCCGGCTCGACTCCGCCGGGATCGAGCGGATCCAGCGCGAGATCCCGGCGGGCCGCAACCCCTTCACGTTCTTCAAGCGCGTGATCGTCTCCATCGACACCCTCAAGAACACCGATCAGTACAAGCACCACCTGGAACACATCCGGTGGGACGCCGTCGTCATCGACGAGTCGCACAACCTGATCAACCGCGGTTCGCTGCGCAACCAGCTCGCGCAGCTCCTCGCCCCGCAGACCGACGCCCTCATCCTCGCCAGCGCCACCCCGCACAACGGCAACGCCCGCTCCTTCGCCGAGCTGATCGCGCTTCTGGACCCGGCGGCGATCCGCGACCCGGAGCGCTACTCGGCCGACGACATCAAGCACCTGTTCATCCGGCGCACCAAGGTCAGCGCCGAGGTGCGGGAGAAGATGTCCGGCCAGTGGGCCGACCGGGGGCCCTCCGAGTCGGTGCACTGCGCTGCGACCCCGGCCGAGGAGAAGATCTTCGAGGAACTCGCCCGGGTATGGCTGCCCGCCGAGAGCCGCTCGGTGAGCGAGGTCCCGCTCTTCCCGTACACCCTGCTCAAGTCCTTCCTCTCCTCGCACGCCGCGCTGAGCTCGACCGTCGAGGCCCGCGTGAAGACGCTGGAGAAGAAGGACGACCCGGACGCGACCGGCGCCGAACTGGCCGCCCTGCAACGTCTCCGTGAGCTCACGGAGGGCCTGACCGAACAGGATTCGGCCAAGTTCACCGCTCTCGTCGAACAGTTGAAGGAGATCGGGGTCGGGCCCCGCAGCGAGACGCGCGTCGTGGTCTTCTCCGAGCGAGTCCAGACCCTGGAGTGGCTGCGGTCCGCCGTACCGGCGGCCCTCGGCTTCAAGGGCAAGGCCCTGGAGGAAGCGGCCCGGGTCATGCACGGCGGCCTCTCCGACGAGCAGCAGATGCAGTGCGTGGAGGACTTCGGCCTCGCAGACGCGCCCGTACGCATCCTCTTCACCGGCGATGTGGCCTCCGAGGGCGTCAACCTGCACCGGCAGTGCCACCAGCTCATCCACTACGACGTCCCCTGGTCGCTGATCCGCATCGAGCAGCGCAACGGCCGCATCGACCGTTACGGCCAGACCCACAAACCGCAGTTCCGCGCCCTGATCCTGACCAGCGAGGTGGACGGCGCGAAGGACGACCGTACGGTGGCCGAGCGGCTCCTGGAGCGCGAGGACGAGGCACACCGCTCGCTCGGCACGGCGGAGGCCGTCTCCGGTCTGTACCGCGCGGAAGCCGAGGAGAAGTCGCTGATCCAGGACCTCCTCAAGGGCCGCACGGTCGACGAGTCCCTCCAGCACACCGCCGAGGAGGCGGCCGGGGCGGACGACTTCCTGGCCGACTTCTTCGCCCAGGTAGACGACACCGCGCCTCCCGTCTCCGATGCGTCCGCCCCGGACGAGTCCTCGGCCCCGCCCAAGGCGGACGTACCCCGCCTCTTCACGACGACCCGCGAGTTCGTCGACGAGGCGGTACGGGAGGTCTTCCCGGACGCCCAGCAGTCCCTCGGCATGGACCGCGACCCCGAGAACGGCCTGATCTCGTTCAAGCCCCCCGTGGACCTGGTGCACCGGCTGAAGGCGCTGCCGCCCGACTACCGCCGCGAGCAGCGCCTGAGCGAGCGCCTGCTGGTCACCCTCAACCGGAAGCTGGCCGACCGATCCCTCGTACGGGCCCGTGAGTCCGGCACCTCCAGCTGGCCCGAGATCTCCCTGCTCACCGACCTCCACCCGGTGGTGGAGTGGCTGACGGACAAGGTCCTCGTGAAGCTGGGCCGCCAGGAGGCCCCGGTCATCACGGCCGATGTCGAGGCGCCCGTGTACCTCGTACAGGGCATCTACTCCAATGCGCTGGGCCGCCCCACGGTCGTGAAGTGGATGGCCGTCACGGGCGAGGATGTCACGGACGACATGGTGGGGATACTGCGCGAGGCGGGCATCGGCCCGACGATGGCCAACCCGTTGCAGCGCCACGACGTGGACCGTCTGCGGTCCGGCATCCCGGCGGCCCTGGAGGCGGCCGAGGCCTTCCTCTCCCGCCACAGCTCCGAATGGGACAAGGCCCTGCTCGCCCCGATCGAGGAGTACCGGCAGCGGCTGGGCAAGTGGGAACAGCCCACCCTCGCGGGCGAGGAGACCAAGGACGACCTCTCCCGCCTCGCCGACTCCCTGCTGACGACGGGCCGCCCGATGCTGCGCGTACTGGCCGTCCTCGATTCCGCCCACGGCTCCGCCGCACAGGCCTAGGAGAAGCCCCATGACGTACGACTCCCTGGTCAACCGCGGCGAGTACTTCTCCGCGCACTACCTGGCCGAGGTCTTCCCGAAGGACCTCAAGTCCGGGCTGCTGGCCGCCTGGAAGACCCGCGAGGAGGAGGCGAAGTCCTCGGCCGCCTCCGAGAAGGAGGAGGAACCGGACCCCGAGGCCCTCCCGGTCACTCCCCGCCTGGGCCTGCGCACCCTGCGCCGCCCGTACTTCCGTACGCGCGCCTTCTTCGCGGAGGCGGCCGGCTCTGCCGACGACGCGACGACGTACGACGCGCCCGAGTGGCGCGAGCGCGCGGCCTCGCTCAACGCCTCGGTCCTCCGTTCCCTGGGCTACGACGCCAAGCCGCAGACCCTGACGGTTTCGCGGGCGGACCACACGTACGAGATCCCGGTCGCGCACGCGGAAACGGGCCTGGTGGCCGTCGACTGCGGCTGGGCGTCCGAACCGGACGCGGCCCTGGACCCTGAGGGCCCCGGCCGCCTCCTCGTCCCCATCTCTCTGGACGCCTCCGCCTCCCTCCGTACGGGCTCCAAGCTGGCCTCGTTCCTCTTCGCGAGCGAGGACGCGCCGCGGTACGTCCTGCTGCTGGCCGGCGGCGTGATCGTCCTGGCGGACCGGGCGGCGTGGGGCGAGGGCCGCTACCTGGCGGCCTCGCTCGACACGGCTCTGGACCGCAACAACACCAAGGACGGCCAGGAACTCGACACCCTGGCGGCCCTGTTCGGCGCGGACTCGCTGCGCACGCCGGAGGAGGGCGGCGAGAACCCTCTTGCCGGCCTCGTCGACAAGTCGACGAAGCACGCTGTGGGCGTCTCGTCGGAACTCCGGGACGGCCTGCGCGAATCGGTGGAACTCATCGCGAACGAGGTCCTGGAACGGATCACCGGCCACGAGGGCGTCCGCCTGGAGGACGTGAAGGAGCTCCCGGAGCTCTCCCAGCAGCTGACCCGCGAGTCCCTCCGCTACCTGTACCGCATCCTGTTCCTCCTGTACGCGGAGGCCCGCCCGGAGCTGGGCATCCTGCCGTCGGACTACCCGGAGTACCACCAGGGGTACGGCCTGAGCCGCCTCGGCGAACTGGTCGCGGAGCGGGACCTCGTCGGCGAGAAGGCCCGCGAGGGCGTGTACCTGTACGAGTCCCTGGACCTGCTCTTCAGCAAGGTCCAGGAGGGCTACCGCCCGCGGCGCACGCACGGGGTGGTGGAGAAGCAGTCCGAAGACATCGGCCTCCGCTTCGAGCCCCTCCACTCGAAGCTCTTCGAACCGGAGTCGATCCGCCTCATCGGCGCGGCGTCGGTACGCGACCCCCGCCACGACGACGATGCGGACGGCGAGCCCCGCTACCTGGACACGCGCCTGCGCAACGCCACCCTGTACAAGGTTCTGCGGAAGCTGATGCTGACCCGGGGCAAGAAGGGCGAGCGCGGCGGCTTCATCTCGTACGCGCAGCTCGGCATCAACCAGCTGGGCGCGGTGTACGAAGGCCTGATGTCGTACGCGGGCTTCATCGCGGGCGAGGAGCTGTACGAGGTCGCGAAGAACGGCGACCCGAAGGACGGCTCGTGGCTGGTCCCGGCCTCGAAGGCCGACGAATACGCGGATGCCGTCTTCGTCCGCCGCCGCGACGAGGAGACGGGCGCCGACGTCCGGGTCCGCTACCGCCCGGGTTCGTTCGTCTACCGCCTCTCGGGCCGCGACCGCCAGACCTCGGCGTCGTACTACACCCCGGAATCCTTGACGAAGGTCACGGTCCAACTCGCCCTTCAACACCGCCTGGACCAGGACGACACGGTCACGGAAGCCCGGGAACTCCTGGACTGGAAGATCTGCGAGCCGGCCCTGGGCTCGGGCGCGTTCTTGAACGAGGCCATCAACCAGGTCGCGGTGGAGTACCTCCGCCGACGCCAGGACGAGACCGGCCAGGCGATCGACACCGAGCAGTACCCGATCGAGCTCCAGAAGGCCAAGGCGTACATCGCGCTGCACAACTCGTACGGAGTGGACCTCAACTCGACGGCGGTCGAGCTGGCGGAGGTCTCGCTGTGGCTGAACACGATGCATCCGGGCATGGAGGCCCCCTGGTTCGGCCTGCACCTGCGCCGGGGCAACTCCCTGATCGGCGGCCGCCGCGAGATCTACGGCCCGGACCGCCTGAAGAAGGGCGGCTGGCTGGGCACCACCCCGGAACGCTTCCCCCTCACGGAAGCCACCTCAGGCCTCCCCTCGGGCTCGGTCCACCACTTCCTCCTCCCGGCAAAGGAGTGGGGCGCGGTAGCCGCCGAGAAGGAGGCGAAGGCCCTCGCCCCGGATGAGGCGAAGGCCCTGGCCGCCTGGCGCAAGGCGATCACGAAGTCCCCGTCCGCCAAGCAGACGACCCGCCTCCAGGGTCTTGCTCGACGGGCGGAGTACCTGTGGCAGCTGGTGGTCCGCCGCCTGGAGATCTCCGAGCGCGACATCAGCCGCAAGATCGACGTCTGGGGCGCTGACCCGAACTGGCTCCGCCAGCCGGTCGAAGCCGTCCAGCGCGAGGATGTCCTGGCCGACCTTGAGGCGGTGGACACCCCATACTGGCGCCTGAAGACCCTGATGGACGCCTGGTGCGCCCTGTGGTTCTGGCCGGTCCAGGAGGCGTCCCTCCTCGACGGCACGAACCCCCGCTACCGCCACGCGGCGGAACTGGCGGAGCAGTCGGCGGCCTACGAGGTGGCCGTCTCGGACCCGGAGGACGAGGACGCCGGCGTCCTGATGTCCTGGGAGGAAGAAGCCCTCCCCGGCTTCGACACGGAAGCCAAGCAGCTCTCCCTCACCCAGGAGTCGCTGGACAAGCGCCGCACGGGCCGCCGCAAGGAGGCCATCACGGAGCAGCGCCGCGCGGTGATCCCCCTGTCAAACCTGGACGACTGGCTCGACTTCGCGGAGTCCCTCTTGGGCACGCAGGACGTCCCGTCGGAGTCCCTGGTCGCAGCGTTCGAGTCCCTGACAGAGCTGACTCCCTACGAAGACGCCCTCCCGGACCTCATGGGCATGGACCGCTCCTACTGGCTGGAATCCCGCTTCCCCTGGGCGGCCCACTCGAAGGACATCGCGACCCAACAGGGCTTCTTCCACTGGGAGCTGGAGTACGCCCAAGTCTTCGAGCAGGGCGGCTACGATCTCCAGGTAGGGAACCCGCCGTGGGTTCGTCCCGATTGGGATGAGCGCACCGTTCTGGCTGAGCTTGATCCATGGTTCTCTCTCGAAGACAAGCCAGACATGACAAAGTGGCGCGAACGGAAGGAAGAGCTACTCGAAGAAAGCCCAGGGCCAGCATTCCTCCTCGGCGAACTCGCGACTAATTCTGGCACGGTGGCGATGCTGGGAAGCGAATCCACATACCCGCTCATCGCCGGCACACGCGCCAATCTCTACCGGGCATTCATGTGTCAGGTCTGGAAGCATTCGAGCCTACCCGGAATGACTGGGCTCATCCACCCCGACACCCACTTCACCGGGACTAAAGAGGGTAGGCTCCGGGCATCAACGTACACACACCTACGCTTCCATGCTCATTACTGGAATCAGCGTCACATTTTTGCCGACATTAAAGAAACCCGGCAATTCTCAACGAACGTGTACGGCCGCTCAGGCGCCGTGAATTTCCAGCACATGAGTTGGCTTTTCGCCCCCGAGACCATCTCGGACTCACTATCCCACAATGGGACAGGAGCCTTCCCTGGCATCAAACACGAGGGTAACTGGGACCTACGCCCCCATCAGGCCCGCCTCGTAATCGTTGACGATGATCTCCTCGCTCAATGGCAAGAACTCTCCGGAGAAACCGCTACCCCTACCCGTCAAGCGACCATGCTCTATCCAGTGACCGACGACGAGCAGGGCGCCGTCACGGCGCTATCTTCGTTTGAGGATCGCCTAGGGTCGCAGAACCCTCGAATCACTGTCGGAATGTTCGAGAATCTGGCCACAAAGAAGCTCGGACTGTACCGCCACGCCACGGGGACCCCTTCCACACTCTCAGAGGCGATCCTCCAAGGACCTCATTTTGGCATCGCCACCCCATTCGAGAAGCAGCCAAACATCCCTCTGCGAAATCGAAACGATTACGAGACCTGGGACCTCACGCGACTCTCAACGGAGGTAGTCCCTCGCACCAACTACGTCCGCGCATGTGACCCGGATCGCTATCTCGCCGTTCAGGATCAATGGAACAACCTCCCGTACACGGCATACTTCCGCCTCGCCTGGCGCCGCATGATTCCCTTCGACACTGAGCGCAGTCTATTTGCGGCCCTTATCCCGCCAGGCCCTGCACACCTCGACACCGTGCGCACAATGGCACTCACAGACAATCGCACGACCGCTTTGAATGCCGGCTTCTGGGCTTCCCTTCCGCTCGACTACCTACTCCGTATCACGAGCCGTTCCGATCTAGTGGTTTCTGATGCAGTCAAGATGCCTGCGCCCACCCCAAATCACCCTCTATCCAACCCCCTCCTCCTCCGCACACTGCGCCTAAACTGTCTGACCGATTCTTACGCTCCGCTCTGGGAGGAGCTATTCCACCCCACTTGGCCGCATTACGAGGGATGGGCGCACTCTTGGCCGAACCTCTCGTCGCTCGCGGAGCACTTGGCGCCAACTTGGGAGTACGTAACCCCGCTTCGCACCGAGTACGAGCGGCGCGCAGCACTCGTCGAATTGGACGCCCTCGTCTCAGTTTGGCTCGGCATCACTGCCGACCAATTGACCACGATCTACAGGTCCCGCTTCTACATCCTGGCCCAACGCGAGTCGGAGATGTACTTCGACGCCCATGGCCGCAAGATCGCAGCTAGTCACCACACCTACGGCTATGGCCAGACCAAGGAGACCTACCCGGCGCTCCTCGATCACCTGGACAACCCGGCCACTACTCCGCCGCCCGAGAGGTACACCGCTCCCTTCTACAAGGCCGACCGGGAGACCGAGATGCGGGCCGCGCACGCGTACTTCTCCGCTCGGCTCGACGCGGAGATCGCCGCCGGCCGGTGGACGCCGCCCGTGAAGGGTGACACGTAGGAGCACGAACGGGCCGCGCCAACCGAGGTTGGTGCGGCCCGCGTTGTTGTGCGGGTCAGCGGGACGTGGAGGCGACGAACGACGTCCACTGTTCCGCAGCGAAGCTCAGCATCGACCCTGCCTTGTTCTTCGAGTCGCGGACGTGAACCGAACCAACGACGGTTGCCACCTCCACGCACTCGCCGCCCTCTTCGCTGCTGTAGCTGCTCTTCTTCCACACCAGCCGAAGCGGTTCCTGCGAGGCTTCGTGCACGCTCATCGTTCTCCCAGCACCTTCTCGATGTACGCCAGTGACTCCTGCGGCGCGAGCGCCTGCGCGCGGAGGATGCCGTACTTCACCTCAAGGGCCCGCACCCGGGGACGCTCCGTATACAGGCGGCTCAGGTTCTGTACCTCCACGTACGCGATCCTGCGCCCTTCTGTCGTCTCGATCAAGGTGAACGGACCGGCAAGGCCAGCATTCTCCTCCTTGCCCAGGGGCATGACCTGGATCTCAACGGATGGCCGCTGACCAACGAGGAGCATCTGCTCCAACTGGCCCCACAGCACATGCTTTCCACCAATGGGGCGCCGCAGAATCGACTCGTCGATGACGAAGCTAACCAAAGGTGACGGACGCCGACTGAAGATCTCCTGCCGGGCCAGTCGCGCCGCTACTCGATGCTCTACAACATCCTCGTCGAACGGCGGACGCATCACCCCGAAGACCGCCCGCGCATACTCCTCCGTCTGCAACAGCCCCGGCACCGCCTGCGTCGCATACACGTGCAGCTCTACCGCCCCCGCCTCCAGCCTCGCCGCATCCCGGAAGAACGCCGGGTACTGCGCCCGGGCGACCTCCTCCTTCATCTCCTTCAAGATCCCGCGCGCACCCAACAGCTCATCCGCCTGGTCGATGAACTTCGGCGGCGGGATCCGCCTCCCCTGTTCAAACGCCGCGATGGTCGACGCCGAGTACCCCGTCCTCGACCCGAACTCCGGCCGCTCCAACTCCGCCCACTCCCGGAACCGCTTCAACTGCCGCCCGAAGACGTGCAGGATGCCCGCCCCGGACTCGGCCTCGTACCCAGCCGCCTCCGACTGCTGATCGTCCATGATCCGCGCCTCCCGCGCCCCAACGCGCCGGCCGTCCCGCCGGTCACGCCCCGTACCGCCGACACCCTCCGCACCGACGCGTACAGCCCGCGCCCGTCAGTGCGTCACTCCTGGTCAACGTTACTCACGCAACGCCACCGTTGGCCGCATGAAGCCCACAACTCCCCCCACTCAATCCGCACCTGAACTCAACGGTCCCGCCCACGAGTTCGACATGCGCTTCACATCCACCCCACGCGGCGCACGACTCGCCCGCCGCCTCGTCTCGCACCGCCTCCACGAGTGGGGCCACCCCTACAACACGACCGCCAACGACGATGCCACCCTCATCGCCGCCGAGCTCACCGCGAACGCCGTACGCCACGGCCACGTCCCCGGCCGGGACTTCCACCTCCGCCTCACCGTCAACCCTGACGCGACGACCATCCGCGTCGAAGTCACCGACACCCGAACCGAGCGCGCACCCGTCCTCACCACCCCCGCCCCGGACTCCGAAGCCGGCCGCGGCCTGGTCCTCGTAGCAGCCCTCGCCACCCGCTGGGGTACGACACTCCGCCCCTCCGCCCCCGGCAAGACCGTCTGGGCGCAACTCGTTGTCAGTGGTCGGGTACAGACTGGTCCAGTAGCTGCCAACTGACCGAGAGGTTGTCTTCATTGGCCAAGAGCAAGCAGCGCAAGGCCCACTGGCGCGTCGGGTACCTGTTCGTCCACGGCATCGGCAACCAGAAGCCGGGTACCACCCTGGAGTGGGGCAGGAGCACCTTCAGCGCACTCCGCGACGTACACGGTGAGCAAGTCCTCTCCTGGAAGGATCAGCCCCTGGCCGACTCGCCCGAGGACACCTCGACCCGGCACGCCGAAGTCGTCGTCTCCCTCGGCGGCACGCGCCACCGCGCACTGTTCGCCGAGGCCCTCTGGGCCGACAAGTTCGCCGAGCTGGGTCGGCCCTCCCTCCGGCGGACTCTGACGTTCCTTCTGGCGAGCCTTCCCCTCCTATTCTGGGTGGTCGGTCCGGACCGGCGCGATCTGCGGGTTCTCACCTCTCCCTCACGCAGCCTGCGGGCCCGTGGGGAAACCTGGCTCGCGCAGATGAGGCTGTTGTGGCGGCTCCTCACCTTGGCGGTCGTCTCGACCGCGCTCGCCTACGGCATCATGCTGGCGGCACGAAGCCTGCTGGCTTCGGCGCTCCTCCTCGGCCTGCTGGCCTTGTTCGTCCGTTCCCGCCGCAACCTCCTGTGGCACGTCCGGGTCGCCGCCGTCGACGAGGAGCGTACGCAGCAGCTTCTCGCGCACCTCCACCGGAAGGTGGAGTGGATGGAACGCCACTGCGACGAGGTGGTCGTCGTCGCCCACTCGCAGGGCGGCTATCTCATGCACCGTGTGCTGTCTCCCACGGCCGACCAGCGACATCCGAAGGTCCGGAGGTTCATCGGAGTCGGCTCGGGACTCAAACCGATCAGCCTTCTCAAGACCTTCGACAACAGCGGCATCGGGCCCGGCCTGTGGGGCCTCGTGGGCCTTGTACCGGGGTGGCTATGGGGGCTCGGCCCTTGGACGTGGCAGCCCTTGGGGTGGCTGCTTCAGACCATCCTGCGGCAGTTGTACCTGGCCCTGCAGATCACGGTGATGCCGTCGGCCTTCCTCGGTGATGCGCGCCTCGCGGAACTTCAGCGCGAGGCTACTGCCGCAGAACTGCATCGGGCTCTCACGACCATGCCCAGTCTCCATCTCGACCTCGCTCACGGGGCCGCCATCGCCGTATCCATCGCCACGGCCTCCCTGCTCGGGCGGTTGATCCATGCGGCCTTGCAGGCCCGGCCCCCGTACCCCCTCGGCCTCGACCACCACCGCCGCGGCATCGCGTGGCGCGAGTACAGCAGCCCCCACGACATGGTCGGGCGGATGCTGGGTCCCACTCTTCCCGACGAGGTCGAACAGCCATGGATCGCACCCGTCGGCCAGCCCGTCAGAGACCACACGCTGTACTTCCACCGCACGGGCGTCCTCCCCCGCCGTCTGGCGGCCGATCTGCTGGCGGATCTCGGTCTACAGCGTGAGGCGGCAGACTGGGACCAGGCCGTCACCCGGCTCGATGAGGTCCGGCGTCGGCAGGGAACACGCCGGCGTGCCCTGCACGGGCTGTTGATCGGCACTTTCGCCACCTTGCTCGCGGCACCAAGGCTCTTTGACAGACCGTCCGTACTCCTCGCATACCTGCGTGCATGGCTGCCGCTCTCCCTCCTGCTGCTCGGTCTCACTGTTCTCTTCAGCCTGCTGGCCCACCGGTCGGCTGGCAGGGCGGCCCGTCGCTTCACTGCTTCCCTGTCAGGAGCCGCGCCTTCGCCGCGCACGCAGTGGCGGGTGCGGATCGTGCCGCCCGGGCCCCGCCTCCTGCCGACGGCTGCCGCGGCGGCCGGTGGACTGCTCGCCGTCTACGGCACGATCCGGTTCTTCCTGGCCGCTCGCGAGTACGGGGATGTCCACGTCTGGCAGGGCTACCCGTTTCTCATGCCCATGGGGGTCGGGCTGCTGCTCGTCGCCTGCGCCTCGGCCGCCGGGTACCCGGTACGAGCGCGCTGGTTCCTGGCGATTGCCGGCCTGGGATGCATGGCCCTGTACGCGGCTCCGGCACCCGCTGCCATCGGCTCGCCTTGGGAGCTCCGCCCCGAAGGGACGCTGCTCGGAACCCTCGGAGTGTGCTTGCTCGTAGCTCTGGCCGGGTCCCTGCATGCGCGACTGAGAGCAATCGATCTGACCGCACAGGAGTGAGGCAGAATCGGTACGGGTTGACAGGAAGCCACGCCTACGAGGGAACGGACGCGAAACATGTCACCGGAGGACAGCGGCAGCAACCGCGCACCCCACTCGAAGGATCAGCTGTCTCGCTACGGCCGCTATCTGGAGGATTCCTCCGCCGAGGACAGCGTGGGCTTCCTGGTGGAGATCGGGGCGGGTGGTCAGAGCACCGATGTCGAGCTGGAGCAGCCCGACGACGAGGCGTACGGTTCCGAGGACCGCGTCACGGCGCCCTACGACCCGTCCAAGATGGAGATCCAGACCCTCAATCCGACCATCAACCTGCTGATCTCCCGGCTGAGCCACGGGATGATCGATCTCGCCCCCGATTTCCAGCGCAAAGCGGGCATCTGGTCGGATGAACAGCAGAGTCGGCTGATCGAGTCGCTTCTCCTGCGCATCCCGCTCCCCTCCTTCTACGCAGCGGAGAACGAGGACAGCACATGGGTCGAGGACAGTTCGTGGGCCATCGTCGACGGCATCCAGCGGCTCACGGCCATCGCGCGGTTCATCGCCCCTGACGCGCTGGCGGAGGTGGCGGGCATCCATGCCGGACCGCTCAAGTTGCGCGGGCTGGAGTATCTCCGGGAGGACTTCGAGGGCAAGGGCTACGGCGATCTGTCGGGGCGCATGCAGATCCGCCTCAACGAAACACAGGTCGTCGTCCACCTCATCCGCCCCGGTACGCCGGAAGAGGTCAAGTTCAACATCTTCGCGCGTATCAACACCGGCGGTCTGCCCCTGACACGGCAGGAGATCCGGCACGCGCTGATTCCCGGCCCGGCGCGAGAGCTTCTGTCCTCGCTCGCCTTCTCGCCGGAGTTCGCGTCGGCCACGGGCTACCGCGTCTCCGGCGAACGTATGGCCGACCGCGAGATGGTGCTCCGCCACCTCGCCTTCCGGCTGACCGATCCCGACTTGTTCAGGAGCCAGGACTTCGACCAGTTCCTTGCCCAAACCATGCGCCAGGTCAACCGGCTGACGGACGAGGAGCGGGCGACACACGCCCGCGACTTCAAGCGAGCCATGGTCACAGCCGAGGAAATCTTCGGAGGCCACACCTTCCGTAAGCAGTTCCCGGGACAGACCCGGCGCTCGCCGGTCAACAAGGCCATCTTTGAGACAGTTTCCGTGAACCTGGCCGTCCTCTCGGACCACGAGCGATCAGCGCTGGTAGCCTCCCGCGAACAGGTGACCGAGGGTTTCCAGCAGCTCATGGCCGACCCCGACTTCGAGCGCGCCGTGTCCGTGGGCACCGGTGACCGGGTCAAGGTGGTCAACCGCTTCGCCAAGGTCCGAGGACTCTTCCGTACCGTCCTGGAGAACAACGGGGGCAGCACCCAGTGATCGAACAGTTGTCACTGACCAACTTCAAGGCTTTCCGGTCTGCCGACATCCGGCTCGCCCCTGTCACGCTCCTCACCGGCCTGAACTCCTCCGGCAAGAGCACGGTTCTACAGTCCCTGGCGCTGCTGCGCCAGTCGTACGACTCGGGCACCCTCATGTCCACCGACGGCGACGCCGACAGCCACGGCGGCTTCCTCCTCGACGGTGACCTGGTGGAGCTGGGTACGGGCCGGGACCTGCTGCACGAGGACCCCACCACCGAGCGGGCGGGCATGGATCCGCTGATCTCCGTCGCGTTCCTGACCTCCGACAAAGAGACGTACACCTGGTCCGCGCGTTACGCGCCCGAGCAGGATGTACTGCCGCTCGAACTTTCCACCCGGCCGGCGGACTGGGGTGACGTGCCCCTCTTCTCCCGGCGTTTCCAGTACCTCAAGGCCGACCGGATCGTGCCGGCCACCACTTATCCCCGGTCTCACCACCAGGCGATCGGCCGCGGCTTCCTCGGGTCACGCGGCGAGCATGCCGTCAACTTCCTGCGGCATCACGCGCCGGACGTCGTACCAGAAGGCCACCCGCTGCGTCATCCGCAAGCCTCCGGACACACGCTGCTCGACCAGGTCACCGCGTGGATGCAGGAGCTGTGCCCCGGGGTGAACCTCGAAGCCACTGAGATTCCGGGGATCGACTCCGTGCGTCTCAGCTTCGGATTCCGCGGCACGGCAGGTCTCGACTCCACCCGCCGGAGGCGGCCGACGAACGTCGGATTCGGGCTCACCTACGCCCTCCCCATCGTCGTGGCGTGTCTCACCGCCGGGCCGGGCAGCCTCATCCTGCTGGAGAACCCCGAGGCCCACCTGCATCCGCGCGGCCAGTCCCGTATGGCCTCCCTCATCGCCGCCGCGGCATCCGCCGGTGCCCAGCTCATCGTCGAGACCCACAGCGACCACGTGCTCGACGGAACCCGGCTCGCCGTCAAGCAGGGGCGGCTGGCGGCCGCGGACACCGCCGTGCACTTCTTCCGGGGCAACGGGGCCGGCGTGCAGATCATCACCCCGACCGTCTCTTCGGACGGATCGCTCTCCGAGTGGCCCGAGGGCTTCTTCGACGAGGCTGAGAACACGCTCGACCAGCTGCTGGGCTGACCAGCCCATCCGTCAGTTCCAGAAGCCACAGGGGGGCGCTTCATGGTGCTCATGTTCTTCAACGAGAAATCGTGCGAATCCGACTGCTCGCAGGAGGAGGCAGGGCAGGCCATGCGCGATTTCGTGAAGGTCTGCCAGGCCGTCCGGCGCGTGGACAACGGGGTGGCTCTCGTGAGCGAGGTGGCGATGGAGACGGTGGAGATATCCCCGGGCTACCCCATCGCTCGATGGCGCAACGATGTCCGGAACCGGGACCACTGGGCGTTCATGCAGCGGCTGCGCCGCAAGGCCCCGCACTCCGAGGTGCTGCCGGCCCCTCCCGAGGACCAGGAAGTCGAATACCGCCACGACGGCGACCCGGTCCTCGGGCTCGCTGCCGCCCATCTCATGGACACGCTGGCCGTCAGCCTTCCCACCGCTCCGCCCTGGAACGCCTCCTGGCTGAGTGTCGAGTACGTACTCGTCGACGAGGACGAAGTCCAGGAGGACAGCGCAGAGGTCCGGCACGCTTCGACGCCCGAGCACGTCGCCGAGCATGCCGAGTGGATCCGCGACAGTGCGGCGAACTCCGTGACCTCCGGTGCGCAGCTGTGGGAGGAACGGGAGACCCTCTTCGCGTCCCTCGATTTCGCTCCGGGGGTGGAGAGCAACCTGAAGGACCTACCGGTTGTTTCCGTGCCCTCGGTCCGGGCAGCGCTCCTTGCGCTCAATACGGCGGCCGAGGCCTGGAAGCCCGGGGATTCGGAACCGGCCTGGCCCATCAAAGTGGTCCCCGAGAGCGAGACCCGGATGAATCTCGGGCTGTGCAACTTCACCGATATCGACGGGACCAAGCAGTTGTTCAGCCTTCACACACGGTTCCGGCCGAGGCCCGGTCGCATCCACCTGAGGGTGGTTACCGACGAGGGTCGCGTCCGTATCGGCTACATCGGCCGGAAGCGCCTGACGGAGGACGTCCCCCGCAACTCGCGGTGAGTTACGGCTTCGTGCTGCCCGGACGGCGCCAGAGGTCGATGTCCTTCTTCCAGGCCTTGTTTCCACCGCCCGTCGGGCACTGCGTGTTGTAGCAGCGCCAATACCAGTTCTCCTTCGCGCCGCGTCTGATCTCGATGTCGTCCTGCCCGCACTTCGGGCACTTCGGCGGACGGGCGAAGATTTCGGCGTGCTCATGGGTGAGGATCTTGCGGGCGAAGTATGCTCCGCGCATCGTCACCATGACCTCGCGGGTCCAGCTCTGGGACAGGGCGTTGAGGCTGCCGAGCATCACGGTCTTCTCGTCCACGACGACGATCTTCTGGTGCATGACGTGCATCGGAACCACCGTGTGGACGACCGCGCGCAGATCCTCGACTAGAGACGCGTTCGCCGGCTTCTTCTGAAGCTGGTCGCTGGGGTCGCGGACGAATACGGTCACTCGTACGCCCCGGTCGACGGCGGCGCGGAGCTCGGGGAGGATCATCCGGACGCGCCGAGCCACCCAGGGGGTCCACAGCCACAGGGATGTCTTCGCACTCCTGATGGCCGCGACGAAGGACGCGTAGAACGTCGTCTCGTCGTCGACGTCGCTGACTTCCACGTGCCGCGAGAGGACCTCCGCCAGGCGGTCGCCGAACTCTCCTCGTGACACGTTCAGCTCGGGGGGTGTGATCAACGACTTGGCCGGGAGGACCCGTACCCCCGGCGTACCGACCAGGGCGTCCAGCTGTCCGAACGGGGAGTCCGGCGCCTTCCGCGCCACCTCCCGGATGCGCGTGCCGCTCGCGATGACGTACACACGGGTCTGTACGCGGGTCATGGCCACGTTGAACAGCCTGACCCCGTTCCGCATCCAGTCGTTCGCCTCCGGCTCGCGCGATGCTTTCGCCATCCACAGCGGCCGGCCGTGTTCGCCTTCGACCGTGTCGAAGACGACGATGGGGAACTCCCGGCCCTGGAACCGGTGCGCGGTGCCCACCTCGGCGCTCGGGCTGCCGTCGCGTTCGACGTCGCGCAGCGCCTCCAGGGTGGCCTCGGCCTGATCTCCGTACGGGGTGACCACGCCGGTGGTTTCGCCGTCCCCGCCGTGCAGATCGATCAGGGCCCGGGAGATGAGCGGTCCCGCGGGCCACCACCCCTTGCTGGGGCCGGTGAGGTGGACATGGGCGAGTTCATGGAGCCCGTCGGTGTCGATCAGCACGATCTCGGGATCATCGGGGCTCCTGGAGTCCCGTACGACTGGGCCTGCCTGTAGCACGCCGCCGTAGGCCAGGCCGTTCACCAGGCCCATCACCGCACGGCCGAACCGGTTCTGGGTCACCAAGGTCGTGCAGGCGGGGTGCATCCGTGCCGCCGCCGGGTCGGATATGCCGCAGTGCTGGAAGACATCCGGGACCAGCCAGCGCTGGATGTCGGGGCGCTCTTTCTCCTTCAGCGCCCGGGGGACGACCGGACCCAGCTGCATGAAGTCCCCGAGGAGTACGGCCGCCTGCTGGGCGTGGGCGACAGCGAGCAGCACCTCCGGCAGGGAGGCCGCGCCGACCTCATCGATCAGCACCACGTCGTAGTGGCCGGAGAAGACGTGGCGGTTGGTGCGGAAGCGGGCCAGGGTCGTGGCGACGAGACGAGCGTTCTTGATGATCTCACCCTGGGCGTCTCGGGCGAGTCGCTCGTACTCGTCCTGGATGTCCTTGTACTGCTGTTCCAGCGCACCCTTGCGAACCGCTTCCGCGGTGACGGCAGGGCGCAGAGCCTCGGCCTTCCCTTGCCGGGTCGGCCATCCGTGTTGCTCGGCAGTGGCGATGAGCGCCTCGGCAGTGCGTGCGCGCCCGGCTTCGCTTTCGGCCGCGGCGAGGGCCGCCCGCAGCTCGGCCGCGGACCGGGTGAGGGCCCGGTGACCGGCTGCGGTGTCGCGCGCAGCCGTGTCACGTCGTTCGATCTCGGTACTGGAGAAGGGGATCATGCGGGCCATCTCCCCCGTCTGCGCGGCGATCTGAGCGCGGCGCCGATCGGTGATGCCGCGGGCCTTGCGGGCATGCTCGTACGCGTCTTCGTAGTGGAGGCCTGCCTCGTCGCACGCGGCTTTGGCCTTGGCGTGCTCGCTGCGTGAACGCAGCTTGGCGAGCCCGCTCCGGTTCTCGATCTCTCGTAGGGCGCGCCGGGTTTCGCGCAGCCGGTCCTCCGTCTGAAGGGCGGCAGACTCGGCTGCCGTGGCCACCCGCTCCACCCGGTCGGCTTCGTCGAGGAGTGCGTCGACCTGCTTCCAGAGGTGACGCGAGTCCGCGGCATCGTCGCGGTCCTTCAGGGCCCGGGCCACAGCACGGTCGGCCGCTGCCAATGACTGGGCGACTTCCCTCGCGGCCTTCTCCAGTTCCGTCACCCGTACGTCACGGGAGGCGGCATCACCGAACGGCTCCGCCACCAGGGCCCTGGCCTTCGCGTAGGCCACGGCGTCGAACCGTACGAGGCCCGCGTCCAGCTCCGCGAGATCCTCCGCGCGTCTGCGGATGCCCAGCAGCTCCGCCGACGTCCGGGCACGCCTCTGCTCTACGTCGGCCAGCCGGGCCCGGACCATGAGGGGCAGGGACACCTCCGGGTCGTCGGCTATCTCCTTCAGCTGGGGCGGGCCCACCCGGACGATGTCGCCGGGGTTGTGGCGGCGTCCCCTGAGGACGCCCTTCAGGGCGTTGTCCACGGCGATATTGGTCGCGGAGACCAGCAGAACCCGCTTGCCCGCGGCGATCAGGTCACCGATGGCCAGCGTGAGGACCATGGTCTTCCCCGTACCGGGAGGCCCCCATACGAGCCGGACGCCCGTCCCCAGGCAGGCCCGGTACGCCTCCACCTGCTCGGGAAACAGACCGGCTGGCGCCTCGGTCCGGGCAGGCTCACCGGCAGGGCGGCCGGAGGCGAGCAGGCTGCCGAGCGGGGTGTCTCCCAATCCGGCGAAGCCGTCTCTGAGGGCCTCCAGCAGGAAGGTCGGGGGCTGTTGCAGGACCCACAGGAAGGGGTCGGCCGGGTCCGCGAACTCGGCAATCCTGACGGTCAGGGACGAACCGGTCTGCACGGTCTCGGTAACGGCGAATCCGGCCTCCACACCGGATTCCTCCGGCCCCGCAAGGCGGAGGCTTTCGAGCTGGTCGGGATTGAGCTCGGTTCCACGCAGATCCACGGCGTAGCCGCCCGGATCGCCGGCACGGGTCGCCCTGCCGATCCTGCGCCATCTCGGACGCTGACCCGCTCCCCCTTCCACCCCGATCCATTCGTCGACCGCTGTGGTGATCTCCTCGCGCCAGCCCAAAGCTCCCCCTTTCGGCTCGCGAATGGTAGATCTTGAAGGGGTGCCCGCACCAGGCATTGCGTGAAAGCGGCGGCCTTCGCAGGGGGAAAGGAAAGGTTCGAGACTGGATCCGTTCCTATTTCGGCCATGCCCCGGCTTCCGTCACCCGGACTTCTGACCCGCATGTCCGAGGCGGCATATACCGTTGACGCAGCTCACCGACCTGGTACGAAGCAAGGGAGAACGTCGTGAGGCCCACGCTTGCCGCCGCTCAGTTGCGGGGCAGTCTCACCCAGTACCTCACGACGACGTACGCGCTGACCGACGAGGACACCCGGCGGGCTTTGGAGCGGTTCCTGGAGCATCCGGAGACCGGAATGTTCCGCGGCCCCTACCTGCGGATCAGGACTCCCTTCCACAAGGCGGACGCCGGGTGGGAGAAACACCTGGAATGGAATCCCGGGTTCACCCCGTACCGGCACCAGGCCAAAGCGTACGAACGGCTGAGCACGCTGCACGGGCCGGCCCGGCCGACCCTCGTCACGACGGGGACGGGTTCCGGGAAGACCGAGTCGTTCCTCATCCCCGCGCTCGACCATTGCCGCCGCGAGAAAGCCCTCGGCCGGCGCGGGGTCAAGGCCGTACTGCTGTACCCGATGAATGCGCTCGCCTCCGACCAGGCGAGCCGGATCGGCGACTATCTGGCGCAGCCCGAGCTCGCCCAGGTGACGGCGGGGCTCTACATCGGCGACCGGCCGGACACCGACTTCCGCCGGGTGATGACGCGGCGCGAGGAGATGCGGCAGTCACCGCCCGACCTGCTCATCACGAACTACAAGATGCTCGACCTGCTGCTCCAGCGGAGCGAGGACCGCGCGCTGTGGCAGGACTCCCGGATCCAGTACGTGGTACTGGACGAGTTCCACACGTACGACGGTGCACAGGGCACGGACGTCGCCATGCTGCTGCGCCGCCTGGCGATGACCACGGGCCAGAGCGAGCCGGGACGGCCTCTCGGTTCGATCTGCCCGGTGGCGACTTCGGCGACCCTAGGTGAGGCCGGGCCGGGAGCCGGACCCGGCGGCATCCTGGAGGTGGCGGCGCAGGTCTTCGGGATGCCGTTCCCCGCGGACGCCCTGGTGGGCGAGGAACGCATGACGCCCGAGCAGTTCACCGGCCCGGTGAACTACGGCCTGCCCGAGCCGCCCTCGCCCGAGGAGGTCATCGCCTGCTCCGGCGGTCCGGACGTGGTGTCACGTCCGGACAAGCTCGATCTCAATGCCCTGGCAGCACGGATGCTGGGACAGGACGGCCTGTCCGCGTTCGAGATCGGGCGACTGCTCAAGCAGCACGACTTCACCCAGGGAGTGCTCTCCCTCCTGGACGGGGATCCGCTCAGCGAATGGGAGTTGCGGGACCGCCTCGGCCGGTTCGGCTACGCCTGGGGGCGTACCGCCCGGGAGAACCCCCGCCTCGCCCTCGCCGCCCTCGCACGGTTCGTGGCCCTGCTGTCCGCCGCCCGCGATCCGGAATCGGACGAACGCCGCCCGCGGCCGCTGCTCCACGTGGAGACCCACCTCTGGGTACGACCGGTGGGACGGATCCTGCGCGGAGTCGGCCCCGGTAAGCCCGAGTTCCACTGGTACGAGGACGATCGCAGCCGGCGCTCCGCCCTGCGGGCGGTACCCCCGGAGGCAGACGAGGAGCCCGAGAGCGCTCGGATCGGCATGGTGTCCCGCTCTCGCCGGGCACAGTCCGCGATCGGCGCCGACACCACGGTCCGGCAGTCGAGCGTACGGCTGCCTGCCGTGTACTGCCGGAACTGCGGCCGCTCCGGCTGGGCAGCCATCTCCCCGGAAGCCGATCCGCAGCAGCTGGTGATGGCTCACGACAAGATCTGGCGCGCGAGCGTGGGCCGGGAGAAGCGGCGGGTCCGCTACTTCATCGCCGCCACGCCTTCGGAGCAGCAGGATGCGCTCGCCGTGGTGGGACAGTCCCGGCCCGCTTCGGGAAGCGGACAGCTTCCGGCGCTGATCCTGGATGGTGCGCAGGGTACGTACCGCCTGCCTGTGGCCCAGGACGACGGCAACCTCCAGGACGCCGGCTTCGTCTTCGCGATCACCGACAAGAAGACCGCCGACAAAGCCTCTGTCGACCAGCGCTGCCCCGCATGCGACACCGACAACTCGATGCGCTTCCTCGGTACCCGGCTCGCCGCCCTTGCGGCCGCGACGGTGACTCAGCTGTTCACCGGCCAGGAAGTCGCACTGGAAGCGGAGGAACGCAAGACCCTCCTGTTCAACGACTCGACCCAGGACGCCGCCCACCGTGCGGGATACGTGGCGAACCGGTCGTTCACCTTCTCGCTGCGATCGCTCCTCGCGCGCAACCTGGACGAGTCCGGCAAGCCGCTGGCTCTCAACGACCTGATCGGCAATGTGCTCGACTCCGTCGAGGACCCGCAGGCCCTTGCCGCCGTCGTCCCTCCCGACCTGTACGACGAGCCCGGCGTGGACCGGCTGCTCTCCGGGCGCGGCACGGGTGACCTGCGGACCTGGAAGCTCATCGGAGAACGGCTCGCCTTCGCCACCGTGATGGAGTTCGGGCTCCGTTCCCGGCAGGGCCGCACCCTGGAGCTGACCCGGACGGCGGCCGCCGAGGTCGTCATCGAGGACCAGCACCGCATCACCATGCTCGCGCGCGACATACACATGACCCTGCCGGGCCAGCTCCTCGGCACCGGTCTGCCGACGGCCGAGCGCTATCTGGCCTTCGTGCGCGGGCTGCTGGAGCGGGTCCGGCTGCGCGGCGGAGTCCGGCACCGGTGGCTGGAGCCCTGGATGAAGGACGCCGGAGTGACCCGGTTCAAGATCTGGGGCGGCCGTCCCGACGGCATGCCCGCCTTCCCCGACGGCGTGGCCGCTCCGCGCTTCGTGCTCGACGGCGAGAAGGGAAGGTCCGACTTCGACTCGATGACGGCTCGCGCCGGCTGGTACCAGGACTGGGCGCGCCGCTGTCTGGGGCTCGACGCCGCCGGGGCAGCCGAGTACCTCCGCCGGATGCTGCCCGTACTCGTCGACGAGGGACTCCTCGCAGTACGTACGGCGCAGGACCGGACCACAAAGGTCTACGGCCTGCAGCCCGGCCACGTCGAGGTGCGGCTCCTTGAGGACGACATCGTCAACAAGGCATTCGTGACCTGCGAGGCATGCGGATGGCAGCAGGTGGTGCATCCCTCCCGGAGAACGCGCTGGTACGGGCATCCCTGCCCCCGGTACCGCTGCCGCGGCCAGATCACCGCACCCCAACCGGGCCTGTCCACCGTTGCCCCGTCCGGTTCCACGAGCTTCGGCGGCCCCCGGCCGCGGGACTACCGCGACGACTACTACCGGCATCTCTACCGGACGGGCGGCACCTTCCGGGTCGTCACGGCCGAGCACACCGGCATGCTGACCCGAGCTCAGCGTGAGCGGGTGGAGCGGACCTTCCGCGACGGCACCCACTACACCGATCCGAACGTGCTGTCGTGCACACCCACGCTGGAACTCGGCATCGACATCGGCGACCTGTCCGCCGTACTGCTGGGATCGCTTCCCAAGGGGCCGGCCAACTACGTTCAGCGCGCGGGCCGTGCGGGCCGTAAAACGGGCAACGCCCTGGTGGTGGCCTTCGGCGGCCGCCGGGCTCGTGACCTGTACTACCTCGACGAGCCCCGGGAGATGATCGCCGGGGACATCGTGCCGCCCGGCTGCTACCTCTCCGCCGTGGAGATCCTGCGCCGCCAGTACACGGCCCACCTCCTGGACCTCGCGGCCCGAGGCCAGCTCTCCACGAGCGACGGCGAGCTGCTCCAGCCGGCGCCGCGCCTGGTGTCCGCGCTGTTCGGCAGCACCGCATGGTGCCAGGAGCTCGCGGACGCCGCCCTCGCCCATGGCACCGTACTCGTCGAGTCGTTCCTGGATCTCTTCCCCTCGTTGCCGGGCCGGGCGGACACCGGGATCTCCGACCAGGCCGCCGCGGAACTGCGGAAGTACGCGTGCGGCGGCATCGTACGGGCGCTCCAGGAAGCCGAGGAGGAGTGGACCGGCCGCGGTGAGGAGCTCCGGCGCCGCATCCGGGCCATCGACACGGCGATGGACCAGCTCGTCCGCAGCGATCCCGAACAGGAACGCGAATGGCGCGAACTGCGCGCCGAGCGCTACGCCACGGGCAACCTGCTGCGCGACCTCAACCAGACCAGTGCACACGGGGCCCTCGTCGAGCTCGGGCTCCTGCCCAACTACACCCTCTCGGACACCACCACCCAGCTGGAGGCCACGCTCTACTGGACCGAGGAGCCGGAGACCGAAGGGGCCAAGAAGACCTACCGCAGCGAGGTACGGGACTACGAGCGTTCGCGCCGGTCCGCGCTTTCCGAACTGGCGCCCGGAAACAGCTTCTACGTCAACGGCTACAAGCACGTGGTCCGTGCCCTGGACATCGGCAGCCCCGAGCGCCGTGCCTGGTCGGTGTGGCGACTTTGTCCGGCGTGCGGCTACGCCCGCACCGAGAACGCCGAGGCCGACGCCTCCCCCTGCCCGCGCTGCGGCGGTCGGGAAATCGCCGATGCCGGCTGTGTCCAGCGCGTGCTCCAGCCGAAGCGGGTCATGTCGCGCGACAAGCGGGACGACGCCCGGGTCCGCGACGACAAGGACGAGCGGGACAGCCGCCGGTACGCGGTGCTCACGACCGTGGACATCGACCCCGTGCACCTGGCACCGGGTTCCTGGCGCCACGACACGGCCGTATTCGGTGTCGACTTCACCCGCCAGGCAGTGGTGCGCACGCTCAACCTGGGCCTCGACCGGCAGGACGGCAGCAGTACCGTGCCCGTCGCCGGGGCGGATGTGAGGATCAACCCGTTCTACGTGTGCACGAGTTGTGGCGGAGCCACCTCCGATGGCCGCCCCGTCGTGGACCACCACCAGGACGCGCTCACCGAATCCCTCGCCGCCTCGACCAAGGCCAGCGCTCACCACCAGCTCTGGTGCCCGCGCCGCAAGGTCCGTACGAGCACTCCGGAGGGCCAGGGGAAGGGTGAGGACGTACCTCTGCTCCTTGCCCACGAACTGACCACCGAGGCCGTCAGGATCCTGCTTCCCGCATCGGTCGCCCGCGTCAAGGAACGACTCGCCTCCTTCACCGCCGCCCTGTTCGTCGGTATCGCCGCCCGCTACGGCGGTGACCCGGACCACATCGACATCACGGCGGCGTCCATGCCCGACGGCACCGACCCCGAATGGCCCCGCCGCTTCCTCGTCGCCTACGACCGGCTGCCGGGCGGCACCGGCTACCTGCACCGCCTCGCCACATCCGACGGCTTCCGCGAAGTACTGCTCAAAGCCCGGGAGGTGATCGAGAGCTGCCCGTGCATCGAGAAGGGCCTCGACGGCTGCCACCGCTGCCTGCTGCGCCGCGTCCCGGCCTCCGACTACGACAAGGTCAGCCGCAACGAGGTCCGGCAGATGCTCGACGAGCTGCTGGGAGCCGACGGCAACGACTGGGCCACCTCACCGATTCAGGCCACCCACCAGATCCCGCTGGAGCAGCAGGCCGAAAGCGATCTGGAGGTCATGTTCCTGGAGACCTTGGGCGAATGGGCCCAGCAGCTCTCGGCCAAGGCCAGCGCGGACGCGTACACGACCACGGCCGGGACGTATTCCATGGACCTGCGGCTGACCGGCGCCGACGGCGCCACCGTCAGCTGGCGGGTCTCCCAGCAACGGGTACTCGACGGCAGCCGACCGGACGTCCTCTTCGAACGAACCGACGCACCCGGTCCGCGGATCGCGCTCTACCTCGACGGATACGAGTTCCATGCCGGCCCGAAGCACAAGGACAGGCTGGCCGACGACGCCGTGAAGCGGACCCGGCTGCGCGCCGACGGAATAAGGGTCTTCCAGCTCACGTACTACGACGTGAAGGACTGGCGGACCCGGGTCCGCGATACGGGCTATGCGAGCGCGGGACCCGAACAGCCGGTCTGGGTGCCGTACGGGGAGCAGGGCCAGAAGCGTGCGCGTGACTACTACGCGGGTGTGCACGGGGGCCTGCCGGGCGAGCTGTCCGCGACCCTGTGGGTGAATCCGGCGGACCTTCTGCTCGCCCACCTGCGCGCGCCGGACGCTTCCCTGTGGCAACGCCGAGCCGAAGCCGCCGTCGCGGGGCTGCTGGGAGCCGGAGCCCGAATCGCCGCACTGCTGCCGCAGGCAGTCGGTTCGCAACTCGTCTCCGTACTGAGAGGCGCTGCCCCCCAGGGGCCCCGAGGGCCGGTCCAGCTGCTCTCGGCAGTCGACATCTCCGGCTGCGCCGTGACGGCCGTGGCGGACGGTCGCCACCGTCCGCCGGCGTGGACCGCGCTGACCGTGCTCGACGACAGCGACCACGTGCTGTCGGACGAAGCCGGGCACAAGAAGCGCTGGCATGCCTGGCTCTACTGGAGCAACGTGATCCAGTTCCTGGACCACGGCGGCGGTGACGGCGTCCAGTTGACAACCAGCCTGCTGGAGGGTTTCGCCACCGACGGCCTCATGGTCACCGGTGGGCCGGGCTGGCTCGCGTCCCAAGGTGCCGAGAAGCCTGCCCCGGAGTCGGACGGGCCCGCCCCGCAGCCCGCCGAGGTTCCCGCCGAGCCGGCAGCGCCCGCACCGGCCCGCGCCTCCGATGCGGCCCACGACTCCGCTTGGGAACGGGTACTGGAATTCCTCGACCCCGAGGAACCCGGGCTGCTCCCCCTCACCCAGGGACTCGCGACGCTCGGCGTGGCAGCTCCGGAGGCCGGCTACGAACTGGACGAGCACGGATGGATGGCCGAACTCGCCTGGCCCACCGCCCGGATCGCCGTGGTGACGGCCCACCGCCCGGTCGACGGAGAGCGGGACCACGACGCCGAGGACCGGGACCAGGCGTTCGCCTCGGCAGGCTGGTGGATCCGTACCGCCACCGCCTGTACCGCCCGGGACATCGCGGACCTCCTCGCCTCGGCCGAGGACGAAGACACGGACACGGACACGGACACGAACCACGGAGACCAGAAGCGATGACGACCACAGGCGTGACCCTGCGTCTGCTCGACAAGGCGGACAAGGAGATCCTGCGACTGCCCCGTGCGGTCAAGGGCGCGATCTACGACTTCCAGCACAAGTTCAAGGAGAACCCTCAGCTGCGGGGCCTGCGGCTGAAGCAGCTGGAGGGCCACGACCGGCTCTGGTCGGCACGCATCAATGACGAGTACAGGGTGCTGCTGCTGCGCCTGGCGGACACCGACTGGCTCATCGTCTCCGTCAAGCACCGCAAGGAAGCGTACGAGAAGCTCGACCGGCTCTCGTACGGCATCAACCGGGTCACCGGCGGCATCGAGTACGTCGACCTCGAGATCGTCGAGGAGAGCGTCCTTCGTCGGGCGGCCGCTCCTCTGCCCACCGCCCCCCTGGCCGTGCCCTCCCCGGCACCGGAACCCGTTCCCGCCCCCGTCCTGCTGTTCGCCGCGTTCTCCGACGAGCAGCTCACCGACCTCGGCGTGGCAGGACCGCTCGTACCGGTCGTCCGCACGCTCACCACGGAGGATCAGCTCCTCGGCCTGGCCGAGTACGCCCCCCAGCTCACCGCGGAAGTGCTCCTCGCACTCCACGACGGTGCGTCGTACGACGCGGTGCTGGAACAGATCACCAAACCGGTGTCCACTCCGGACGTCGACACCGACGACTTCCGGGCCGCTGCCGAGCGGCCGGCCACCATGGTCACCACGACGGACGAGGCACTGCGCGAAGCGCTGGAGGGCGGCGACTTCGGCCGCTGGAAGGTCTTCCTCCACCCGACCCAGGCCAAGCTCGTCGAACGCGAGTACTCGGGCCCCGCCCGCGTCGGGGGCGGGCCGGGTACCGGCAAGACCATCGTGGCCCTCCACCGGGTCAAGCACTTGGTCGACCGGCTGCCTCCAGGCCGCAACAAACCCGTCCTCCTCACCACGTACAACAAGAACCTCGCCGCCGACCTGAAGTCCCGACTTCTACAGCTGGGCGGTGAGGAGCTGTTGGCGCGGGTGGAGATCAGCCACGTCGACCAGCTCGCCCTGCGCGTCGTGCGCGAAGCCGAACCCGGTAGCTCCAAGCAGACCCTCGATGAGAGTCAGACGCTCCGCGAATGGCGTGCCATGCTCGACGAGCTGGGTGAGACCGGGTGGGACGCCCAGTTTCTGCACGACGAGTGGACGCAGGTCATCCTGGGACAGGCCGTCGTCTCCCGCACCGAGTACTTCCGCGCACGCCGCGCCGGAAGGGGCAAGAACATCGGGCGGGCCGAGCGCGCCGAGATCTGGCAGCTCGCGGAACGGTTCACCCAGCGGCTCGACCGCCTCGGCCGGCAGACCTGGGAGCAGGTCGCCGAGCGCGCCGCCCGGCTCGAAATGGACCGCGAGCGGCGGATCCACACCATCGAGCGTCAACGGGAGGAGGCAGGCGGGCTCGACAACATTCATCTCCAGGCCGGCTCCGCCGGCTGGCTGCGCCACCGCTTCCAGCACATCGTGGTCGACGAGGCACAAGACCTGCGGGCCGCTCACTGGAAGCTGCTGCGAGCCATGGCACCGCGTACCGGAAACGACATCTTCCTGGTGGGTGACACGCACCAGCGCATCTACGGCAACCAGGTCACGCTCGGAAGCCTGGGCATCCACATCCGCGGGCGCTCGGCGAAACTGACTTTGAGCTACCGCACAACGCGCCAGATCCTCGGTTCCGCTCTCGGCGTGCTCAGCGGCGAGAGCTTCGACGACCTGGACGGCAGCACCGAGGACCTGGCGGGGTACCGCTCCGTCCTGACCGGAGGCATGCCCGAGCTGCACGGGTGCGAGGACTGGGAGTCCGAGCAGGAATCGATCGCCGCTCTCCTCGCCGACTGGATCGCCCTGCCGACACCGCCCGGGCAGATCGCCATCTGTGTTCCGACCAACGCCATGGCGAGCGAACTGGCTTACACCCTGCTCGCCCACAAGGGGATCAAGGCCGTCGAGATCGGCCCAGAGGGCCCCCGTGGAGACGAAGGCGTCCACATCGGCACGATGTTCCGCTTCAAGGGGCTCGAGTACCAGCGCATGGTCATCGCGGGGGTTAGGGACGGGCTCGTGCCCCGGGAGGCGGTCACCCGCCTGCGGAGCACCGATGCCGTCCGTTATCGGCGTGAGCTCCAACGGGCCCGATCTCTGCTCTTCGTCGCAGCCACGCGGTCCCGGGACAGCCTCGCCATCTTCTGGCACGGTCGTCCGAGCCCGTTCCTCGAACCGCTGCGCCTGCCCGCCCCGTGAGCACTGGGGGGACCGAAGGGGTTGCCCAAACTAGCGTCACGGGCATCACTCCAGTCAGGCCTGGGCGCGCGGGGCCGCGTCCTGCTTGCCGGCCGTGACGACGAAGGTCATGATCAGCGCGCCCGTGACGAACACCAGGGCCCCGGCGGCCAAGGCGTGCGTGAAACCGTACGTCATGGCCGCCTGGGCCTTCACGACGAGGGCGGTGTCCCCCCGGTCCACAGCGTCGGCGTACACCTTGCCGGCTTTCGGCAGGCGGGTGTCGGCGAAGTTGTGCGCCAGCATGGCGAGGCTGGCGACGCCGAGGGCGCCACCGATCTGCTGCGCGGTGTTGAGCAGGCCCGACGCGCTGCCCGAGTCGGCCTCGTCGACACCCCGTACCGCGCCGAGCGTCAGGGGCACGAAGGAGAGGCCGAGTCCGGCGGCGGTGATGAACATGGCCGGCATCAGGGTGCCCGCGTAGGAGGAGTGCGGGGTGAGCCGGCTCAGCCAGAACAGCCCGGTGGCGGCGACGAGCAGGCCGGGCCCTGCCACCAGCCGGGGCGGTAGCTTGGCCACGAGCTTCGAGGCGATGGGGGCCGTCATGCCGATGCCGGCGCTGAACGGCAGGTAGGCCAGGCCGGTCTTGACCGCTCCGTAGTCCAGAACGTGCTGCATGTAGAGGGTCAGGAAGTAGAAGGTCGAGAACATGCCGAAGCCGGTGAGGAACAGCGTCGCGTACGTGCCGGCACGGCTGCGGTCCTTCAGGATGTGCAGGGGCAGCATGGGATGTTCCATGCGGGCCTGCCGCTCCATGAACAGCACGAGCAGCACCGCTGCGGCCGCGAAGTAGGTCGCCGTGAGGCCGCCGGTGAAGTGGGTCTGGCCGCCGCGGGTGACCCCGTAGATCAGGCAGAGCAGACCGGCGGTGCCCGCTACCGCGCCCACGAGATCGAGCTTGCCCTGGTCGCGATCGGCCTCCTCGAGGACCGATGTTCCGGCCAACACGGCGATGCCGATGGGGATGTTCACCAGCAGTACCCAGCGCCAGTCGAGGTACTCGGTGAGGAGTCCGCCGAGGATCAGGCCCAGGACCGAACCGACGCCGGCCATGGCGGCGTACGTGCCCATGGCCCGGTTGCGCTGCTTGCCCTCGGGGAAGTTCGTCGCGATCAGCGCGAGCGCGGTGGGCGCCGCGATGGCCGCGCCCACGCCCTGGAGCACGCGGGCACAGATGAGCAGTGCCTCGTTGGGGGCCAGGCCACCGAGCACCGAGGCCAGCACGAAGGTCACGATGCCGAGCCGGAACATGCGGCGGCGGCCGAAGAGGTCGCCGGCCCGGCCGCCGAGGAGCATCAGTCCGCCGAAGGTGACCGCATACGCGTTGACCACCCAGGCCAGGGTGCCGTCGGACATGCCCAGCGCGTCCTGGATGCTCGGCAGGGCGATGTTCACGATGGTGGCGTCGAGCACTACCATCAGCTCCGCCGCGGCGATGACCAGCAGGGCGAGGACCGGACGGCGGCTGAACCCGGCCGGGTCCGCCGTCCCGGGGCTCGTGTCGGTCTGTACTACGGATGACATGGGACCTCCAGGTCGTGGCCCCCGCTACCGTTGGACTTCCTCGTCCTCATGGCGACTTGTACAGCAAGAGCCGGATTACTCAACTAAGGAAAGACTGATGCGTGTTCGCATAACGAAGGCCATTGCAGTCACCGCCACCGGACTGCTCGCCGGTGCATTCGGCTACGGCGCCGTCAATCTGGGACCGACCTTCTGGAAGGTGCCGGTGGACATGCGGCTGTCCTTCCATGCCGAATTGATGAAGATGAACTCCCCCGTGATGCTGACGGCGATGGGGGCCGCCGCCCTGAGCTCCCTGGCGCTGACCCTGCAGACCAGCGGGGGGCGCGGGGGGGGGGCGGCCGGCGCCCCCCGGGTTTAATGGTCGGGGTTGCCGGTATACCCCGACGGCAACCATACGCGGTAACCGCGCGAGTAATACTG
>NZ_JBHYVM010000018.1:0-13030 GCF_042750105.1 Streptomyces sp. NPDC059443 | reverse complement strand
ACCCCCCGCTTATGGTGCGGGGGTGGGGGCCGCCCCCCCTGCGCCCCGGGGCGCTCCCCCACCACCCCCCCGCCCCCGCGCGGCTCCGCGCCCCCGGCGCCACGGTGCTGACAGGGACGTCGTTCCTGGTCACGCGCTTCGGCAACGTACCGATCAACGCGCGGATCAAGGAGTGGGCGGTGACCTCGCCTCCGGCCGATTACGTCGAGATCCTGCAGCGATGGGACCTGTTCAACCAGACGCGCACCATCACCGCGCTCGCCGCCTTCGTCCTGCTCGTCATTGCTCAGAGCGGGTCCAGTCCGCGGCCGGCCCTTTCTCCCACACCTTCCAGCTGACGGTCGAGGGCCTCCTCGGCTTCCGTCAGCGGCATGTTCCATGGCATTCGTTCGGGATGTCCCGGTGCCGGTTCCCCGATCTCCGGGGTGGGAAGGAAGAACTGGCTCTGGCCGTACGTGACGAGTGCATCCGCGCAGAAACGCAGCAGGGACTTCAAAGACAAACGCATGGGAACATCGTGGCCGGTCGTGAAAAAGCAGGGATAAAGTCCGGATGCAGGTCCGGACGCAAACCAGGCTGACGTCATGACCGGCCGGCGTCCCGCGCTCAGGCCGATGCCCGCATCGGCATGTGGAACACCTTGTCGTCGGCGAGTACGGCCTGGTGGGCCAGGCGCAGCTCCAGCCCGGGTTCGATGCCGAGCTCCTCGATGAGGTGCGCGCGGGTGCGGCGGTAGGTGGCGAGGGCGTCGCCGCTGCGGCCGCTGCGGTGCAGCACCGTCATGAGCCGGGCGCAGAAGCCCTCGCTGAGCGGGTTCTCCGCCACCAGCCTGCTGAGCTCACCGATGAGTTCGAGGTGGCGGCCGAGTTGCAGGTCCAGGTCGATGCGCCGCTTGAGCGCGCTCATCCAGGCCTCGTCGTACTGCAGGGCGGTGCCGGAGAGCGCGGAGCTCTCCCGGAGCCCCTCTAGCGTCGGGCCCCGGCGGAGGTCGAGGGCTTCCCGGTACTGCTTGGAGGCGAGTTCGTGGCGGCCCGCCAAGGCCGATTCCGCGGCCAGGGCGCAGAGCCGGTCGAAGCACACGGTGTCGAGGATGCCCTCGTTGACCTGGAGCTGGTAGCCCGGCGCTCGGGTGCGCAGGGCGCACCAGCGGCCGTCGAGGTCATAGCGGATCAGGAACTTGCGCAGCTGCGAGACGTACACGCGCAGCGCGGCGAGCGCGGTGGCCGGCGGCCGGTCGCCCCACAGTTCGCGGATGAGGGACTCGTTGGACACGATCGCGTTGGGCCGGATCAGCAGGGTGGCCAGAAGCTGGCGCAACTTCCGCTGGGGCAGCTGGACTTCGGAAGATCCCACGACGATCTCTAGTGGGCCCAGCAGGCGGAGCGCGACCCCGCGGGGGGCGATCTCCTGCAGGTCGTACGCCGGCAGCTTCTCCGAGTTGATCGTCTTCTCCAGGGTGATCGTCATGCCAGTATCTCCAGCCGCGGGTGGGCGCTGCGGAAGAACGTCAGCGGCTGTTCCTCGCGGAGCAGGCCCAGGTCGACGACCTCGCCGACGACGATGACGTGGTCCCCGCCCGGGAACATGGTGTGCAGCCGGCAGTCGAGGAAGGCGAGTGCATCGCCGAGCACAGGAGAGCCGGTGGCACCGGGTCCGTGCGGCAGGTCGCCGAAGTCCGCGGTGCCGCGGCGGGCGAAGGCCCGGCACAGGCCGGCCTGGTCGGACGCCAGGATGTTGACGGCGAAGGCGCCAGCGGCCTCGACGGCGGCGAGTGCCCGCGAATCCCTGTGCACGCAGAAAAGCACGAGGGCGGGGTCGAGGGAGAGCGAAGTGAAGGAATTCACCGTGACCCCCACCGGCCCTTCATTGCCCGCCCCCTGGCATGTAATCACCGCGACGCCGGTCGGATAGCGGCCGCACACCTCGCGCAGCACCCGCGCATCCACGGGCACCGTGACCCTTTCGTCAGTACCGGAAACAGTCAAGCTGTCCACTTCCCCCCTAGGAAATACCGCACTCGCCTCTCGCCGGTGCAATGACGGGCACCTGGAACGGGCAGTGCAGGTACCTGACCCTAACGAGGCGGCGTCGTGACCACCTACGTCCCAAAGGATGAGAGGGGGCGTACTTTCGGCCGGAGCACCCCTACCAGAGCACCATGTCGGATGACATAAGCCCTGTTCAAGGGCCGATCGAGAAGGTGCTCCGAGCTGGGATGACGGCGCCGACTGGGCAATCTGGGAGAGCGCGGGGGTGGCGGGCAGCGGCCCCAGCCACCTCCGGAGCCCCGGCCGGGCGGGGGCGCCCCCACGGCCCTTCATCTTTCCCTCGGTCGCTTTTCCCTGCCCTCATCCGCGCTTTATCGCAACGGGTGATCCTTTTTGGGACGGTCACCGAAGACCGGACCCGGAACGGAAGGAAACCGCAATGCGCAGCACTCTCATCGTGGCTCGCATGAAGCCGTCCGCCGCGGCCGACGTGAAGCGCATCTTCGCCGAATCCGATGCCGGCGAACTTCCCCATCTGATCGGTGTGAAAGAACGCAGGCTGTTCCGCTTCCACGATCTGTACCTGCATTACATGGCGTCCGACGAGGACGTGCGCGGGCCCATCTCGGAGCTGAAGGGCCACGAGCTCTTCGTCGATGTCAGCGAGCGGCTTAGCCCCCACATCGCGGCGTACGACCCCGAGACCTGGCGCGGTCCTCAGGACGCCATGGCCCACGAGTTCTATACCTGGCGCGCAGAGGGCTGAGGCTGCCCGCGCTCGCTGACCCCGGCGACGAGGCGTCGCCGGGTGGGGGGACCGCACCGCTGGTGCGGGACAACGAGAGGAGGCTGGCATGGCCAGCGAAGGAATGACCAAGATCGCGGCGAAGGACGTCGAGTCCAACCGGCGTCGGGGGGGCGATCTGCGCACGCTGCTCAGCCCGGCCAACGCCCAGGCCACCGCGGGCTTCATGGGGGTGCTCACCCTCCAGCCCGGCGAGGTCGTCACCGAGCACTACCACCCGTACTCCGA
This sequence comes from Streptomyces sp. NPDC059443, assembly GCF_042750105.1. NCBI lineage: Bacteria > Bacillati > Actinomycetota > Actinomycetes > Kitasatosporales > Streptomycetaceae > Streptomyces > Streptomyces sp. NPDC059443. Next base: position 10,009 of record NZ_JBHYVM010000018.1, on the reverse strand, counting down.
GGAGTTCCTGTACCTCGTCAGCGGTGAGCTACTGGCGAAGATCGACGGGCAGCCGGTCCCGCTCGCCGCGGGTGAGGCACTGCACCTGAAGATCAATGTGCGGCACCGGCTGGAGAACCACGGCACGGAACCGGCCTTCATGGTCTTCCAGCTGGGTCCGCTGGCGCCCCGCCCCGAGCTGGGGCACGTCGACACCGAGCCGCTGCCGGGAGGGGAGTCCGCGTGACCCGCCGCAAGGCCGTCATCACCGGCATCGGTGTGGTGGCGCCGGGCGGCGTGGGTACCAAGGCCTTCTGGCAGCTGCTGACCGACGGCCGTACGGCCACCCGGGCCATCTCCCACTTCGACGCCTCGGCCTACCGTTCCAGGATCGCGGCGGAGTGCGACTTCGACGCGGCCGCCGCGGGGCTGACCTCCGAGGAGGTCCTGCGCATGGACCGCGCCGCGCAGTTCGCCGTGGTCGCCGCGCGGGAGGCCCTGGCGGACAGCGGCGCGCCGACCGACGGGGTGGAGCCGCACCGCATCGGCGTCTCGATCGGCAGCGCGGTGGGCAACACCATCACGCTGGAGCAGCAGTACGTCCGGGTCAGCGACCGCGGCAGCAACTGGGTCGTCGACCCGTCGAACCCGTATCCGCACCTGTACGGGGCTCTGGTGCCCGGCTCGCTCGCCACCGAGGTGGCGTGGACGGCCGGCGCCCAGGGCCCGGTCCGGGTGGTGTCGACGGGCTGCACCTCGGGCCTGGACTCCGTTGCGCAGGGCGCCCAGTTCATCGAGGACGGGCAGGCCGATGTCGTCCTGGCCGGTGCCACCGACGCGCCCATCTCACCGATCACCGTGGCCTGTTTCGACGCGATCAGGGCGACCTCGCCCAACAACGAGGATCCCGCGCACGCCTCGCGGCCCTTCGACCGCGACCGTGACGGCTTCGTGCTCGGCGAAGGCGCGGCCGTGCTGGTCCTGGAGGACGAGGAGTCCGCGCGCCGCCGCGGTGCCCGGGTCTACTGCGAGGTCGCGGGGTACGCGCAGCGCAGCAACGCGTTCCACATGACCGGGCTGCGCCCGGACGGCAAGGAGCTGGCCGAGGCGATACGGGTGGCGCTGGACCGCGCCCGACTGCCGGCCGATGCCGTGGACTACGTCAACGCCCACGGCTCCGGCACCCGGCAGAACGACAAGCACGAGACCTCCGCGGTGAAGGTCTCGCTCGGCGAGCACGCATACCGCGTGCCGATGAGTTCGATCAAGTCGATGGTGGGGCACTCGCTGGGTGCGATCGGCGCCCTGGAAGTCGCCGCCTGCGCCCTCGCCATCGAGCACGACACGATCCCGCCCACCGCCAACCTCCACCACGTGGATCCCGAACTCGGGTTGGACTACGTCCCGTTGACGGCACGCGAGCAGCGGACCGACACCATCCTCAGCGTGGGCAGCGGCTTCGGCGGGTTCCAGACGGCGATGGTGCTCACCGCGCCGGGGAAGGGGACGCGCCATGTCTGACACGGCGATGGCCACACGCCGCGCGGTGGTCACCGGCATCTCGGCCGTGGCACCGAACGGTCTGGGGATCAAGGAGTTCTGGCAGGCCGTGCTGGAGGGCCGCAGCGGCCTCGGCCCGGTGACGCACTTCGAGGCGGACGCCTTCCCGGTGCGTACGGTCGGTGAGGTCTTCGGGGACGGCCCCCTGCCCGGTGTCGACCCCCGGCTGACGGTGCAGACCGACCGCTGGAGCCAGTTCGCACTGCTGGCGGCCGAGGAGGCGCTGGCCGATGCCGGCGTGCGGCAGCAGGAGTTCTCACCGTACGACCTCGGGGTCATCACGGCGTCCTCCTCCGGCGGCAACGCCTTCGGCCAGCGCGAGATCGCGTCCCTGTGGTCGAAGGGGCCCCGGTACGTGGGTCCGTACCAGTCGATCGCCTGGTTCTACGCGGCCACGACCGGCCAGCTGTCCATCCGGCACGGCATGAAGGGACCCTGCGGGGTCACCGTGGCCGAGCAGGCCGGCGGTCTCGACGCGATCGCGCAGGCCAAGCGCGCCCTCGTGCGGGGGGACGCCAGGCTCGTCCTGACCGGCGGCACGGAAGCACCGCTGAGCCCGTACGCGCTGACCTGCCAGACCGCCTCTGGGCGGCTGAGCACGAGCGCGGACCCGGAGCACGCCTACCGGCCGTTCGACGCGGCCGCCTGCGGCCACGTGCCTGGCGAGGGCGGCGCGATCCTCGTGCTGGAGGACGCGGACAGTGCGCGTGAGCGCGGTGTCGAGACGCCGTACGGCGAGATCGCCGGTCACGCGGCCACCTTCGATCCCGCTCCCGGCACGCCGGGGGCCGGGGCGTCCGGTGCGCTTCGGCGGGCCGTCCTGCTGGCCCTGGCCGACGCCGGGGTCCGGCCGGAGGAGGTCGACGTCGTCTTCGCCGACGCGGCCGGCACTCCCGAGCTGGACCGCGCCGAGGCCGACTGCCTGACCGAGGTGTTCGGTCCGCGCGGGGTGCCGGTGACGGCGCCCAAGGCGCGGTACGGACGGCTGTACGCGGGCGGCGCGCCGCTCGACGTCGTCACCGCGCTCCTCGCCCTGCGCGAGCAGGTGATCCCGCCGACCGGGCCGGGCGCCGTCGCGGACGCCGCGTACGGCATCGACCTCGTGGCGGAGCCCCGGGCGGCGCGGCTGCGCACGGCCCTGGTCATCGCCCGCGGCCACGGCGGCTTCAACTCCGCCCTCGTCGTCCGGACCCTCACCCCGTGACGACGCTACCGACGAATCCTGACCCCGCGACACCGAAAGGACCCCGCCCATGACCGCGGCGCCCCTTGAGTACGACGATTTCTTGACTCTCGTCGAGCAGTGCACCGGCGTTTCTCTGGAGACGCTTCAGATGGACGACCCGACCCTGACCATCGACGACCTGGGAGTCGACTCGCTGGGTCTGATCAACGTCCTGACCGAGGTGGAGAACCGCTACGACATCCGCCTGAACGCCGAAGGCCTCACCCGCTTCCCGGAGATCTGCGCCCTGATCAACAAGCAGTTGGAGCCGGCTCCCGCGCGCACCGAGAACAGCATCGTCATCGACGCGCCGTTCGACCTGCTCTGGGACATGACCAACGACGTGGCGAACTGGCCGAACCTGTTCAGCGAGTACGCCCTCGCGGAGATCCTGGACCAGCACGGCGACACGGTGCGGTTCCGCCTCGCCCTGTACCCGGACGCCAACGGCAAGGTCTGGAGCTGGGTCTCCGAGCGCGTCATGGACCGCGAGAGCCGGACCGTCAAGGCCCACCGGGTCGAGACCGGCCCCTTCGCCTTCATGAACATCCACTGGGCGTACGTCCAGACCGACTCGGGTGTGGAAATGCGGTGGGTGCAGGAGTTCCGCATGAAGCCGGACGCCCCGCTGGACGACGCGGGCATGACCGAGCGCATCAACAAGAACTCCAAGGTCCAGATGGCTCTCATCAAGGAGCGCGTGGAGGCGGCGGCCCTCGCCGGTGCGGCGGTGACCCGATGACCGCCCTCGACTTCGGCCTCAAGGGCCGGCACGCCCTGGTCACGGGCGGCGCCCGGGGCATCGGGCGAGCCACCGTGCTCGCCTTGGCCACCCAGGGTGCCGCGGTGACGGCCTGCTACGTCAACGAGAGCGAGCAGGTCGAGTCGCTGCGCCGGGAGCTGGCGGACCTGGGGGCCCGGGGCACCCTCGTACGCTGCGACATCGCCGACCACGAGCAGGCCGCCCGGCTGTCGGCCGAGGCGCACGAGCGGTACGGGGCGATCGACGCCGTCGTGAACAACGCGGGGGTCATCAGCCACCTCCCGCTGGTGGATCTGGTTCCTGACGAATGGCACCGCATCCTCGACACCAACCTGTCGGGCACGTATCACGTGATCCGCGGGGCGCTGCCGTACCTCGCCGACACCGCCTCGATCGTCAACATCAGCTCCGCCGTGGCGCACCACGGCATGCCGGGCGCCGCCCATTACGTGGCCTCCAAGGCCGGTGTGATGGGTCTGACCCGGGCGCTGGCCAAGGAGCTGGGCCCGCGCGGCATCCGCGTCAACTGCATTGCCTCCGGGCTGGTCGAGACGGACCAGATGAAGGCCGTCACCGCCGAGGGCAAGGCCTCGTACGAGCAGCGGATCTCGCTGCGCCGGCTCGGCAGCCCGGCGGAGATCGCCGACGCGGTGCTCTTCCTCGCCTCGGACGCCGCCCGCTACGTCACCGGCGCCACGCTCGACGTCGACGGCGGCATCTGACCCCCGAAGGAGACCGCACGCCGTGCTCCGCACCGTGTTGGAGATGGTCGTCCGGGAGGGCTGCGAGGACGAGTTCCGCGCTGCCTGGCTGGAGACCGCGCAGGCCGCCGCGAGACTGCCGGGCTGCGTCGCCCAGTCGCTGCTGCGGGACCCGCGCAATCCCCGTAACCGACTGGTCATGGCCGACTGGGCCGACCAGGCCGCTCTGGAGGCCTTCCAGAACGGCCCCGAGAGGGAACGGCTCAGCGCCCGGCTGGAGCCGTTCCGTGAATCCGCCCGCAAGCAGGTGCTCGACGTCGTCGAGCACCTGCCGGGCGCCGCATCGATGAAAGGTGGTCCGTCGTGACCGTACGCATCATGGTTTCCGCCCGTGTCCAGGAGAAGGACCAGGAGGCCTTCGAGGAGGCCTACCGGCAGGTCACCGCCGTGGTCAAGGGCACCCCCGGCCACCTGCGCGACGAGCTGCTGCGCGACGCGGAGCAGCCCGGCCGTTACATCCTGCTCGCCGAGTGGGAGAGCGAGGAGGCCTTCCGCACCTGGGAGGACGCCCCGTCCCACCGCGAGATGGCGGCCCCGATGTTCCCGTACTGGAGCGGCGGTGAGATCGAGCGGCGCATCTTCGACCTGCGTGCCCGCCTCGACAGCGTGCCGTCGCAGGGCTGAGCGGACCGCGACCCATGGCGACCATCCGCAAGGCCCTGGTGATCGGGGCTGGCATCGGCGGGCTGACGACGGCGGCGGGCCTGCTGCGGCAGGGCATCGACTGCGAGGTCTTCGAGGCGCGTCCCACTCCGGGGCGGCTGCTGACCGGCGGCGGCTTCATGCTCTGGCACAACGCCTTCCTGGCGCTGCGCAGGATCGGGCTCGACGAGGCCGTCGCCGCCGACGCGGTGCGCATGCGGTTCCACGAGTTCCGCTCGGACTCCGGACGGCGCCTGGCGCGGTGGCAGCTGGACGGCCCGACGGAGCGGGCCGGCGCGCCGGCCTGCGCGTTGCGCCGCTCCACGCTGCACACGGTGCTCACCGAGGCGGTCGGTGAGCACCGGATCCGCCTCGGCCGCCGGTTCACCGGCTACACCGAGGACGCCGACGGTGTCACCGCGCACTTCGAGGACGGCTCCACGGCCCGCGGCGACGTGCTGGTCGGCGCGGACGGGCTGCGCTCCGCCGTGCGCGCGACGATGCGCAACGGCTTCGATGTGCCGCCCCGGTACGCCGGCTACACGGCCTGGCAGGCCATCACCCGGCTGCCGGGCGAGTCGCTGGTGCCCACCGGCACGTTCTTCAACCTGTGGGGCAAGGGCGGACTGCGCTTCCTGTACTGCCGGCTGAATGAGGACGAGGTCTACTGGGACGCCATCACCAGTGACCGCGCATCCGCCGGGATCGACACCCTGCGCCTGTCGCGGGGGGCCGCGCTGGCGGCGGCGTACCGCGACTGGCCGGACCCGATCGGCAGGATCATCTCCTCGACGGATGAGGAAGCGATCCTGCCGGTGCCCATCCACGACCGGCCGCCGGCCGGGGGGTGGAGCAAGGGCCGGGCCGTGCTCGTCGGCGACGCCGCCCACCCGATGACCCTCAACCTCAGCCAGGGCGCCGGCCAGGCCATCGAGAGCGGTGTGGTGCTCGCCGACATGCTGGGGCGCTGCGCGCCGGACGACGTGCCCGCCACGCTGCGGGCGTTCGAGTCCACCCGCCGGGCGCGGGCCGCGGACATGGTGACGACCTCGTGGCGGATCGGCACGTTGGGCCTCGCGCACAACGGTCCGCTGTGCCGGCTGCGCGACGTCATGATGTACACCTTCTTCGACTCGGTCGCGCGCAACCAGAGCTACTCGCTGATGCTGGACGACCGGCTGGAGCGGACTCCGCTGCGGACGGCCGAGCTGCTCGGCAACCGAGCGGGGTGAGCCCGGCCGTGCTGGTCGCCCTGCTTGCCGTCGTCTTCGTGCTGTGTACCGGGGTCCTCGCGGGCGCCCTGATCGCGGTGGAGCGCGCCATCGTCCCCATGCTGCTGCGGCTGCCGCGGCAGACCTGGTCCGACGTGCACCGATTGCTGGACCCGGGGTTCGACCCGCTGATGCCGACCGTCAACAAGGTGGCCCTGGCCGCCGGTCTCGGGCTGACCGTCCTGGCGCCCGGAGTCGCTGCGAAGGCCTCCTTCACGGTGGCGCTGGCCGCAGTGGTGGGCGTGGCCCTGGTATCGGAGCTGCGCAACGTGCGGATGAACCGGGTGATCGACGGCTGGGCCGCGGCCGGGGAGATCCCCGACTCCTGGCACCCGCTGCGCGCCCGGTGGGCGCGCGCCAACCTGCTGCGGACCGTCTTCGCGGGCCTGGCGTTCTGCGTCGGGCTCGGCGGCTGCTGGCTGGTGTGGGCCTGAGCGGGCCCCGTACACGTACCCCTTCTTGAGTTGAGGAGCAGATCCGGTGAATCCGGTACACGAGGAGCGCGAAGCGCTCGGATCCACCCCCGAGCCCGCGGAGTTCGCGGGCCGGGTCGCCCTGGTCACTGGTGCCGCGCGCGGCATCGGCGCGGCCACTGCCCGCATCCTGGCGGCGCGGGGCGCCCGCGTCGCGGTGAACTACCACAAGAGCGCGGACCGGGCCGAGGAGGTCGTGGCCGCGATCCGGCAACGCGGCGGGGAGGCGGTGGCCGTCCAGGGCGACGTCACCGACCCCGACGGGGTGGCCGCCCTGGTCGCGGCTGCCAAGGCCGAACTGGGCCCGCTCGACGTCCTGGTGCTCAACGCCGCGGGCCTGGGCGCCCACGAGGCGCGCATCGCCCCCGCGGCGGACCTGGCCTGGGAGGACCTGGAGCACGTGGTCAGTCAGCAGCTCAAGGCGCTGTTCCTGACCACGCAGGCCGTTCTTCCCGACATGATCGCCCGGGGCAGCGGCTCGGTGGTGGCGGTCGGGGCGGCGCTCGCCCGTCGGCCCGCCCCGCGGTTCCTCCCTCTGACCGTCGCCAAGGCGGGCGTGGAGGCCGCCGTACGCACACTCGCGCTGGAGGCGGGCCCGTACGGGGTGCGGGTCAACGCGGTGGAGCCGAACCTCATCCTCACCGAACTCGCCCGCTTCATCCCCGAAGAGGCCCGCCGGGCCGCCGCCGAGCGGGCCGCGCTGCGACGCAACGGGACCCCCGAGGACATCGCCGAGGTCATCGCGTTCCTCGCCTCGGACCGTGCCTCGTACCTCACGGGCAGCTGCCTGGTCGCCGACGGCGGCACGGCGCTCGCCTGACCGTCCCGAGCCCCTGAGCGCCCGCGGGGCGCCCGACCGCCTTGCCCCTCGGTTTGCTCCGTCTTTATCTCCCCCTTTGCTGCCGCTGGTTGCCTGTCCCACGGCCGCCGCCCGCCTCCGGACGGCGGCCGATCGAAAGGAATTCACCATGTCGAAGACCGAACGGAAAGTCGTCAACCGGGACGATGTCGAGCCCGTCTGCTGGTTCGGTGAGGAGGGTCGCTTCCTGCTCCGCAAGGAGGACACCGGCGGCCTGTACAGCTTCTACCAGATCACCACGCGGCCGGGCAGCGGTCCGCCGATGCACGTCCACGAGACGGCCGACGAGGCGTTCTTCGTCAACAAGGGCACGTACGAGTTCGAGGTCGGCGGTGTCACCGAGACCGTCACCGAGGGCACCGTGATCTACGGACCGCGCGGCGTGCCGCACCGCTTCCTCAACGTCGGTGACGAGCCCGGCCAGTTGCTGGTGATCGCGACGCCCGGCGGCGTGGAGAACTTCTTCATCGGCCTGTCCAAGCTGGTCTCCGGCGGCGGCATGCCGGACTGGGAGAAGATGCAGCAGCTCGCCAACGAGAACGAGATGCGCGGCTTCATGCCGCAGCCGGGCGCCCGCGGCGACGTGGCCGGGCCGCCGGCCGGGCTGCACGGCCGCCCCGCCGGTCCCGCCGGCGCACAGGGCTGAGGAGGACACCATGCCCGCACAGCCCTCCGACAACCGCGCCGGCCTGCGGCTCGCCACGCCGCCCCGCCGCCATGACGTGATCATTCTGGGTTCCGGCATCGCCGGGTCGACCCTGGGCGCCATCCTCGCAAAGCAGGGCGTCTCCGTCCTCCTGCTCGACGGCGGCACCCACCCCCGGTTCGCCGTCGGCGAGTCGACGACGCTCTACACCCTCAAGGTCTTCCGCCTGCTCGCCCGCCGCTACGGCATCCCCGAGCTGGAGTCGCTGACCTCCTCCGCCGGCATCCGTGACGACGTCGCGCCGACGTCCGGCACCAAGCGGCACTTCGGTTTCATCCGGCACGAGGAGGGCAAGGAGCCCGACCCGGCCGAGTTCCTGCAGTTCAGCCCGCCGTCCAAGGCTCTGCAGACCGGTCACCTGTTCCGCCAGGACACCGACGCGTACCTCTTCCACGCGGCCATCCGCTACGGCTGCGACGTCCGGCAGGCCTTCCACGTCGAGGACGTGGAGCTGGCCGAGGACCACGTCGCCGTGGTCGGCAAGGGCGGCGAGCGGTACGAGGGCCGCTACCTGGTGGACGCCAGCGGGTTCCGGTCCCCGATCGCCAAGGAGCTCGGGCTGCGCAAGGGGCCGGAGGCCCTCAAGCACCACTCCCGCTCCATGTTCACCCACATGCTGGGTGTGCGTCCGACCGACGAATGCCTGCGCGTGGGGCCCGAGGACGCGCCGCCGATCCCCTGGGTCGAGGGCACGATGCACCACCTCTTCGACCGCGGCTGGTTCTGGTCGATCCCCTTCAACAACTACCCGGGCTCGAAGAACCCGCTGGTCAGCGTCGGCCTCACGCTCGACGAGCGGATGTACCCGAAGAACCACAGCATCACCCCGGAGGAGGAGTTCCGCAGCTTCGCGGCACGCTTCCCCGCGGTGGAGCGGCTGTTCGCGGACGCCCGTACCGTACGGCCGTGGGTGTCGGCCGACCGGATCCAGTACACCTCGACGAAGACGGTGGGCCACCGCTGGTGCCTGATGTCGCACGCGGCCGGCTTCATCGACCCGCTGTACTCGCGCGGCCTCACCAACACCGGTGAAGTGGTCAACTCGCTGGCGTGGCGGCTGCTCGACGCGCTGGCCGAGGACGACTTCGACGAGGAACGCTTCCGGTACGTCGACGAGCTCCAGCAGGGGCTGATCCGCTACAACGACGAGCTCGTCAACTGCTCGTTCGTCTCGTTCCAGGACCACGCCCTGTGGAACGCCGTCTACCGCATCTGGTGCGCGGCCGAGGTGCCGATCAACCTGCGCTTCGACCGGTTCACCGAGCGCTTCATGGACTCGGGCGACGACGGCGTGCTCCGCGCGATGGAGGAGGCGGCCTACCCGGGTCTGCCCGTCCCCGGATCCCCGGGCTACAAGGCCCTGTTCGACGACATGGTGCGGATCTGCGAGGCGGTCGACCGCGGGGAGCGCACCGCTGCCGACGCGGGCGCCGAGCTGATGAAGACGGTGGCCGGCTCCCCGGTCGTGCTGGACCACCTCGGCCTCCGCGACGCCGACTGCCGCTTCGTCTACCCGATGCCCGACGACCTTCGGCGGATGGCGACGTGGCTGCGCCACGACGGCCCGGACGAGCTGCGTTACCTGACCACCGGCGTCGACGTGCACGGCGTGCCGGTGCCGGCCGAGCCGGATGTCGAGAAGGCGCTGCCGCACTGACACGGGGTGCGCACAAAGCCAGGAGCGGGGGGGGGGCCCCCCCCGCGCGGGGGGCGCCCCCGCCCGGGGGGGGGGGGGTTGTATAAAAAAAAAAACACCCAAAACAATAAGAG
>NZ_JBHYVM010000017.1:147165-157396 GCF_042750105.1 Streptomyces sp. NPDC059443 | reverse complement strand
CCCCGCGCCCCGCCCCCCCCCCCCCCCCCCCCCCGGCGGGGCCCCCCCCCCCCCCCCACCCCCCCCCCCCCCCCCCCCGCCGCCCCCCCCCCCCCCGGGGGTCCGGGGGCTGGCCCCCGGCAACGGCGCCGCACGGCGGGCACGGCGCGGCACCACTATCCAGCCCCGCCGGCGTTTGAGGCGCCCCCGACCCGGGTGGGTCAGATGCCCAGGCGGGCCACCGTGAGCTTCGCGATGGCGTCCTCCGGGCCGTCCAAGGCCACCGCGGCAGCGGACTGGCGGCCGAAGCAGAACAGGGTGAGCTCTCCCGGCTCGCCCGTGACCGTCACCACCGGGGTGCCCTTGTGGGCCACCGCCGTCTGGCCGTTCGGGCGGCGCAGGACCAGGCCCACCGGGGAGCGGCGGCCCGTCAGGCGGGCCAGTTTCTCCAGGCGGGACCAGAGGCTGTCGGAGAAGACCGGGTCGAGCGTCCGCGGGGTCCAGTCCGGCTGGGCGCGCCGGACGTCCTCCGCGTGGACGTAGAACTCCACCGCGTTCGCCGCCTCGTCGATCTGCTTCAGGGAGTAGACGGACATCTTCGGCGGGCCCGTGCGGATCAGCTGCACGAGTTCCTCGTACGGCTTGGCCCCGTACTCCTCCATCGCCTGGTCCAGCCGGGCCTTGAGGACGTTCAGGAGGAGCCCGCCCGCCGCGTCCGGGCGGCGTTCGCGGACGACCACGTGCGCCGCGAGCTCCCGCGTCCGCCAGCCGTCGCACAGCGTCTGCGCCTCTGGCCCGGCCGACTCCAACAGGTCCGCCAGCAGCAGTCGTTCACGCTTCGCATGGGTAGACATGCGGGCCAGCCTACGGCCGGAACCCGTACCACGCCTGCCCATCAGGCGGACAGGGCGCCCTGATCGCCGTACCGGCCCGGCACAATGGGACCCATGAGTACGTCCTCCCTCGATCCCGCCATCGCCGCCCGCCTCAAGCGCTCCGCGGACGGTCTGGTCCCGGCCATCGCCCAGCAGTACGACACCGGTGAGGTGCTCATGCTCGGCTGGATGGACGACGAGGCCCTGCACCGCACCCTGACCACCGGCCGCTGCACGTACTGGTCGCGCAGCCGTCAGGAGTACTGGGTCAAGGGCGACACTTCCGGCCACTTCCAGCACGTGAAGTCCGTCGCCCTCGACTGCGACGCCGACACCCTGCTCGTCCGGGTGGACCAGGTCGGGGCGGCTTGCCACACCGGGGCCCGTACGTGTTTCGATGCCGACGTCCTGCCCCTGGCCGGTCCCTCCGGCCCCGCCGTCTAAGACGAACAAGCCGAAGACGAACAGCCGAAGCCGAAGAGGTAGGGTCCCACGCCATGGATCTTGAGACGTTCCGCAAGCTCGCGGCCGACCGCCGCGTCATCCCGGTCAGCCGCAAGCTGCTGGCGGACGGGGACACGCCCGTCGGGCTCTACCGCAAGCTGGCCGCCGAGCGCCCCGGGACGTTTCTCCTGGAGTCGGCCGAGAACGGCCGCTCCTGGTCGCGCTACTCCTTCGTCGGCGTCCGCAGCGCCTCCACCCTGACCGTCCGCGACGGCCAGGCCCACTGGATCGGCACCCCGCCCGTCGGCGTGCCCACCTCCGGCGACCCGCTGGACGCCCTGCGGCAGACCGTCGAGGCCCTGCACACCCCCCGCGACCTCTCCTCCAGCCTGCCGCCCTTCACCGGCGGCATGGTCGGCTACCTCGGCTACGACATCGTGCGCCGCCTGGAGCGCATCGGCGAGCACACCACCGACGACCTCCAGCTGCCCGAGCTGACCATGCTGCTCACCTCCGACCTGGCGGTCCTGGACCACTGGGACGGCACCGTCCTGCTCATCGCCAACGCGATCAACCACAACGACCTCGAAGCCGGCGTGGACGAGGCGTACGCGGACGCCCTCGCCCGCCTGGACGCCATGGAGGCGGACCTCGCGCGGCCCGCCCCGTACGCGCCGATGCCGCTGCCCGCCTCCGAGCTCCCGGAGTACTCGGCCCTGTGGGGCGGCGAGAAGTACCAGGAGGCCGTCGAGGACGTGAAGGAGCGGATCCGGGCCGGCGAGGCCTTCCAGGTGGTGCCCTCGCAGCGGTTCGAGACCCCCTGCAAGGCCTCCGCGCTCGACGTCTACCGGGTCCTGCGGGCCACCAACCCGTCCCCGTACATGTACCTCTTCCGCTTCGAGAACGGCTTCGACGTGGTCGGGTCCAGCCCCGAAGCTCTGGTCAAGGTCGAGGACGGCCGGGCCATGGTCCACCCCATCGCCGGCACCCGGCACCGCGGCACCACCCCGCAGCTGGACAACGAGCTCGCCGACGAGCTGCTGGCCGACCCCAAGGAGCGCGCCGAGCACCTCATGCTCGTCGACCTGGGCCGCAACGACCTGGGCCGGGTCTGCGAGCCGGGTTCGGTGGAGGTCGTCGACTTCATGTCGATCGAGCGGTACTCGCACGTCATGCACATCGTCTCGACCGTGACGGGCCGCGTCGCCCAGGGCAAGACCGCCTTCGACGTGCTCACCGCCTGCTTCCCGGCCGGCACCCTCTCCGGCGCCCCCAAGCCGCGCGCCATGCAGATCATCGAAGAACTGGAGCCCACCCGCCGCGGTCTCTACGGGGGCTGCGTCGGCTACCTCGACTTCGCCGGGGACTCCGACACCGCCATCGCCATCCGCACCGCGCTGCTGCGCGACGGCAAGGCGTACGTCCAGGCCGGCGCCGGAGTCGTCGCGGACTCGGTGCCCGAACTGGAGGACTTGGAGTGCCGCAACAAGGCCGCCGCGGTGCTGCGCGCGGTGGGAGCGGCGAACCGCCTCCACGGCTCCTGAGCCCGTAGGGGATAGTGGGGGGCGTGAGCGCCGTACCCCCGCCCCGAATCGACCCTGCCGCCCCCGGAACCGAACCCGAGGCGCCGGGCCGCCGCGGCGCGGGCCGCCGCAGCGTGGCCGTCGCCCTGCTGCTCGGCACCCTCGGTGCCACCGTCGTCCTGCTCGCCTCCGGGCGGGTGTGGGCCCGGGGCACGGCCGCCTTCGGCGGCGGCTCGCTGCCGCTGAGCGCGGACGGCCAGAGCGTCACCGGACTGCCGGCCGCCCTGGCCATCGTGGGCCTCGCCGCCCTGGTCGCCGTCTTCGCCGTGCGCGGCAAGGGCCGGCTGCTGGTGTCGGCGCTGCTCGCCCTGAGCGGCCTGGGCGCGGCGGCGGCCGCGCTGGTCAACGCCGACGGCCGCCAGGCCCTGGACGCGGCGGCCGCCCGTACCACGGCGGACACCGCGGCCCGCGTGGCCGGCCTGACCCATACGGCGTGGCCCTACGTGACGGTCTGCGGCGCGGCGCTGATCCTGGTGGCGGGGCTGCTCGCCCTGCGGTTCGGGCGCGCCTGGCCGGCGATGGGCGGCCGCTACGAACGCGACGGCAGCCCGAAGCCCCGTAAGGCGGCCGTGGTGGACCCGGACCGGCCCGAGGACCTCTGGAAGGCTCTGGACCGGGGCGAGGACCCGACCGGGACCCCCTGAACCGCGCGGCCTTCCGGTGCGGGACAATGAGCATCGAGCGAATGACCATCGAGCGTTCGACACAGCACGTGCGGCGTGCGACAGAGCACACCCGAGTACGAGGAGCAACTCATGGCGGGCACTAGCCACGGACACACCCCGGCCGCCTGGACCGGTGTCATCATCGCCTTCATCGGTTTCTGCGTCTCCGGCGCCTTCATGGTGCTGGCGAACCCGCTGGGCTTCTGGGCCGGTCTCGTCGTCGTCGCCATCGGCGGTGTCGTGGGTCTGGCGATGAAGGCCGCGGGCATGGGTGCGCCGAAGGCCGCCCACAAGGACCTCGCCGAGGTCATCGCGGCCAACCGCCTCGCCAAGGTCTGAGGCGGGTCGGGCCCCAGTCGGGCCGTCGACTTCGAAAGGCGCGGCCCTGTCGGGCTGCGCCTTTTGTCATGAGCGGAGAGAATCAGCGGGTGGACGCCTCTCGTACTCCAGAACGCGCGCCGTCCGCGGCACCCGCCGACCCCCCGGCGATACCGCGGCCGGGTCCTCCGGCCGGCCCTCCGGCCGGTTCTCCGTCCCGGGCCCGGCGGCTGGTCTCCCCGGCGCTCACGCTGGCCTCGGCCACCGCGGCCATGGCGTACGTGGGCACGGTGAATCCGTACGAACCGGGCCACTACCCGGTCTGTCCGCTGTTCCGGCTGACCGGGGTGCTCTGCCCCGGCTGCGGGGGACTGCGCAGTGCGCACGCGTTCGCCCACGGCGATCTCGTGACGGCAATCGGGGCGAATGCCCTGGCGGTCGCCGGCTACTTCTTCTTCGCGGGCTTCATGGTGCTGTGGCTGGTTCGCGCCCATCGCGGCGGGCGGGCACCGAGGCTGGTGATGAAGCCGGTGCACTGGTGGGTGATCGGCGTGGTGGCCCTGGTCTTCTCGGTTGTCCGGAACCTGCCCATGGGCTCTTTCCTGGCGCCCTGAGGTATTGGTGAAGCAAAGATTCCCCATGTCCATTTAATGGGACGCCGTCAACCGCGTGCGGAGGGCAAGGCGTCCTGCGGATACCATTTGAACTGCTGACCTTGCGGTTGTACGTGTCCGCAAGGCGGCCGACCGCCATCGACCCGGAAGGGGGCCGCTCGCGTGAGTGTGCTCGACGAGATCATCGAAGGGGTCCGCGAAGACCTTGCCGAACGGCAGGCACGCGTCAGCCTCGACGAGCTCAAGGAGCGTGCCGCCAAGGCGCCCCAGGCCAAGGACGGCGTCGCTGCCCTGCGCGGCGACAGCGTCAAGGTGATCTGCGAGGTCAAGCGCTCCAGCCCGTCCAAGGGCGCGCTGGCAGCCATCGCCGATCCGGCCGGGCTCGCCGCCGACTACGAAGCGGGCGGTGCGGCGGTCATTTCCGTCCTCACCGAGCAGCGTCGTTTCGGTGGCTCGCTGGCCGACCTGGAGGCCGTCCGCGCCCGCGTGGACATCCCGATCCTGCGCAAGGACTTCATCGTCACGGCGTACCAGCTGTGGGAGGCCCGCGCCTACGGCGCCGACCTCGTGCTGCTGATCGTCGCGGCCCTGGAGCAGGAGGCCCTCGTCTCCCTCATCGAGCGTGCCGAGTCCATCGGGCTCACCCCGCTCGTCGAGGTCCACGACGAGGAGGAGATCGAGCGTGCGGTCGCGGCGGGCGCCAAGATCATCGGCGTCAACGCCCGCAACCTGAAGGACCTCAAGGTCGACCGCTCCACTTTCGAGCGCATCGTCGGCGAGATCCCGGCCCACATCGTCAAGGTTGCCGAGTCCGGCATCCGCGGGCCGCACGACCTGATCGCCTACGCCAACGAGGGGGCCGACGCCGTCCTCGTGGGGGAGTCCCTGGTGACCGGCCGCGACCCGAAGTCGGCCGTGGCCGACCTCGTCGCCGCCGGAGCCCACCCCGCCCTGCGCCACGGGCGGAGCTGACCCGTCCCGTGACCCACGACCGCCCCTCCGTCCGCACCCGGCCCGGCTCGCGCCTGGCCGGCGTGCCGACGGCGCACGCGCCCCTGGCGCGCGGCTGTCGCCCCCGCGGCTGCCGCGCCCCGGCCCGGCGCGTGCACGGGCGGCGGGTCCGGTACGTGATCGGCTCCGAGCCCGGTCAGGTCAACGGCATGCGATGGCGCACCCCCGACGCGCCGTAACGAGGCCGCCCCGGCAGTGGTGTACGACGTACACCGCGCCCGTCGGCGTACCCGTACGGCCTGCCGCCCGAGCCGCCGGCTCCGGGGGCGGGCCGCCCCGTACCGCATGCACACACTCCAGCGGGGTGTGAGCGTGGCGGGAGGGCGGCGCAATACGGTGAAGACATCCGCGTCGCACCCGTAGGAGTACCTGGGCATGTCCAGCGCCACCAGTGAGTTCTTCATTCCGGACCCCGAGGGTCACATCCCCAACGCCGAGGGCTATTTCGGCGAGTTCGGCGGCAAGTTCATCCCGGAGGCGCTCGTCGCCGCCGTGGACGAGGTCGCCGTCGAGTACGAGAAGGCCAAGGGCGACCCGGCCTTCGCGGCCGAGCTCAACGACCTGATGGTCAACTACACCGGCCGCCCCAGCTCCCTCACCGAGGTGCCGCGGTTCGCCGAGCACGCCGGGGGCGCGCGGATCTTCCTCAAGCGCGAGGACCTGAACCACACCGGCTCGCACAAGATCAACAACGTGCTGGGCCAGGCGCTGCTCACCAAGCGCATGGGCAAGACCCGCGTCATCGCCGAGACCGGCGCCGGGCAGCATGGCGTGGCCACCGCCACCGCCTGCGCCCTCTTCGGCCTCGAATGCACCATCTACATGGGCGAGATCGACACCCAGCGCCAGGCCCTCAACGTGGCCCGCATGCGCATGCTGGGCGCCGAGGTCATCGCCGTGAAGTCGGGCTCGCGCACCCTCAAGGACGCCATCAACGAGGCGTTCCGCGACTGGGTCGCCAACGTGGACCGCACCCACTACCTCTTCGGTACCGTCGCCGGCCCCCACCCCTTCCCGGCCATGGTCCGCGACTTCCACCGCGTCATCGGCGTCGAGGCCCGCCGCCAGATCCTGGAGCGCGCCGGACGGCTGCCCGACGCCGTCGCGGCCTGCGTCGGCGGCGGTTCGAACGCCATCGGCCTGTTCCACGCCTTCATCCCGGACGCCGGGGTCCGCCTGGTCGGCTTCGAGCCGGCCGGGCACGGCGTGGAGACCGGCGAGCACGCGGCCACCCTGACCGCGGGCGAGCCCGGCATCCTGCACGGCTCCCGCTCCTACGTCCTCCAGGACGAGGAGGGCCAGATCACCGAGCCGTACTCCATCTCGGCCGGCCTGGACTACCCGGGCATCGGCCCGGAGCACTCGTACCTCAAGGACGCCGGCCGCGCCGAGTACCGGGCGGTCACCGACGACCAGGCGATGCAGGCCCTGCGGCTGCTCTCGCGCACCGAGGGCATCATCCCGGCCATCGAGTCGGCGCACGCCCTCGCGGGCGCGCTGGACCTCGGCAAGGAGCTCGGCAAGGACGGGCTGCTCGTCGTCAACCTGTCCGGCCGCGGTGACAAGGACATGGACACCGCCGCGCGCTACTTCAACCTGTACGACACCAACGCCTCCGAGGGGGAGTCCAAGTGAGCGGCAACATCGAACTCCTCTCGGCCACCCTCGCCAAGGCGAAGTCCGAGGACCGCGCGGCCCTCGTCGCCTACCTCCCGGCGGGCTTCCCGACCGTGGACGGGGCCATCGAGGCCGTCAAGGCCGTCATCGAGGGCGGCGCGGACGTGGTCGAGATCGGCCTCCCGCACAGCGACCCGGTCCTGGACGGCGCGATCATCCAGACCGCCGACGACATCGCCCTGCGCGGCGGAGTCAAGATCGCGGACACCCTGCGCACCGTCCGCGAGGCGCACGAGGCCACCGGCGCCCCGATCCTGGTCATGACCTACTGGAACCCCATCGACCGCTACGGCGTCGAGCGGTTCACCGAGGAGCTCGCCGCGGCCGGCGGCGCGGGCTGCATCCTGCCCGACCTGCCGGTCCAGGAGTCCGCGCTGTGGCGCGAGCACGCGGCCAAGCACGGTCTCGCGACCGTCTTCGTCGTGGCCCCCAGCAGCAAGGACGAGCGTCTGGCCACCATCACGGCGGCCGGTTCCGGCTTCGTCTACGCGGCTTCGCTCATGGGTGTCACCGGCACCCGCGAGTCGGTCGGCAACCAGGCCGCGGACCTCGTCCGCCGCACCCGCGCCACCAGCGAGCTCCCGGTCTGCGTCGGTCTGGGCGTCTCCAACGCCGTCCAGGCCAAGGAGGTGGCCGGCTTCGCCGACGGGGTGATCGTCGGCTCGGCCTTCGTGAAGCTGCTGCTGGACGCGCCGGACCTGCCGGCCGGGCTGGACGCCGTACGGGCGCTGGCGGGCGAGCTGGCGGAAGGCGTACGCAGAAGCTGACGCCGGACGGGCCGGGGACGGGGTTCTGTAGCCCGATCGGGTGGAAGTAGGGGCAGGGAGGCACGAGAGTGCCTCCCTGCTTCGTTTGGCGGAACGTGAGTGACATGAACGACGGTGCGAACCGCGATGCGACGAAACGATCGGCCCGTGAGCGACTCCACGCGGAGCGCGAGCGGCAGAAGGCCAAGGACAAGCGCAGGCGGACCCTCGTGGTGTCGGCGGCGGTGGTCGGCGTACTCGGTCTCGCGGCCGTCGTCGGCCTGATCGCGGCGAACACCGGCAAGGGCGGCTCCTCCGCGAAGGCAGGCCCCCTGGTCGCCCCCTCCGGGGCGACCGGCAAGGACGCGCTCGCCATCCAGGCCGGCAAGCCCGAGGCCGCTTCCACGTTGACAGTGTGGGAGGACTTCCGCTGCCCGGCCTGCAAGGCCTTCGAGACCAACTACCGGGACACCATCCACGAGCTGGAGGGCAAGGGCCTGCTCAAGGTCGAATACCACCTGGTCACCCTGATCGACGGGAACATGGGAGGCACCGGCTCCCTCCGGAGCGCGAACGCGGCGGCCTGCGCGCAGGACGGGGCCAAGTTCTCCCCGTACCACGACGTGCTCTTCGAGAACCAGCCGGAGGAGACCAACGACGCCTACGGCAAGAACGCCAAGCTCCTGGAACTGGCCGCCAAGGTGGAGGGTCTGGACACCCCGGAGTTCCGCACGTGCGTGCAGGACGGTACGCACGACAGCTGGGTGAAGAAGTCGCAGGACGCCTTCCGCGCGGGCAAGTTCCGCGGCACCCCGACCGTGCTCCTCGACGGCAAGGACATCTTCGCGGACCAGGCCAACCCGCTGACCCCGCAGAAGCTGAAGGAGAAGGTGGAGGCGGCCGGCAAGGGCGGCCCGGGCGCCGCGAAGCCGTCCGGATCCCCGTCGCAGTCCCCGTCCGCGTCCCCGTCGCCGTCCCAGGCCTCCTCGGCCCGCTCGGCCTCCCCGTCGGGTTCCTCCTCGGGTTCGGCCTCGGCCCGGTCGGGATCCAAGACGGGGTCGGGTACGTCCACTACGTCCTCTACGTCCACGAAGGCGGCCCCGGAGGACTGAGACCCCCGTCTCGATTCGGCAGCAGCTTGCCGGACGGGTTGTGGTCCGCACCGTCCGGCAAGGTAGCGTCGGGTCTTGCCATGAACCTTGCCTTCATTCCCAGTCCGTCGACGGGCGTGCTCCATCTCGGACCGATCCCGCTGCGCGGCTACGCGTTCTGCATCATCATCGGCGTCTTCGTCGCCGTCTGGCTCGGCAACAAGCGCTGGGTCGCCCGCGGCGGAAAGCCGGGCACGGTCGCGGACATCGCCGTGTGGGCGGTCCCGTTCGGCCTGGTCGGCGGTCGCCTCTACCACGTGATCACCGACTACCAGCTCTACTTCGGCGAAGGCCGCGACTGGGTCGACGCCTTCAAGATCTGGCAGGGCGGCCTCGGCATCTGGGGTGCGATCGCGCTCGGCGCGGTCGGTGCCTGGATCGGCTGCCGCGTGCGCGGCATCCCGCTGCCCGCCTGGGCGGACGCCCTGGCCCCCGGGATCGCGCTGGCCCAGGCCTGCGGGCGCTGGGGCAACTGGTTCAACCAGGAGCTGTACGGCCGCGCCACCGACCTGCCCTGGGCGGTGGAGATCAGCGACGGCCCGAACCGCGTCGCCGGGACCTACCACCCGACCTTCCTCTACGAGTCGTTGTGGTGCGTCGGCGTCGCCCTCCTGGTGATCTGGGCCGACCGCCGCTTCAAGCTCGGACACGGGCGGGCGTTCGCGCTGTACGTGGCCGCGTACTGCGTCGGGCGGAGCTGGATCGAGTACATGCGGGTCGACGAGGCCCACCACATCCTGGGCCTGCGGCTCAACGTGTGGACCTCGATCGTGGTCTTCATCCTCGCCGTCGTCTACTTGGTCCTCTCGGCGAAGCTGCGGCCGGGCCGCGAGGAGGTCGTCGAGCCGGACACCGGTGAGGTCGTGGCCGAATCCGAGGACGGGGACACCCCGGAGGCCAAGGACGGCGAGGGCGACGCCAAGGCGGAGGACGCCAAGGCAGAGGCGGACAAGGCCGAGGCCGAGCCGAAGGACGCGGACACCGCGGCCGAAGCCGCCGACAAGGACAAGGCCGAAGCCGGGGCGGACGCCGCGGACAAGGCCACCGAGGCCAAGAAGCTCTGACCGGGGTTCCGGTCGAGAGGGGAAGGGGGGGCCGCCCCAGCGCCGCCGCCCCCCCCCGGTGCCGGGCGCGCGGCCCCCCCCCCCCCCCCCCGCCCGGGCCCCCA
>NZ_JBHYVM010000017.1:115856-147157 GCF_042750105.1 Streptomyces sp. NPDC059443 | reverse complement strand
GGGCGGCGCCGCCCAGTTGCCCATACAGTCGATCAAGATCCTGCGGGTGTGGAAGGTGCCGCGCGAGTGGGCGCCCGCCCCGCGGGCCCCCCCCCCCTTCCCGTTTCCCGTTCAGCGGCGCAGCCCCACCGCGTCGCGGCGGGCCAGCGCGACGACCCGTTCCGCGCCCGCCAGCATCGCCGGGTCCACGAAACGGCCGTCGGCCAGGGCCACCGCGCCCGGGGTGCGGCGGGCCGCGGCCACGATCTCCTCGGCCGCCGTGACCTCGGCCGGACCGGGCAGATAGGCCCGCGCGATCACCGGGAGCTGGCGCGGATGGATCGCGGCGCGGCCCAGGAAGCCCAGCGCGCGGCCCCGGGCGCAGGAGGCGGCCAGCGCCTCCAGGTCCCGGATGTCGGGGAACACGGACTGGGCGGGCGGCGCCAGCCCGGCCGCGCGGGCCGCGACCACCACCCGGGAGCGCGGCCAGTCCAGGCCCGCCTCGGCGGTGATTCCGAGGTCGGCGCGCAGATCGGCCTCGCCCAGGGACAGCCCGCGCAGGGCGGGGTGCGCGCGGGCGATCTCGTAGGCCCGTTCCACGCCGACCGCCGATTCCAGCAGGGCGTACAGGGGCACCCCGCCGGTGCGTTCGGCGACGCCCGCGATCTGCTCGGGCGCGGAGATCTTGGGCAGGCGCAGGCCGGCGAGGCCGCGGAGCCCGCCGAGGGCGGTGAGGTCGGCGCCTCCCCAGGGGGAGTCGAGGGCGTTGACGCGGACGTGGACCGGGACTTGGTGGCCGTCGCCGAGGAGTTCGGCGGTGGCGGCGCGGGCGTACTCCTTGCGGGAGGCCGATACCGCGTCCTCCAAGTCCACGATGACGGCGTCTGCCCCGGCGCACAGGGCCTTGGTGACGACTTCCGGGCGGTCGCCGGGTACGTAGAGCCAGGTCAGGATCACAGGGCACCTTCGGTGCGGAGCTCGGCGATCTCGGCTTCGGTGAGGCCGAGTTCGGTGAGGACGGCCTCGGTGTCCGCGCCGTGCGGACGGCCCGCCCAGCGGATCGCGCCGGGGGTCTCGGAGAGGCGGAAGAGGACGTTCTGCATGCGGATCGGGCCGAGTTCGGGGTCCTCGACCTCGGTGACCGTGTCCAGGGCCGCGTACTGCGGATCGGCCATGACGTCCCGTACGTCGTAGACCAGGGCGACCGCGGCCTCTGCCTCCTCGAAGGCGGCCGTCACCTCGTCCGCCTTGTGACGGGCGATCCAGCCGCCGACCGCCTCGTCGAGGAGGTGCGCGTGCCCGGCCCGCCCGGAGCCCGTGGCGAACCAGGGCTCGCGGATCAGCTCGGGCCGGCCGACGAGCCGCATCACGCGCTCGGCGATGGACTGGGCGGAGGTGGAGACCGCCAGCCAGCGCCCGTCCGCGCTGCGGTACGTATTGCGGGGGGCGTTGTTCGTGGAGCGGTTGCCGGTGCGCGGCTGGACGTAGCCGAGCTGGTCGTACCAGAGCGGGTGCGGGCCCAGCACGGTCAGGATCGGCTCGATGATCGCCAGGTCCACCACCTGCCCGTGCCCGGTCCGGTCGCGGCCGGCGAGCGCCGTCATCACGGCGTACGCGGTGGTCAGCGCGGCGATCGAGTCCGCGAGCCCGAAGGGCGGCAGCGTCGGCGGGCCCTCCGGCTCCCCGGTGATCGCGGCGAAACCGCTCATCGCCTCCGCGAGGGTGCCGAATCCGGGCCGGTGGGCGTACGGGCCCTCCTGGCCGAAGGCCGTCACCCGGGTCAGGACCAGCCGCGGGTTGGCAGCGGACAGCTCGGGCCAGCCGAGGCCCCAGCGCTCCAGGGTGCCGGGGCGGAAGTTCTCGATGACCACGTCGGCGGTGGCGGCGAGGCGCAGCAGGGTGTCCCGGCCGCCGGGGGTGGACAGATCGAGGGTCATCGTCCGCTTGTTCCGGCCGAGCAGCTTCCACCAGAGGCCGATGCCGTCCTTGGCGGGGCCGTGGCCGCGCGAAGGGTCGGGGCGGCTCGGATGCTCGACCTTGACCACCTCGGCGCCGAAGTCGCCGAGGAGGGTGGCGGCGAGGGGGCCGGCGAAGAGGGTGGCCAGGTCGAGGACGCGGAGCCCTTCCAGGGGCGCGGGGCCTGGCCGGGCCGCTGTGGCGCGGGTCTCGGTCATCAGCGGATGTCCTGCCCCGCGGCGAACGCGACGATCTCGGCGCGGGCCGGCATCGAGTCCTGGGCGCCCGGGCGTTGGACGGACAGCGCGGCGGCGCACGAGGCCCAGGCGATGGCGTCGGGCATCGCGCGGCCCTCCTGTAGCCCCACGGCGAGCGCGCCGACGAAGGTGTCCCCGGCGGCGGTGGTGTCCACGGCCCGCACGCGGGGCGCGGGCACGGTCAGCGGCTCGCGGCCGCGGGCGGCGTACAGGGCCCCGGCGGCGCCGAGGGTGACGACCACCTCGGGCACGTCGCGGAGCAGGGCCGCGGCGGCCTGGTGGACGTCGGTGAGGCCGGTGAGGGCGGCGGCCTCGTGCTCGTTGGGCACCAACAGATCGGTGGCGGCGAGCAGTTCGGGCGGCAGCGGCTGGGCAGGGGCCGGGGTGAGGATCGTATGGACTCCGTGGGCGCGGGCCGCGAGGGCGCCTTCGAGCACGGCCTCCAGAGGGAGTTCGAGCTGGAGGAGCAGGGCGCCGGCGGCGCCGATTCGGGAGGCGTCTCCCGGCTCCAGGGCGGTGACCTGGGCGTTGGCGCCGGGGATGACGATGATGCTGTTGCCGCCCTCGTCGTCCACGGTGATGTGCGCGGTGCCGCTGGCGCCCTCGACGGTGCGCAGGGCCGCCGTTTCCACCCCGGCCGAGGCGAGCGCGGAGCGCAGCCGTACGCCGAACTCGTCCGCCCCGACCGCTCCGATCATCACCACCTCCGCTCCGGCGCGGGCGGCGGCGACGGCCTGGTTGGCGCCCTTGCCGCCGGGGGCGGTGCGGAACGCGCGGCCGGTGACGGTCTCGCCGAGGCGGGGGGCCTTGGAGACGTAGGCGACGAGGTCCATGTTGGTACTGCCGAGCACGGCGATGGCCGTCATGAGCGGGCTGCCTCCTGTGCGGTGAGGTGGGCGAGGGTGTCGAAGCCGATGCCGTCGAAGCCGGGGACGGTGGTGGCGAGGCGGTTCCCCAGCGGGGCGGTCCAGCGGTGGGGGATCTTGTCGGGTGATCCCATGATCAGTCCGGCGAGGGCGCCGGCGGTGGCGCCGTTGGAATCGGTGTCCCAGCCGCCGGACACGGCGCGGCAGATGGAGCGGGTGAAGTCCCCGTCCGCGTGGGTGAGCGCGGCGGCGATCAGCGCGGTGTTGGGGACGGCGTGGACCCAGTGGTAGTGGCCGTAGCGGGCGTGGAGCCGGTCGACGACCTCGTCGAACCCTTCGGCTTCCGCGGCCGCGGCCGCGGCCGTTCCGATCCCGAAGCGGACGGCCTCGGCGAGGCGGGACCGGGGCGGGACGACGGCCAGCCCGGCCCGCAGCGCGGTGTGGACGTCGGCCCGACCGGTGGCCGCGGTGGCGGTGGCGGCGGCGACGAACAGGGCGGCGTAGACCCCGTTGCCGGTGTGGGTCAGGGCCGCGTCCCGGTACGCCTGGGCCGCGGCGGCGGCCGGATCGCCCGGGTTGGTCCAGCCGTGGACGTCGGCCCGGATGAGGGCGCCGATCCACTCGCGGAACGGGTTGTGGTGGCTGGCGGTGGCGGGGGGCTCCAGCCCCTGGAGGAGGTTGCGGTACGCGACGCGCTCGGCGGTGAAGGTCCGTCCGGCCGGGAGCTCGTCGAGCCAGAGCCTTCCCAGGTCGGCGGTGGTGAACTCCCTCCCGTGGCGCTGGAGGAGCAGCAGGCCCAGGAGGGGGAAGTTGAGGTCGTCGTCCTCGGGGGTCCCGTCGATGTTCTCGGCGAGGGAGGTGGCGGCGGACCGGCGGTTCCACGGATGGGCGGCGAGCAGCTCGGCCGGGACCCCCTTCTCGGTGAACCAGTCGTCGAGGGGCCAGTTCCCGGCGGCTGCGGCGAGCGCCCGGATCCCGTGCAGCGGCAGCTTCTCCACGGGCTTCCCGAGCACGCACCCGGCGGCCCGCCCGACCCACGCGGCCTCCAGCCTGCGGCGCAGCGGGGTGTCGGCGGCGGGGGAGGGTCCCCCCACCCCGCCCCTTCCCGAAACCAGGGGCAAGCCCCTGGACCCCGGTCCCGGTCCCAGTCCCGGCCCCGGCCCCGGACCTGGCCCGGGTCCCGCTGCCGGCCAGGTGGCGGTGATGGCGGGCCAGGAGTCCGGTTCGGCGGCGGCCGCGGGCCGGGGCAGGGCCGCCAGGGCCGTCAGGAGGTCGGCCGCCAGCGCCCGGAGCTCCGGCGGGGCCGGGGCGGGGGAGGCTCCCGCCCGGGGCGGAGCCGGGTGCCCGCCCGCCGCGAGCCAGACCCGCAGCAGGGGCCGCGCGCCCTCGGCGCGGCCGTCCTCGGCGGCCTGCCGGAACTCGTGGCCGACCAGATCCTCCGGCTGCACCCAGGTGAGCCGCCCGACCCCACCGGGTCCGGACCGGGAGCCTGCCCCGGGCCCGGACCCGACCCCGACCCTGGCCCCGGGCCCGGCGGCGGGGCCCGCCCCGGGGCCCGCCCCCCCGGGGGGGGGCCCGGGGGGGGGGCTCCGCGTAGGTGGCCGTCAGGTGTTGCTGGTGCCCCAGTCGTCCTCGGCGGCGCCGTTGCCACCGACCCGCGCGCGCAGGCCCCGTACCCGCCCGGCCAGGGCGTCCGGCACGGCGTCGCCCACCTTTTCGCTCACCGCGGCGAAGGCCCTGCCGGCGAACTCGCGGCTGCTGTGACCTGCGGTCTCGGCGGCATTGCGGACGGCCGGACTCTGCGCGAGCTCGCGCGCGGACTTCTTCAACTGTTCATAACGCTCGCGCCCGGCCCGGGTCCCGAGCACGTACCCGAGGGCCAGTCCGACCGCGAACGTGACCTTGTACCGCATGCCTGTCACCCTTCGTCGTGTGGTGCCCGGCCTGCTGTCGATACCGATTGGCGGAGCACCCCCCTGCTTGCGCTAATCTATGACTCGCAACGGGCACTCGCCCCCCGGCCAGGCCGGAGGTGGGCTGTTCGGTGCAACGCAGCAATCCCCTGTAGCTCAATTGGCAGAGCAGCCGACTGTTAATCGGCAGGTTACTGGTTCGAGTCCAGTCGGGGGAGCGCGGTCCCCTGTAGCTCAATTGGCAGAGCAGCCGACTGTTAATCGGCAGGTTACTGGTTCGAGTCCAGTCGGGGGAGCAAGAGAGAACGAGGACCCCGTGTGGGTCCTTTTTCTTTTTCTGCCCCCGGTCCGGAACCGGGCAGGGCTCGAAACGGTCTCTCTGGGCAGGCGAAGCCGATCATGCGAGGCATCCGAGGCAGGAGATCGTATGAGCGGCTATGCTGCGGCAGACGGCGCGCACACATGTACGCGCCACGCCGTGAAGGGGCGGTAGCTCAGCCGGTTAGAGCAGCGGACTCATAATCCGTCGGCCGTGGGTTCGAGTCCCACCCGCCCCACCACCGCAGGTCAGAAGAAACCTTCTGACCTGCTGAAACGCTTCTTTTGCGGCCGTGGGATCCTCGGATCGGTGCAGCGATGGTGCAGCGATTCCTGCCCCCTGTACTCGCGCAAAGGGCTATGAGCTGGGGTTTTGTTCGATCCCTTGGTGGGATGGCTGGTTCTCGGCCCCACCCGCCCCACCGTCGTCGAAGCGTTCTGACGTGCCGGGAAGCCGAGGAGTCGTCGTTCGCTGCACGGAGCCTTCGTGGGCGGTAGCACGGCCGGTAGCTCGCTGATGTTACCTACGCAGTGAAATGGCGACCTCCCTGTGCTTGGAGTGGGAGCACTGCGGGCATCTCGGCTGCGGCGTAGGTCGCCGAGGGCCTCGTCGGTCCGCCTCCCGTGCCTGACCCGCGTCGACCCCGCGCCTGCGGCAATGGTCCGCCCCGGGGACCAGCGCCGCAATCACTCATCCCAGACCGCCCCGCGCTTGCTGGGATTCGGAACGTGCAGGTCAAACCCCGTTGTCAGTGGCGGCCCTTAGCCTCTGGTTTCCTCGGATGAGTTCGTGGAGGCCTGGTGGACCTACAGCAGCTGCGTGAGGCTGCATCGTCACCGACGTCAAGAACCTCCTTGCCCCGGAAGGAACAGACTTCGAAGACGCCGAAGCCAACCTGTTGTGGGACGAACAGGTTGGTGTCGTCCCTGGCGGCACCAACTACGCTGGCCATGGAGACCTCTCGGCACACGGAATGAGTGACAACCACATCGCGGTCATCGGACCCGAAGCCACCGAGGCCGATCCCACCCCATGACCGTCATCATCCTCATCGCCGCTCCAGAAGGCCTCCGCGGACACCTCACCCGCTGGATGGTCGAGATGAGCGCCGGCGTCTTCGTCGGCAATCCCAGCCGCCGCATCCGTGACCGTCTCTGGGAACTCCTGGCCACCCGAATCGGAGACGGCCAGGCCATCCTCATCGAACCCGCCGACAACGAACAGGGTTGGGCCGTCCGCACGGCAGGCCGTGACCGCTGGCAGCCCGTTGACTTCGACGGACTGATCCTCTCTGCCCGCCCCCGAAACCAACCAAACGAAAACAGCCGCCCAGCCAGATAAAGCACCAGCTCAGCAAGTGTCGACCCCGCGCCTGCGGGGATGTTCCTCCGTATTCGACATGGCGGGTGCCGTCCCGGCGGTCGACCCCGCGCCTGCGGGGATGTTCCGGGCGACACGGGAACGCCCGGGAC
Source organism: Streptomyces sp. NPDC059443 (assembly GCF_042750105.1). Lineage (NCBI taxonomy): Bacteria > Bacillati > Actinomycetota > Actinomycetes > Kitasatosporales > Streptomycetaceae > Streptomyces > Streptomyces sp. NPDC059443. The sequence continues at coordinate 140,395 of NZ_JBHYVM010000017.1, read as the reverse complement.
GCCGGGAACGTCGACCCCGCGCCTGCGGGGATGTTCCGGTGGCCGGGCCCCAACCCCTGGTCACGAGGAGGTCGACCCCGCGCCTGCGGGGATGTTCCCTCACGGTTGCCACGGTCGCGCAGCAGGTCCCGGTCGACCCCGCGCCTGCGGGGATGTTCCTGGTGCAGGCATGACTCCTCCTTCCTGGGTGGAGTCGACCCCGCGCCTGCGGGGATGTTCCAAAAGGTCTGGTGTACTGGGTGGGTTGTGGCTGCGTCGACCCCGCGCCTGCGGGGATGTTCCGCCCCGCCGTCACGACAATCTCCAACCGCTCACGTCGACCCCGCGCCTGCAGGGATGTTCCGCCGCCATCCTCGGAATCCCGACCGACCGCCCCGTCGACCCCGCGCCTGCGGGGATGTTCCCCCGACGGCGGGCCGGTGCGTCGGCCGTCCGGGGTCGACCCCGCGCCTGCGGGGATGTTCCGCGAAGCGCATCGGCATACCTCGCTGCCGAGATGTCGACCCCGCGCCTGCGGGGATGTTCCGGTCCTCGACTACGGGACCGACGCCAAGGCGCGGTCGACCCCGCGCCTGCGGGGATGTTCCGATCGGGCCGCTCCCCCTCGGCGTATGGATCGCGTCGACCCCGCGCCTGCGGGGATGTTCCGGAGCCGGCGGGCGCCGCGGGCCAGCAGCAGGACGAAGACGCCGTCGACCCCGCGCCTGCGGGGATGTTCCGCCATGACCCGGACGACAACTACGCGCACGCCGGTCGACCCCGCGCCTGCGGGGATGTTCCGACGATGTCCCCCGGCTCGATCAGGTCGCGGGCGTCGACCCCGCGCCTGCGGGGATGTTCCTCCGTCGGGGTTGTTCTCCGGCAGCGAGTTGCGGTCGACCCCGCGCCTGCGGGGATGTTCCGACCACGTTGCGGAGCAGGTAGCCCACGCGCTCGTCGACCCCGCGCCTGCGGGGATGTTCCGGGCTCCACGTTCGTCCTCGCGCCGGGGAGGGAGTCGACCCCGCGCCTGCGGGGATGTTCCGACGGTGGTGGCCGCGTTGTCGCCGTACCAGCGGTCGACCCCGCGCCTGCGGGGATGTTCCGGTGCGCGGAGGTGCGCCGCGCACCGTGCGCACGTCGACCCCGCGCCTGCGGGATGTTCCGCTGGTCCATCCGACGAGGTAGACGAGCTCGGCGTCGACCCCGCGCTCGCGGGGGATGAGCCGACCGAGGCCCTGGCACTGATTGCCCGCGGCTTCAGTCGACTCCGCGCCTGCGGCGCTGGTCCGCCCCGGGGACCAGCGCCGCAATCACCCATCCCGGATCGCCCCGCGCTTGCTGGGATTCGGAACGTGCAGGTCAAACCCTGTTGTCAGTGGCGGCCCTTAGCCTCTGGTTTCCTCGGATGAGTTCGTGGAGGCTTGGTGGACCTACAGCAGCTGCGTGATCGGTATGACCCTTTCATCGTGAGGGTGTTGGGGGTGCTGTGGGGAAAGTCGCGGGAGCGGGCCGGTGGGACCACGAACCTTCTGATGGCGCATCTTCTGGACACTGCCGCGGTTGCGGAGCTGTTGTGGGACGGCTTCCTTGCCCGTTCGACTCGGTCGACCCTGGACGAGGTCGCTGGGGGGCCGGGGCGTGGACGACGGTTGTTCGCCTGGTTGTGCGGGGTCCACGACTGCGGGAAGGCGACTCCCGTGCATCAGCGTCTGTGGGCTGAGGGCGCGGAGGCGGTAAAGCTGTTGGGGCTGACCTGGGACGAGCCATCCGCTAGGGCGGGTGTGAAGAAGCAGAGGCGCTGGCGCCATGACTGGGCCGGCGGGCTGATGGCGCGCGAGTTGTTGGCATCGGCCGACTGGGCCCCCGAGCAGGTGGACTGGGTATGGCCATTGGTTGCTGGGCATCATGGTGCGTTTCCCTCGCTGAAGGATGTTCAGGAGCCCAGGCCGGCTAAGGGGCAGTTGCGGGGTAGGGGGCCTTGGCGTCAGGTGCAACAGGCGGTGTTGGAGGTGTTCACCCGGGAGCTCGGGTTCGGGGGGCTTGGTGAGGTGCAGCCCGCGGCTGTCCCCTCCAGGGCCTTGCAGCTGGAGCTCAGCGGTCTGGTGGTCATGGCGGACTGGATCGCGAGTGACGAGCGCTTCTTCCAGGGGCTGGATGATCTGAACCAGGTGGGTCTGGAAGGTTCCCGTCGCCGGGCGGCGTCGGCATGGACGGCGCTCGGACTCCAGCGGGGCTGGGGGGCTCTGGCCCTTCCGGGACCCGAGGCGTTCCGCGACCGGTTCGGATATGCGCCGCGGCCGTCGCAGGCCATGGTCGTCGACGCCGCACGCAAGATGGGCGGTCCGGGCCTGGTGGTGATTGAGGCGCCCATGGGGGAGGGCAAGACGGAGGCCGCTCAGGCGGCGGCGGAGGTCTTGGCCGCCCGGTTCGGGGCAGACGGTGTCTTTGTCGGGATGCCGACCCAGGCGACCAGCGATCCCATGTTCACCCGCACGCGGAGTTGGCTGGAGTCCATCGACCCCGACCTCGGGTCCCGGGTGGTCCTTCTGCACGGCAAGAGGGCCTTCAACCGGGAGTGGAAGGAACTGCTGGAGAACGCGGGAGCGTCCGTGGACGAGGCCTTCAGCGGGGTCGACGAGTTCGGGATGGCCGACGATCCTTTCGGTGTTGAGCCCGAGGAGTGCGGCGGTCATGAGCGGAAGGCCCCAGCGGAGTGGTTCCTCGGGCCGAAGCGCGGGCTCTTGGCTCCGTTCGTCGTCGGGACCATCGATCAGCTCCTGTACGCGGCTACTCGTACGCGGCATGTGATGCTGAGGATGGCGGGGCTCGCGGGCAAGGTCGTGATCCTGGACGAAATCCACGCGTGCGACGTGTACATGAGCCAGTTCCTGACGGAGGCGCTCCGCTGGCTTGGCCAGGCGGGCGCGCCGGTGATCATTCTTTCCGCGACCCTTGCACCCGCCCAGCGGCAGGCACTGTTCGACGCGTACCTGGCAGGTGCGGCGTCACGGGAGGAGCTCCGGGCGCAGATCCCGGTCCCGCAGGGCTACCCGGGCGTGACGGCCGCGTGGCTGCCGAGCTCGGGGGAGGCGCAGTTCTTGGTGGACGCGACGGACAGCTGGCGCAAGGACCTCCTTGTGGAGGTGCGAGTGGTACCTGAGAGCGTGCCCGGCCCACGATCCAAGCGCGAGGAGCGGGAGCGTTCGCAGGCCGAAGCGGACGGCGGCGTAGGCGATCTGCTGGCGGAGGAACTCGTCGACGGAGGCACCGCGCTCGTGATCCGCAACTCCGTCGGCCGGGCCCAGAACCTCTACGAGGAACTGCGGAGGCGGTTTGGTGACGACGAGGTGAGGCTGCTGCACGCCCGTTTCACGGTTGCCCGGCGTGCAGATCTGACGGAGGAGTGCCTGCGCCTGCTGGGGCCGCGCACGCCCCGGCCCCGGGGCGGCCGGCTGATCCTGGTGGCGACTCAGCTGGCCGAGCAGTCCTTCGATGTCGACGCTGATTTGCTGGTCACCGATCTGGCCCCCGTCGACCTTCTCCTCCAGCGCATCGGCCGGCTTCACCGGCATGAAGGCACACGGCGCCCGGACCGGCTGCGTACGCCCAAGGTGTTCGTTACGGGTTTCGAGCCGTGCCAGGGCCGCGAGCCGACGCTCGCGTTCGCCAGCGAGATGATCTACGGGCGGCATCTGCTGATGCGGACTGCTGCCGTGCTGCCCGACGCTGGCAAGGTCTGGTCGGTTCCCGGCGACGTACCCGGGCTGGTGAAGAACGTGTACGGGACGGACGCGTCGCTGCTGCCCGAATCGTGGAGGGCGGCCGCTGAGGTGGCCGGACAGGAGCAGGCCGAGCAGGATCGTACCCGCGGCGAAGTGGCGCGGCAGTTCCTGCTGACTCCGCACGGTGAGCATGAGCGCCGGACCTTGGCGGGTCTGCACTACGGCGGATCCTCCGCGGGCGACGGTGAGAGCGCGCTGCAGGCGGCAGTGCGTGACGGCGATGAGTCCGTCGAAGTCGTCCTGGTGGTCCGGGCTGAGGGTGACACGGTCTTCCGAACCCTGGCGGGGCGGGCTCTGAGCGTCAACGGGGATGTGGCACCGGACGTACTGGACGAGGTGCTGGGCGCAACGGTGAGGCTGCCGGCGATGCTCACACAAGGTGCCCTAGAGCTAACGCCGTTGCCCGGCTGGCATGGACATCCGTGGCTGCGCCGGAGCCGAGCTCTGGTGCTGGACGCTGCACGCCGAGCCCGTATAGGGGACTTCACCGTGTCCTATGACGACGAGTTCGGGATCCGGCAGCTGTAGAGGACGCGTAGCGATCGAGTCGCGCCTGTCGTACGCGCGCAGCGAGCCGCCGGGCCGGAGCCCGGCGGCTCGGAACCCCGCGTGGCGCGGGGACAACGCGAAACCCCATCCGTGACGCAAACAAAGAAGGGGACCATCCCCGCCTCCGAGCCGCCTGGCCGGTGCAGGGTCAATGGCCAGATTGTTGCACCTCTTCGTCGGGACGGCTGCGGGGCTCCAGAGGTACTGCTAGCGTCTAAACAGAGAAGCTTTCCTTGAGAGGTACTCATGTTCCATAGCTTTTCCCTGATGGACGATCCCTGGCTGCTCTTACCGTCAGCCACCGGAGAACCGGCTCAGGAACGCCCCATGCGCGAGGCGTTACTGGAGGCGCACGAGTACGGCGACCTGGTGGTGGAGATCCCCACGCAGAGGGCGGCTGTGCTCCGCCAGACCCTGCTCCCCCTGATCGTCCACGCCCTGGGCCGTCCGGCCGATGAGCGGGAGTGGATGAACTGGTTCTCCAGGGGGCAGTGGTCGCAGGAGCAGCGTTCCAGACTCCAGGAATATCTGGACGAGCACCAGGGTCTGTTCGACCTCTTCGATCCGGTGAACCCCTTCAGTCAGGTAGCCGGGTTGTCCACGGCGAAGGGCGAGACGAAGAACGCCGGCCTGATCGTTGCCACCGCTGCCACCGGCAACAACGTGCCGCTGTTCGCCTCGCGTACGGAGGGCGACGCGTTCTCGCTGACTCCGGCGCAGGCGGCGCACTGGCTGCTGCACACGCAATGCTGGGACACCGCGGCGATCAAGACCGGGGCAGCGGGCGACCCGCAGGCGAAGGCCGGCAAGGTCATGGCAAACCCGACGGGTCCCCTCGGGCAGCTGGGCGTCACCCTCCTGGCTGGCAGAACTTTGTTCGAGACGCTGCTGCTGAACATCCCGGTCGGAGCGAAACCGACGTCCACCGACCTGCCGCAGTGGAAGAGGCGTGACCCCGCCGCCCCACGCCCGGCCAGCACCCCCCAGTGGCAGACGCGGGCACCCGAAGGGCTCCTGGACCTGTGGACCTGGCAGTCCCGCCGGATCCGGCTCGTCCCGGAATTGACCGACGAAGGCCTGCGGGTGACCCGAGTCCTGGTCACCGCGGGGGACCGGATGCCGCACACGCCCGAGACCGAGCCGCACACCATGTGGCGCGTGGAGCCGACCGGCGACCGGAACGCGAAAAGGGGGAAGGGCAAGGGCAAGGGCAAGGGCGACACCGCGTTGCCGCGCCGTCCGTTGCGCCTCCAGCCGGGGAAGGCCGCATGGCGTGGGCTCGACGCGTTGCTCGCGCCCGAGCGGGAGTCTCGGGACGCCGGGGAGAAGTCGAGCGGGTTCGCCACGAGCAAGGTCCTGGACCAGGCCGGCGGTCTCGTGCCCGAGCTCGGCGCAGGCTATCCGCTGAGAGTGGAACTCTCCGGGATCGCCTACGGCAACCAGTCGGCCGTCATCGACGACGTCATGTTCGACGCGCTGCCTCTCCCGCTGGCCTCGCTCGATGCCGACAGCTACGTCCGCGCAGCCCTCCTCGAAGTAGCCGAACAGGCCGAGCAGCTGGCCACAGCGGTCAACCACCTCTCCGCTGATCTACGGCGTGCCCTCGGTGCCGACCCGATCCCCTGGGACAGGGGGCAGCGCCCCGGTGAACTCGTCCTGCACGCCCTCGACCCCCTGGTCCGAAGACTGCTGACGGGGATGCGGGAGGTAGGGGACCTGGAGCACATCGAAGCCGGTCAGCTCGCGTGGGAACAGCTCGCCTGGCGACGGAGCTGGGAGATCGCCGACCGCCTCCTGCAGGCGGTTCCCGTCGGAGCGTTCGCGGGAAGGAGCACTTCCCAGGGCGACGGGAAGCCGGAGCGTACGCACCGTGTCCCGCTGGCCGAGGCCTCCTTCCTCAGGAAGCGAGCGGAAATCCTTCCCCGGGCCGAGGCCCTTCGGCATCCCGAGTCGAACCCCGACGACGAGTAGACGACCCGACACGGCCCCCTCCGGCACGCCGCAAAACCGCCGTGCCGCGCTCCGGCCGGAGCGATCAGGCCATGCCTCCGGGCATTTCAACCCGCCCCCTTTTTTTGTGACACAGAGTCCCCGATCACGTCTGGACACAGCCATGACCGAAGAAGACCACACGAAGCAGAGGATCTGGCACCGCTACATCGCCGCGGACGGTACCTGGCGCCGCAAGGACGGCCCCCCAGCGGCGAAACGCCCGCCCGGGGAGGACCTCGCGGTCCTGCGCAGGGGGCTCGGCCACCCCGCCGGAACCGTGCTGGAGATGTTCCCGTTCTACACCTGCCCGGTCGACGACTTCGCCGCACGCCGCGGGGAGGTCTCGACCGCACAGGAAGCCGAACACATCGCGCTCGCGCTCTACGGACTGCACCAGCAGAGTCAGGACCGGCCGATGCACCGCGACGGTCTCGGTCTAGGCCGGGCCATGCTGGAGCTCCGGCGCCATGACCGCACTAGCGAGGCGGCAGTGGACGCCCGCTTCCAGCAGGCGTTCTCGGCGACCTCGACGCCGGCGCTCCAGCTCCGCCTGCGCGGGCTGGTCACCCAGCTCCGGGACATCAAGCAGCCCCTCGACTACAACCGGCTGGCCTCCGACCTCCTGCACTGGAACCGCCCCGAGTCCCGCAACCGCGTACGCCGCCGCTGGGGTCTGGACTACTACGCGTGGACCCAGAAGACCGCATCTCCGCAATCCGGCCGCGACCAGTAACCGGCCCGGCATCCGGCCCGGGGTCCGCCCGACGCGGATGCCCCCTTCCGTTCGGGTGCGGCCGGCCGCATGCCAGACGAACACCACCACTCACCCACACGACATGGAGCCATCCGATGAGCCAGCGCCTCTACATCGACGTGCACGTCGTCCAGACCGTCCCGCCCGCCAACCTGAACCGGGACGACCAGGGAAACCCCAAAGAAGCCGTCTACGGCGGAGTCCGCCGATCCCGCGTCTCCTCCCAAGCGTGGAAGCGAGCGACGCGCCAACACTTCGACGAGCACGCCCCCGAAGCCGACCGCTCGATCCGGACCAAGCGCATCGCCAACGAACTCACCACCCGCATCTCGCACGACAACGCCCTGGAGCGCGAGGACGCCGGACGGATCGCTGCCGCTCTCCTCGCCCAACTCGGGCTGAGTCAGGGCAAGAAGGCCGGCGACACCGCGTACCTCCTCTTCTACGGCAACGCGCAGCTCGACGCCGTCGCCGCCCTGGTGAACGGCCGCGCCGCCGACCTGGCAGCCCTCGACGACAAGGCCCTGACCGAAGCGGTCAAGGACTTGCCCGTCGCGGAGACCTTCACGACCGGACACCCCGTGGGCGTCGCGCTGTTCGGCCGGATGGTCGCCGACATTCCCAAGCTCAACGTCGACGCCGCAGTGCAGGTCGCCCACGCGCTCTCCACCCACGAGACGCAGCTCGAATTCGACTACTTCACCGCCGTCGACGACCAGAATGAGAAGGACGAGACCGGAGCCGGAATGATCGGCAATATCGGCTTCAACTCCGCCACCCTCTACCGCTACGCCACCGTCGGCTTCGCACAGCTCACCGGCAACCTCGGCGGGGACACCGAAGCAGCCTTCGATGCCCTCGACCGGTTCGTCGACAGCTTCGCCCGATCCGTACCCACCGGGTACCAGAACTCCTTCGCCCACCGCACCCGGCCCAGCCTCGTCGCCGTTGTCGTACGCACCGACCAGCCGGTCAACCTCGTCTCCGCCTTCGAGGAGCCCATCGCGGCGGAAGCCGGAATCCAGGCGAACTCCGCCCGCCGCCTCGCCAAGGAGCACATCACCGCCACACAGGTCTGGGGTGACGCCCCGGCCTATTGCGCGGCAAGTCACACCTTCACCACCGACGAACCCCACACCAAGGACACCGTCGAAACCCTCGCCCAAGCCTTCGGCGAGCCCGTCACCTTCGCCGACCTGCGCACCAACCTGCGCAGCCGCATCACCGCCGCCCTCCAGGACCAGGCGTGACGCCCCCCGACCGCAGCTCCGTCCTGCTGCTGCGGCTCGCCGGCCCGCTCCAGGCGTGGGGGGACCGCAGCACCTTCAACCGCCGCGAAACCCGACCCGAACCCACGAAATCCGGAGTCGTCGGCCTCCTCGCCGCAGCCGCCGGCCGCTCCCGCTACGCGCCCCTGGACGACCTCGCCGGGCTCTCACTGGGCATCCGCATCGACCAGCCCGGCAGCATCCTGCGCGACTACCACACCGTCAGCGACTACCGCGGCCAGCCGCTCCTCTCCGCCGCAGTGACCGCCAAGGGCCAGCAGAAACCCACCTCCCCGGCCAAGCACACGCACATCACCCAGCGCTTCTACCTCCAGGACGCCATCTTCCTCGCAGGAGTAGAAGGCCCCGCAGACCTCATCACCACCCTCGAACACGCCGTACGCCACCCCGCCTTCCCCCTCGCCCTGGGCCGCCGATCGTGCACACCCGCACAGCCGCTGGCCCTGGGACAGCGGACCGGACCGCTGGAGGAAGCGTTGCGTACGGAGCCCTGGCAGGCGGCCCAGGCCGTACGCAGGCGGTGGGGACGCGAGAACGGAGGCGCCGAGCACATCGACCTGTCCGCCACCTTCGACGACCCGGCCGGGGACGACATCCGCGACGACGTCCCCGTCTCCTTCGCCCCTGGGTGCCGGAGCTTCACGACCCGCCGCACACGGCACACCTACCTCCAGGCCCCCACCGGCCTCACACCGGATCCCGGACGCCCCCGGAATCCCGGCGGCCACGACCCCTTCGCCCTCCTGGGTTGGTGAACGACATGCCCTATCTCTCCCGCATCCGCATCAATCCCCTGCGCGCCGAGAGCCGCAAACTCCTCGCCAGCCCGCGGGCCATGCACGCCGCCGTCCAAGGAGGCCTCCCCGGAGTGCCCGAACAGGCCCGTACCTTGTGGCGGCTCGACCCGGACAACCCCCACCGCCCCCACCTGTTCGTCCTCACCACGGAAAAGCCCGACTGGACCCACCTGGTCGAAGGCGCGGGATGGCCCGGCGCCGAAGGCGAGCACTGCGCCGTACGCGACTACACCCCACTCCTGCAACAGCTGTCACCGGGCCGCAGCTTCGCGTTCCGCCTCACCGCCAACCCCGTCCAGAACACCACGAGCCCCGACAAGGCCACCGAGCGCCAGCAGACCCGTATCGACGCCGGAGGCCGGCGCCGCGGCTTCCGCCTCGGCCACCGCACCGCCACAGCCCAACTCAACTGGTTCCTCACCCGCACCGCACGGTGGGGTTTCGACGTTCCCCCCGCTCCCCACCTCGACGAAGGCCACGACGCAGACAACGCCACCAACGAGCCTCCGCGCGACGTCCGCATCACCACACGCCACCACCGAGCCTTCGGCAAAGGGCAGGTCACCAGAAAGGAAGCCCAGGTCGTCATGGACTCCGTGACCTTCGAAGGACGCCTGCGCGTCGCCGACCCCGCCCTCCTCACCGAACACCTCCTGGCCGGCATCGGACCTTCCAAGGCCTACGGATGCGGCCTCCTCACCCTCGCCCCGCTCCCCGGAAGGCCATGAACAACGGTGCCCGACATCTGGTGGAAGGCCGATCCCCAGGACCTGCACCGCCTCGTCGACCGTGTCTCCAGCGTCTACGTCGAACGAAGCCACCTGGACCGCGACGAGAACGCCGTCGTCATCATCAACAAGCAGCAAACGGTCCGGGTCCCGGCGGCGATGGTGGCCGTCATGCTCCTCGGCCCCGGCACCCGTGTCACCCACGGCGCCATCCGTCTCCTCGCCGACTCCGGCACCACCGTGTGCTGGGTCGGCGAGCAAGGCGTCCGCATGTACGCGGCCGGCCTTGGCCCGAGCCGGGGTGCCGGGCTCCTCCACCGCCAGGCCTGGCTCGTCACCCGCCCCAAGGAACGCCTCGCCGTCGCCCGCACCATGTACGGCATGCGCTTCCCGGGTGAAGACGTCTCCACCCTCACCATGCAGCAACTCCGCGGCCGTGAAGGCGTACGTGTCCGCAAGTACTACCGGGCCCAGGCAGCCCGTACCGGCGTCACCTGGAACGGCCGCGTCTACAAGGCCGGCGACGCCTTCGCGGCGGGTGATGACCTCAATCGACTGCTGTCTGCGGCCAACGCCGCCCTCTACGGCATCTGTCACGCAGTCATCACCGGCCTCGGCGCAAGCCCGGGACTCGGCTTCGTCCACACAGGCAAGGCCACATCCTTCGTCCTGGACATCGCCGACCTCTACAAGGCCGATTTCACGATTCCGCTTGCCTTCGACCTCGCGGCCCAAGGCCTGACCGAGGAACGTGACGCTCGACTCGGCCTCCGTGACCTCATCGCCCGCGACAAGCTCCTCGGCCGCATCGTCGCCGACGTCAAGAACCTCCTTGCCCCGGAAGGAACAGACTTCGAAGACGCCGAAGCCAACCTGTTGTGGGACGAACAGGTTGGTGTCGTCCCTGGCGGCACCAACTACGCTGGCCACGGAGACCTCTCGGCACACGGAATGAGTGACAACCACATCGCGGTCATCGGACCCGAAACCACCGAGGCCGATCCCACCCCATGACCGTCATCATCCTCATCGCCGCCCCAGAAGGCCTCCGCGGACACCTCACCCGCTGGATGGTCGAGATGAGCGCCGGCGTCTTCATCGGCAATCCCAGCCGCCGCATCCGTGACCGTCTCTGGGAACTCCTGGCCACCCGAATCGGAGACGGCCAGGCCATCCTCATCGAACCCGCCGACAACGAACAGGGCTGGGCCGTCCGCACGGCAGGCCGCGACCGCTGGCAGCCCGTTGACTTCGACGGACTGATCCTCTCTGCCCGCCCCCGAAACCAACCAAACGAAAACAGCCGCCCAGTCAGATAAAGCACCAGCTCAGCAAGTGTCGACCCCGCGCCTGCGGGGATGTTCCGATCCGGGCGTCCAAGGCCGAGGAGCGGGGCGGAGTCGACCCCGCGCCTGCGGGGATGTTCCTCCGTATTCGACATGGCGGGTGCCGTCCCGGCGGTCGACCCCGCGCCTGCGGGGATGTTCCGGGCGTGTGGTGGCTGGTCCTGCCCTCCCTCGGGTCGACCCCGCGCCTGCGGGGATGTTCCCGTCTCGACCGCAGCCACCGCGGTTGTGCTGGCGTCGACCCCGCGCCTGCGGGGATGTTCCGTGACGATGCGCGACACCCTCGTCCGCGCAAAGGTCGACCCCGCGCCTGCGGGGATGTTCCGCGGAGCGGATCGCGGCCCGTACGGGCCCTGTGGTCGACCCCGCGCCTGCGGGGATGTTCCTGCGGTCTGCACGGAGCCGCGCCCGTCGACCTGGTCGACCCCGCGCCTGCGGGGATGTTCCGACGTCACCCAGACCGCCGCGACCCTGACCTGGGTCGACCCCGCGCCTGCGGGGATGTTCCGCGACGTATCACCAGTGGTCCGCGGCGGCCCTCGTCGACCCCGCGCCTGCGGGGATGTTCCTCCGCGTAGCAGCCGGTGATCTTTTTCGTACAAGTCGACCCCGCGCCTGCGGGGATGTTCCGACCGGGTAGTCGGTCCAGCGGTCGCGCTCCTGGTCGACCCCGCGCCTGCGGGGATGTTCCGCTGCTCCCGACCCCGCACCGGGTCGGCGTCGGGTCGACCCCGCGCCTGCGGGGATGTTCCGGCCGAGGTCGAGGCCGACCGCCGGGTCAGGGAGTCGACCCCGCGCCTGCGGGGATGTTCCGGCGCCCCCGCCCGCCCGGAGCCACACCCAGACGTCGACCCCGCGCCTGCGGGGATGTTCCGCTGATGCGGGTGGCGACGGACCTTCAGGAGCGGTCGACCCCGCGCCTGCGGGGATGTTCCGCCCGGCTTGCCCACCCCGGCCCGGCCCCAGTGGTCGACCCCGCGCCTGCGGGGATGTTCCGGGTGTCCACGTCACCACGGCGGCCGGGAAGAGGTCGACCCCGCGCCTGCGGGGATGTTCCGGCCGGCTGCACATGACCGGCTGGGGACGCTGCGTCGACCCCGCGCCTGCGGGGATGTTCCGCGTTCAGCGTCCTGGCCGCGTTCGCGGACGGGGTCGACCCCGCGCCTGCGGGGATGTTCCGGCCTGGGCCGCCAGGCGCTGGAAGCGGAGGGCGTCGACCCCGCGCCTGCGGGGATGTTCCGACGGGACGGACCCCGGCTGAGGCGGCCGCCTTGTCGGCCCCGCGCCTGCGGGGATGTTCCGGAATACGAGGACGACGATTTCGCGAAGGCGGCGTCGACCCCGCGCCTGCGGGGATGTTCCGACTGGAACTGCCCGTGGCCGCTGGACTGGCAGGTCGGCCCCGCGCCTGCGGGGATGTTCCTCAACTACGACGAGACGCGAACGCTCACCGCGTGTCGGCCCCGCGCCTGCGGGGATGTTCCGGCCGCGACCAGGTCGTGCGGGGTGCTGGCGCTGTCGGCCCCGCGCCTGCGGGGATGTTCCGGCGTGCCAGCGGTTCGACGAGAGCACGCCGGTGTCGACCCCGCGCCTGCGGGGATGTTCCGTAGGGCGCGATGTCGTACACCGGCGTGCCGTCGTCGACCCCGCGCCTGCGGGGATGTTCCGGGCTACGCCCAGGACTGGGCGAGCGGGGCGAAGTCGACCCCGAGCCTGCGGGGATGTTCCTACGTGTGGGGCGGCCGGAGCCCGGCCGGATTCGTCGACCCCGCGCCTGCGATGTTCCGCCGAGATCGACATGGTGGAGCCCGACCAGGCGGTCGACCCCGCGCCTGCGGGGATGTTCCGCGGTGGCCAGGTTCTTGTAGCCGTGCGCCTCGATCGACTCCGCGCCTGCGGGGATGTTCCGGAAGAGCGGGCCCGCCGCAGCCACCTGGCGAAGTCGACCCCGCGCCTGGGGGGATGTTCCGGAACGGGAGCAGCTGGCAGAGGCCGTCGGAGAGTCGACCCCGCGCCTGCGGGGATGTTCCGACGACTGCAAGCGCATCGCGCAGATCCTCGGAGTCAACCCCGCGTCTGCGGGGATGTTCCAACGCGGTCAGCGCGGCGATGGCGATGATGGCCGTCGACCCCGCGCCTGCGGGGATGTTCCCGGACCCGGGCGGCCCCGGCGCAGGGCAGTTGGGTCGACCCCGCGCCTGCGGGGATGTTCCGACGATCGACGACGCCGGCTACTCGGGGCCGTGGTCGACCCTGCGCCTGCGGGGATGTTCCCCGCTACCACTCCAGCGCCAACGCCGACGTCTGGTCGACCCCGCGCCTGCAGGGATGCTCCGGGCTCGCCGGATTCGATCTGGGGAATCGCCGTGTCGACCCCGCGCCTGCGGGGATGTTCCGTCATCGATCAGGGCTGAGCTCCCGCTCCACAAGTCGACCCCGCGCCTGCGGGGATGTTCCGCCCGGACCGGGAATCCGGTCCGGGCTGTGGCCGTCGACCCCGCGCCTGCGGGGATGTTCCGGGCATGGTCGACAGCGAAGCGGACACCGTCGAGTGGACCCCGCGCCTGCGGGGATGTTCCGGACCAAGACCGGATCCCAGGCCGGAGACTGCTGTCGACCCCGCGCCTGCGGGGATGTTCCGGCCGCCGACCCGGCGAAGGCCTCCGACAACAGGTCGACCCCGCGCCTGCGGGGATGTTCCGTACCTCGTAAAACAGCTCAAGGGAACCAAGGCGTCGACCCCGCGCCTGCGGGGGATGTTCCGCGGATCTTACGGACGGTCCCCTTGCTCCCTTCGTCGACCCCACGCCTGCGGGGATGGTGCGGCCTGGCACCCCCTCATGCCGGGAGTGGGCAACATTGCCCCCGGCCGCCTGTGTGACTGAGGGATCGGGTGGTTGTGGTCACTTACCGTTATGGGTCCTGAGCCCGCCATCGGGGAGGGCGGGGCGGTCCTCTCCTTCTGTGCTGAGGGGGTAGGCGGGGGTGCTCCCGCGCAGGGAGGGGTCTTGTGAAGCCCCGAAGGCTCCGGAGGCGGCCGTGCAGCGATCGCTGCACCATCCCAGGGTGGAGAGCATCAAGGAGGACTTGGCGGGACCTAATTGGGGTTATATGTCCGGGTCTTTTGGGAAATCGCAGGTGAGACGGGTCACTCCATTAGGTTCGAGTCCCACCCGCCCCACTGCGAGCCGCAGGTGAAGAAACGATCTCGCCTGCGGCTTTGGCGTTTCCGGGGTCTGCCGTGCCGTCAGGCGAGCCGAATGCCCGGCGGAAGCCCCTTGTCGGGCGTCCTGTCGCTCGCGCGCCACTCGCCGTTCTCCCTGGGCGCCTAACGTGCGCCGGGCGCGACACTGATCCACAGGGAGAACCATGAGACCCACGCTTCGTGCTGGGCTGATCGCACTGGCCACCGTCACCGCCGCCGTGGCCGGCACCGGATCGGCGGCCGCCTGGTCGCCGGACTGGAACCCGTACCGCAAGGACACCGTCGACATCCAGGTCCTGAACGTCTCCGACTTCCACGGCCAGCTCGACCCGCTGAACATCCGCGGCGTCGGCGACGTGGGCGGTGCGGCGGCGCTGAGCACGTACTGGCAGGCCGACCGGAAGGCCAACCCCGACACGCTGCTGCTGACGGCCGGTGACTCGGTCGGCGCCAGCGCGCCGATCTCCGGCTTCTTCGGCGACGAGCCGACCGTGAAGTTCATGAACTACGCGGGCTTCTCCGCCAACACCTTCGGCAACCACAACTTCGACAAGGGCCTCGCCCACCTCCAGTCCCAGATCGACGCCGCGAACTTCCCGTACGTGTCGTCGAACCTGACCAACCTGCGCCGCAACCTGCACGACGTCAGCCCGTACGTGATCAAGAACGTCCACGGGGTGAAGGTCGCGGTCATCGGCGTCACGAACCCGGAGGCCCCCACCATGGTGGCGCCGGGCAACTTCGGCACGATGAAGGTGACCGATCCGGCGCAGGCGGCGATGCGGGCCCGCGCCGAGGCGGCCCGGGCGGGCGCGCGCGTGTTCGTCGCCATCGGCCACCTCGGCATCGAGGGCACGGACGCCCAGGGCAAGCCCACCGGCCCGCTGACGGAATTCGCGAACAAGGTCCACGGCTTCGACCTGGTCCTGGGCGACCACACCGACGTCCAGTACAAGAGCCAGATCAACGGGGCCCTCGTGCTGGAGAACCTCAGCAAGGGAGCCACCTACGCGAAGACGACGCTGAAGTACGACCGGCGCCGCGGCGGCCGTGTCGTGGCGGCCGAGTCGCAGTTCGTCGTCCCGCTGGCGGCCAAGGTCACGCCCGACCCCCGCGTGGTGGAGATGCTGAAGCCCTACCGCGACGAGCTTGCGAAGCGGTACGACGGGAAGATCGGCACGGCGACGGGCCTGTTCGACCAGAGCGGCGAAGTCGACCGGGTACGGGAGACGGCGCTGGGCGACCTGACGGCGGACGCGCTGCGCACGGCGTACGGGACGCAGATCGCGTTCACCAACGGCGGCGGCATCCGCACGTCGCTGCCCTCGGTGTACCAGCCGGCCGACAAGTCGCTGCGGCGGGCCTCGACCGGCTACGCCGCCGGTCCCCCCTACGATCTGGTGGCCGGTGACGCCTACGCGGTGCTGCCGTTCGGCAACCAGTCGCTCACCCGCACCGTCTCCGGTTCCCAGCTGTGGCAGGTGCTGGAGCACAGCGTCAGCAAGGCGCCGGAGTCCTTCGGCGGGTTCCTCCAGGTCTCCGGGTTCCGCTTCACCTACGACTCGTCGAAGCCGGTGGGCTCCCGCGTCCTGTCGGTGACGCTCGACGGCGGCAAGCCCGTCGCCAAGGACGCCGCGACCTACACGGCGGCGACGAACAACTTCACGAACGCCGGCGGAGACGCGTACACCATGCTGGCGGACGGCCAGGGCGCGACCCGGAACCTGATGGCCGGGGACCTGCTCGACCACCTGACGGCCCGCAAGACCGTCACGCCCGTCACCGACGGGCGCATCGACGACGTGGCGAGGCCGGGCGCGTAGCGCATCGGTCCACGCGCAGCGCACAGCACTCAGCACACAGCAGGCAGCACAACGCCCCGTCTCCTGACCGTGGAGGCGGGTGCGTTGGCGTACCCGGGCGCAGGCTGTCCAGACGTCCTAGGTCGCCGAGTGCCGGATCAGAAGTCCTCCGTTTCGTCCGCCAGGTGGCGCAGGACGTCCGTCAGGTCGCCGCGGCGGGCGAAGGCCGCGCGCTGGCGGTGGGCGCCCGAGCCGTCGCGCAGGAGCGAGGCCATGGTCTTCGCGGCGTGGTCGAGGTCGCCGGAGGCGGCCAGTTCGGGGGCCACCAGGTCGAGCAGGGCCTCCGCCAGGTCCGCCGCCGGGAGTTCGGTGCCCGTGTACGGGTCCAGGCCGAAGCCCTCCAGACCGTCGTGGGCCGCCCGCCAGCGCGCGAGGCGCAGTACGTCGTCCCGGATGGGCGGATCGGGGCGCTGCTCGGCGATCTCGCGCAGGGCCGTGGCGACGAGGGCGCGGGCCAGTTCGGCCTGGAGGACGGCCGAATCGATGTCCGGGGACATGTCGGGCGCCCGGATTTCGAGCGTCGGCCAGTGCCCCGACGGGCGCAGGTCCCAGTAGACCATCTTCGTGTCGAGGGCCGCCCCGGAGCCGAGCAGGGTCTGCACCGAACGCCGGAAGTGGGCCGTGGAGGTGAAGTGCGGGGGCAGCCCCGCCGAGGGCCAGCCCGACCAGGCCATCGCCCGCCAGCTGGCGTGGCCGGTGTCACGGCCGCCCCAGAACGGAGAGTTGGCCGCCAGCGCGATCAGCGTGGGAAGCCAGGGTCTGACCCGGTTGGACACCGCGACGGCCGTGTCCACGTCGAGGGTGCCGATGTGGATGTGCCGGCCGCAGCTGACGAGGGTGTCGGTGAGCGCGCCGAAGCGTCGGTGCTGCTCGCGCTGGCGCGGCTCGTCGTCGGTCAGGTGGAGCGGGCCCTCCACGGCGAGGACCGGCGAGGGGGCCGCCAGCAGCCGGCAGCCATGGGCGCGGGCCGCCCGCGCGAGGGTGCGCCGCAGCCCGGCGAGCTCCCTGCGCAGGGTCACCGCCGAGTCGGCGACCGGGGTGGAGATCTCCACCTGGTAGCGGGTGCCCTCGGGGTGCAGCTCCTGGGGGAGCCCGGCGGCGGTGGAGAGGACGAGCGGGGCGGCCGGGACCACCCGCAGGGTGCGGGCGTCGATGAGGAGGAACTCCTCCTCGACCCCCACGGTGAGCGGGAAGACCGCGCCGGCCGCACCCGGGGTGCCGGTGCTGCTGCCGGTGCCGGTGATGGGGCTGGTGATGGGGCTCGTGCTGGTGCTCGTGGTGCTGGTGCCAGGTTCGATCACTGCGCCTCCCTGGACATACGAGTCTTTTCATCATGAGCTGAACTCCAGGCGAGGAGCGCACGTCTATTCGGTCAAATGTCCGGTGATAGTGGCGGGTTACCGGCAGGATTCGCCCCGCCACGGGGCCCCGGATTCCTGTGGGGCGACTGTTTCGGGCGGGTGGCGGGGGAACCCGGTCCGCCGGAAAATCCGGCCGGGCTCCGGACGGCGGCTGGTTAAGATCCGATGTGACTCGTACAACGGCTCCACCCTCGCCCGCCCGCCCCAGACGCCGCATATTCGCCGACCTGACCCCGCTGAGGAGCTCGGCGGACTACCGGCGCCTCTGGGTCGGCGGCACCATTTCCTGGCTCGGTCAGGCGATGACCGCCCTCGCGATCTCGCTCCAGGTCTACGAGATCACCGGCTCCAGCTTCTCCGTCGGACTGGTCGGGCTCTTCTCGCTCGTCCCGCTCGTCGCCTTCGGCCTCTACGGCGGCGCCATCGCCGACACCGTCGACCGCCGCAAGCTCGGCCTCTACAGCTCGCTCGGCCTGGCCGCCCTGTCGGTCGGGCTGGCCGGTGCCGCGCTCCTCGGCTACCACCGGGTCTGGCTCCTGTACTCCGTGGTCGCGCTCCAGTCCCTGTGCGGGGCGCTCAACGGTCCGGCCCGCTCCGCGATGATCCCGCGGCTCCTGCCCACCGAGCAGCTGCCCGCCGCCAACGCGCTGAACTCCGTCACCATGACCTTCGGGATGACGGCCGGGCCGATGCTGGGCGGGGTCATCGTCGGCTGGTGGGGCTACCAGGCCGCCTACCTGATCGACGCCGTCACCTTCGGCGCCGCGCTCTACGCGATGTGGCGGCTGCCGTCGATGAAGCCGGAGCGCGAGGAGGGCGAGGAGGGCCGGGCCTCCGTACTCGACGGCCTGCGCTTCCTCGGTACCCGGCCCAACATCCGGATGACCTTCTTCACCGACATGGCCGCCATGGTGCTGGCCCAGCCGAAGGCGCTGTTCCCGGCCATCGCCGTGCTCTGGTACGGCGGCGACGCCAAGACCGTCGGCCTGCTCGTGGCCGCGCCCGCGGTGGGCGCGCTGCTCGGCGGGCTGTTCTCCGGCTGGCAGGGGCGGATCCGCCGCCACGGGGTGGCGATCCTGCTCTCCGTCGGCGGGTGGGGGCTGGCCATCGCCGTGTTCGGGCTGACCCGGAACCTCTGGCTCGGGCTGCTCTTCCTGGCCCTGGCCGGAGCCTCGGACACCGTCTCGATGGTGTTCCGCACCACCATGCTCCAGGCCGCGACCCCCGACGACATGCGGGGCCGCCTCCAGGGCGTCTTCATCGTGGTCGTCGCGGGCGGTCCCCGGCTCGGCGACTTCCTCGCCGGGACCGCCGCCGACCTCACCTCCCCGGCCACCGCGATCACGGGCGGGGGGCTCGCGTGCGTGCTCGTACTGGCCCTGCTGGCCCTGCGGTGGCGGGGGTTCGCCCGGTACGACGCGAGGACCCCGCAGGCCTGAGCGGGGCCGCGGGCCGGGGCCGGGACGGGGCAAGGGTCCCGGCCCCGGCCCCCGAGCCCCCCGGGCCTACGCGTCCACCGGCTCCCGGGTGCGGTCGCCGCCCTCGCTGCCCGTGTTGGCGGTGCCGGTCGGCTCGAACAGCAGGATCGCCGCCTCCTCGTCGGCCTGCGGGCAGTGCTCCACCCCGCGCGGGACCACGTAGATCTCGCCGGGGTTCAGTACGACGTCCCCGGCGCGGAGCCGGATCGTGAGGGTGCCGCTGACGACGAGGAAGAGCTCGTCGGTCTCCTCGTGGGTGTGCCAGACGAACTCGCCCCGCACCTTGGCGATCTTGACCTCGTAGTCGTTGACGCGGGCGATCCGGCGCGGGGCCCACTGCTCGGTGAAGCCGGCCAGCTTGTCCGCGATGTTCACCGCGTGCGTGCTCTCGGTTGTGGTCATGCGGTCAGGCTGCCGGGGAGGCCGGGGCCCGGTCTTGTACGTTCCTGACATGGCCGCGAAATCCCGTCCGCCCAGCACGATTTCCGCCTGGCAGCCGCCGGTACCGGGCATCGCCGAGGTCTTCCACGCCCGGTTCACCGACCACGCCTACCCGGCCCACGTCCACGACACCTGGGCGCTGATGATCCTCGACGGCGGCCGCGTGGACTTCGGGCTCGACCGCGAGCGGCACGGGGTCGGCGTCTCGGACACGGTGGTCCTGCTCCCGCCCGGGGTGGTCCACGACGGCCGCACCGTCACCGAGGCGGGCTTCCGCAAGCGCGTGCTGTACCTGGAGACCTCGTTGCTCCCGGAATCGCTGACCGGAGCCGCCGTCGACGCCCCGCTGCTGCTCGACGGCGCCCTGCGCGACCGGGTCCACGCACTGCACCGGGCGCTGGGCGAGCGGGAGGACCCGCTGGAGGCCCAGTCGCGGCTCGTCTTCGTCCAGGAGCGGCTGCGCGGCTGGCTGGAGGGGAACCCCACGGTCCCGTACGGGGTTCCGGACACGAGTACCGCCATCCGACTGCGCGAGCTCCTGGACGCGCGGGTCCTCGGCGGGATCACCCTGGACGAGGCTTCCGCGCTCCTGGGACACACCCATCCCACCCAGCTGATCCGCGGCTTCCGGCAGGCGTTCGGGCTCCCTCCGCACGCTTACCTCACTGGACTCCGGGTCGCGCGGGCGCGCCGGCTGCTGCTCGCGGGGATGCGGCCGGCGGAGGCGGCGACGGCTTCGGGCTTCTACGACCAGGCGCACCTGACCAGGCACTTCGGACGCCATGTGGGGACCAGTCCGGCGAGGTTCGCCCGATCCGGCCGGATGTGAAGGGAAGTTGGCGGGTTCGTTGCCGTTGCGTTGCCGGGCCTTCCCTTCTCTTTCGATTCGCCATATGACAGTTCGGCAGACCTGCTTGCCGAGGTTGCCCCGCTGACTCCCCTTGATCCAGGAGGAAGGCCTTCATGCGCCTTCGTACGCTCGTCACCACCGCCGCGGCCACCGCCGCGCTCTGCGGAACGCTCGTCCCGCAGGCCCTCGCGGCCCCGGCGGCGCCCCGGGCTCCGGAGGGGGACCGGTCCTGCTCCCCGTACCTCTCCGTCGCGGGCTATTCGGACTCCCTCGACAAGACCCGCCTCGACGGAAAGCTGGTCGGCGGGCTCTCCGGGATCGCGGTGGACAAGGACGGCGCGGTCGCCGCGATCTCCGACAAGTCGGCGCTGTACGCGCTGAAGGTGGACCGCGGTGACACCCCGACGGCCACGGCCGCCGCGCGGCTGCCGCTGACGGTCGACGGCACCGCCACGGGCAAGGTCCTCGACTCCGAGGGGATCGTGGTCGACCGCGACGGCTCGTACCTGGTGACGGACGAGACCACCCCGGCGATCCGCCGCTACAGCCGCACCGGCCAGGTGCTGGACACGCTGCCGGTACCCGATGCCTTCAAGCTCGCGCCCGAGGGCCGGGCCACCGTCAACCAGACCTTCGAATCGCTGACCCTGCTGCCCGGGGGCCACACCCTGGTCGCGGGGGTGGAGGGCGTACTGGCCGGCGACGGCAAGGACGCGCGGGGGCGGACGCTCCAGCGGATCCAGACGTGGGAACGGCGCGGCCACGACGGGAAGTTCGTGCTGGGCCGCCAGTACGCCTACCCGGTGGACGCCGGGCACGGGCTGGTGGAACTCGCGCCGACCCTCGACGGCCGGCTCCTCGTGCTGGAGCGCGGGTTCACCCAGCAGTTCAAGATCACGGTCCGGCTGTACCTCGCCGACCCCCTGGGCGCGACGGACACCTCGGAGGTGGCGGCGCTGACGGAGGGGCCGGGGCTGCGGACCGCGCGCAAGACGGCGATCGGCGACTTCGACGGCTGCCCGACGCTGGGCGCGCCGTCGAAGCTGCCGCAGAACCACCCGCTGGTCGACAACGTCGAGGGCATGGCGGTGACCGGCTATGACGGGCTCGGGCGCGTGCGGCTGCTGCTGGTCAGCGACGACAACGAGCTGGCGCAGCAGATCACGCGGCTGTACCGGATGGACGTGAAGCTGCCGCCGCGCGGCTGGGGCCGCTAGACGGCCTCCTCTGACTCTTCCGGTGAAACGATCCCGCGGGCGACGCCCAGGGCGACCAGGTCCTGGGGGCGGATGCGCAGCTGGTCCGCCGTCGCCGGGGCGGCCTCCGGGGGACGCTTGAGGATGGCCGCCGCCAGTTCGGGGGCGATCACCGAGAAGTAACTGTCCGGGGTGACCCAGGTGTTGCCCGGCGCGGCCAGGGCGAGGGCCCCGCCCGAACCGCCCTCGCCGATCAGGAGGGTGGTCACGGGGACCGTGGCCGAGGCGAGCACCGCGAAGGTGTCGGCGATGGCCGCGCCGGCGCCCGCGTGTTCGGCGGCGGCGTCGTTGGCCGCGCCCGGGGTGTCCACCAGGGTGAGCACCGGGATGCCGAGCCGGTCCGCGAGCCGGATGACGCGGGCGGCCGTACGGTAGCCCGCCGGGCGGGTGGCGGTGCCGCACTGGGCGGCGTACGCGACCGCCCCGCCCTCCCGGAGCCCGAAACCGCACAGTATCCCCGGGTCGGTGCCGCCGGCCCGGTCGCCGGAGAGGGGCAGGCGCAGGCCGAAGTACGCGTCCAGGTACTGCCGTGCGCGCGGCCGGGCGGGATGCCGGGCCTGCCGGACGGCGTCCCAGCCGGTGGGCGGGAGCGCCGCGTCGGCCAGCGCGGCCGGCGGCGCGACGGCTCCGGGGGAGCGGGGCGCGGCGAACACCCGGAGCCAGGCCGCCAGGGTCGCGGGCAGCTCCGCCGCGGGGACGACGGCGTCCACGTGCCCGGCGGCGTACTGCCCCTCGGCGGTGTAGGCCGCCGGATCCGCGTCCGCCGGCCGCACCCGGGAGCCGGCGAAGCCGACCTGGGCCCCCGGCAGCGCGAGCACCACGTCGGCCCCGGCCCCGAGGGTGGCCCAGCCGCCGCCGGTGGTGGGGTCGCGCAGGACGGCGATCTGCGGCAGGCCCGCGGCGCGGGTGAGGGAGGACTGGCGGGCCGCGCGCTGGAGCTGGGTCAGCGCGAGCATGCCCTCCTGCATGCGGGAGCCGCCGGTCGCGATCAGCGAGACCAGGGGAAGGCGGTGGGCGCGGGCGTGGGCGTAGGCGGCCTCGATCCGGTCGCCGGTGCGGTGGCCGAGGGATCCGCCGAGGAAGCCGAACTCGAAGGAGATCAGGGTGGCGGGGTGGCCGTCGACGAGGGCGGTGCCGATGACCACGGACTCGTCCTCGCCGGTCCGCTGCGCGGCGCGGTCGCGGGAGTCGTCGTAGCCGCTCCACGCGAGGGGGCCGTCGGGGGCCGATTTCCCCGGCGGGGGCGGGAGTTCGGTGAAACTGCCGGGGTCGGTTACGGAGGCGATGGCCGCGCGGGCCGATTGGCGGGTCGTCACCTGGTCACCCTAGGCTCTGTCGTCCCCTGCCCGGCCGCCCCGTGACGAACGTCGCTCGCCACGACGCTGGTGCCGCGTCAGATCGGGGATTCCCAGATCAGTGTGGTCCCGCGGTTGCCCGACTCCGTGTGGCCGTCGTCGGAGACGGTCAGGCGGGCGCGGGTGGGGACCGCGTCGACCTCGACCTGGATCGAGGTGACCTCCGGGCGGCGGTGTGCCGCGGCCAGGGCGCCGCGCAGGGCCGCGAGGAGTTCGGCGGCCACCGGTTCCGGGAGCAGCGCGTCCACCGCGCCCGCGAAGTGGACCGACGGCTGGAAGCCCAGCAGGACCGCCGCCCCGCCGGTCTCCCGCAGGACCCGGCCGCGGAAGGTGGTCGGGGCGTCCGTCGGCGGCTGCTGGAGGGTGAAGATGGCCGTGCGGACCTCCTGGATGGTGGAGTCGAGCTCGTCCACCGCCCGGCTCAGCTCCTCGCCGACGGTATCGCCCGCCGGGGAGGACACGGAGCGCTTCCTCGTGCTCTCCAGCATCATCTCGGTCGCGAACAGCCGCTGGACCACCAGGTCGTGCAGGTCCCGCGCGATGCGGTCGCGGTCCTCGTAGACGGCCAGCTGCTCGCGGTCGTGCTGGGCGTCCGCCAGGACGAGGGCCAGCGCCGCCTGCGAGGCGAACTGCGAGGCCAGGAGCCGGTCCACGGCGTCGTACGGCTGGCCGCCCCGGGAGCGGGGCAGGGCCAGGGTGCCGATCAGCTGGCCGCCGCTCTGGAGCGGGAGCATCATGCTGGGGCCGAAGCGTTCCCGTACGTGGGTGGTCATCCGGGGATCCGTCGCGGAGTCCTCTATGAAGACCGGCTCGCCGCCCAGGAGTTGTACCAGGACCGGCGAGCCCGGAGCGATGGCCGTGCCGACCAGGTCCCCCGGGTCCCCGTGGGTGGAGGCGGCCACGATCTCCATGCCGCCTTCGGGGGTCGGCTGGAGGACGACCCCGGCCTCCGCGTCCGCCAGTATCCGGGCCCGTTCGGCCACGCACATCAGCGCGTCCGCCGCCGGCCGGCCCGCCAGCAGGGTGGTGGTCACGGCGGCCGCGCCCTCGATCCAGCGCTCCCGGCGGCGCGCGGTCTCGTACAGCCGGGCGTTGCCGATCGCTATCCCCGCCTGAGAGGCCAGGACGCGCACCAGGGCGAGGTCCTCGTCCGTGAAGGGGCCGCCGCCGCGCTTCTCGGTGAGGTAGAGGTTGCCGAAGACCTCGGTGTGGACCCGGATCGGGACGCCGAGGAAGCTGCGCATCGGCGGGTGGCCCGGCGGGAAGCCCGCCGAGCGGGGGTCCTGGCTCAGATCGTCCAGCACCAGCGGGCGCGGGTCGGCGATGAGCGCGCCGAGCAGGCCGGAGCGGCCGTCGGGGAGGCGGCCGATCGCGGCCTTCTCGGCCTCGCTCACGCCGGCCGTGAACAGTTCGGTCAGCCGGATGGGGGGGGGGGGGGCGGCCCCCCCCCCCCCCGGAACGGCCGCGCCCCCCCCGGGGGCCCCGGCCCACACGGTGGGGGGGGGGGTGCGC
>NZ_JBHYVM010000017.1:82025-115846 GCF_042750105.1 Streptomyces sp. NPDC059443 | reverse complement strand
CGGCGCGGCGCGGGGGGGGCGGGGGGGGGGGGGGCGCGAGCGGGCGCCTCGCGGCCTCTCTCCGCGCGGGGCGTTACTGTGGGGGGTGGGGTGTGGGGGGGGGGGGGGCCCCCCCCCCCCCCCCCGCACCGTAACGGGCCGCGCACAGCTCGGTCGCCGAGTCCACGATGTGCTGGAGGGTGGTCCGCAGTTCGAGTTCGGAGCCGACGCTGAGGACCGCGTCCAGGAGGACGGGCAGGCTGGCGGGGTGCCGGTCGCCGTCGTCCGGGGGGAGCGGTTCGGCGTGCGTCATTCGGCCAGCGGGTTCAGAACCATGGGGGCGATCTTCCCTTCGAGCATCATGCCGAGGCCCAGTACCGCGCAGATGTCGGGCCGTTCCGCGATGGCCACGGGCATCCCGGTCGCGTCGCGGAGCATCTGGTCCAGGCCCGGCAGCAGGGCGCTGCCACCCACCATCATGATCCCTCGGTCCGTCAGGTCCGCCACCAGGTCCGGCGGGCAGTCGCGCAGCACCTTGCCGATGCCGTCGAGGACGGCGGTCAGCGGGGTGTAGATGGCGTCCCGGACGGCCGCGGTGTCCACATGGACGGAGCGGGCCAGTCCGGTGGACACGTCGCGGCCGTGGATCAGGGTGGAGGCCGGGCCCTCGGCGGTGATGCCGTTGCCGTGCAGGGCCAGCTGGAGCGGGCGGACGGCCTGGCTGGGCAGCATCAGTTCGTGCGCGTGGCGCAGGTGCTGGACCACGGCGTGGTCGATGGCCTCGCCGCCGACCGGGATCCGTACGGCGGTGACGATGGAACCGAGGGAGAGGACGGCGACCTGGGTGGCCGCGGCCCCGCACACCATGATCATCGTCGCGGTCGGCTGCTCCACCGGCAGGCCGCAGCCGACGGCCGCCGCGATCAGGGTGTCGACCAGTTCGACGCGGCGGGCGCCGAGCCCGACGAGGGTTTCCACGGTGGCCCGCTGGGCGAGCGGGTCGGCGTCGTGCGGGGTGCAGGCGGCGGCCCGCAGCCGCGGCTTGCGGCGCAGGGCGCGGCGCAGCTTCTCCCCGAGGAGGTGGCGCAGCATGCGCTGGGCCATCTCGATGTCCACGACGGTGCCGCCGGAGACGGGGCGTACGACGCGGATGTAGTCGGGTGTGCGGCCGGTCATCCGTTCGGCGAAGGTGCCGACGGCGATGAGGGCGCCGGTCCGCGTGTTCACCGCGGCGACGCTAGGCTCGTCCACGACCAGCCCGGCGCCCTTGACGTACACGCGGGTCCGGGCCGCTCCGAGGTCGACGGCGACGTGGCAGCGGCGCAACTGCTCAAGACTGACGGTCACGGCAGATCCTCCCGAGAGCGCTGACGCAAGAAGACCGGCGGGTGCCGGTCACACTTCGTATCTTCTCGGGTGAATTAGGCATATTGCGCGATTTGATGCTCCGGGCGGGGGGTGTCGTCGGATACGGGAGGGGTACGAGAGGCGCCGGTGGGTGCTGCACGCGTGTGGATTTCTGTCCCGACAGGCGCGACCATGCCCGCACCGAACGCGCTACTGGCGCGTAACAAGGTAAAGGAGACTCCATGCTGACGGCCCGCCAGAGACTGCTCGCGCTCCTGACGCTCTGCCTGGCGCTGCTCGCGGCGCCGGTTCTCCCGGCCCGGGCGGCCGCCGCCGCTTCCGGACACGTCCCGGTGGTCTTCGTGCACGGCTACAACGCCGACCCCGGGGTCTGGGGTTCCCTGCGCGAGGACCTGCGCGCCGACGGGTACGCCGACTCCGAGCTCTTCTCCTTCGGCTACGACACCCACCAGTCCGTCAACGAGGTCCTCTCCGGCCGCCTCGCCGCCTATGTCGCGGAAGTCCGCCGCCAGACCGGCGCCGCCCGCGTGGACCTGGTCGCCCACTCCTTCGGCTCGCTGGTCACCCGCTGGTACGTGAAGTTCGGCGGCGGCGGCCCCTTCGTGGACCACTGGGTCTCCCTGGCCGGCCCCAACCACGGCACCTCCACCGCCTGGGCCTGCGCCCTGTGGGATCAGGCCTGCCGTGACATGACCCCCGGCTCCTACGTGGTGAAGAACCTCAACGCCGGCGACGAGACCCCCGGCGCCGTGAAGTACGCGACCTTCTGGTCGAACTGCGACGAGGTCATCAACCCCGACTCCAGCGTCCCGCTCGCCGGGGCCGCGAACACCCCCGTCGGCTGCCTCAAGCACAACGACCTGCTCGGCGACGGCGCCACCTCGGCGGGGGTACGGGCCTTCCTGCGCTCCTAGCGCCCCGTCAGGCGGTGTCCGCCCGTACGGAGACCTCCTGGAGCAGGCCGTACGTGAACTCCGCGACGCACGCCCGCCCCGACGCGGTGAACGCGAGCCGCCACCGCGTCGGCGCGGTCCCCTCCATCGGACGCACCGGCGCGAAGGCGCGCGCCACCTCGTCCACCGTCGCCGACCAGGGCAGCAGATCCTCCGGCGACTCCAGTACGGGGCTTCGCGCCCCCGGAGCCCGGACCAGCCACTCGTTCCAGACGGCCCCGTCCGGCGCGGCGAGCACCTCGAAGCGCAGGCCGGGCCAGAGCGGGACCGGCCACAGCAGGGCCTCGCAGGTCAGATCGCCGATCGTGCGGGACCCGGTGGACTCCGGCGGGCCGAGCACCGAGCGGTAGCGGGCCAGGGCGCCCCGGGAGCGGGGCGACCGGACCGTGGCCTGCCAGCGCTTGTTGGCCTCCCGTTGCTGCGCGAGCGAGGCGCCGAGCCGGTGGCGGGCCTCTTCGGCCAGACCGGGCTGGAAGTCGGCCATCCGGCGCAGCAGCACCAGCTGGAAGGCGGCGGGGCCGAAGGCTTCCCGGGCGGCCGGGCTTGGGTTCGCGGTCATGGAGGAAACGATTCCACACAGGATCCTTACGTTCCCGCGATCCGGATGTTGCCCCTGAACGCATAGCCTGCGGGCGCCATGAACTACTGCCCTGCCTGCCGGAGGCACCTCAACGGCGCGCTCGCGTGCGCCGGGTGCGGGACCCCGGCCGAGTACCTGATGCCCGCCGCGCCCGCCGGGGCGATGACCGCTCCCGCCGCGGAGCCGCCGCCCGCCGCGCCCGCCACACCCACCGCGCTCGCCGATGTGTACGCCGATTCCCTCGTGGTGCTGTCCGGCCCCGCGCGGGGCCGGGCCGGTGCGCGCCGCCGCGCCGGGCACCGTCGGCGCCGCCGGACCGTGCTGACGGTCGGACTCGGGCTGGTGCTCGCGACCGGTGCTTCGGTGGCGATGGCCCGGATGGCGGCCGACGGGGAGCGTTCCGACCGGGCGTCCGAGGTGGTACTGACCGACGATTCCGGACCGCAGCAGCCGGCGCCGCTGCCGAGCCTGACGCCCCCCGCTCCCTCGCGACTGCCGTCGGGGAAGGGCCCTGCTGCCGCGACGGCCTCCGCCGGGGGTGCGAAGGCGGCCGGGACCGGCCGTGCCACCGGGGGGAGCGGCAGCCCCGGGGTCGTGCCGTCGGGCTCCGCCTCGGGGGCGCCGGGGCCGACGCCGGGCGCCTCGGGGGCAGGGGGAGGCGTACCGCCCACGTCATCGGGGACGCCCGCGCCGAGCGGTTCCGGGACCGCGCAGCCGTCGGCGTCCGCCGACCCGACGCACGGGCCCAAGCCGAAGCCGTCGAAGACCCCGTCGTGCTGGCTGTTCTTCTGCGTCTGAGTTCCGGGCTGCGCGTCTGGGTTTGCCGGCTCAGCCCAGCATGCGCCTGAGCAGGTCCCGCAGGACCGTCCGCTCCTCCGTGGAGAGCCCGGCCAGCGGTTCGCGGGCGAAGTCCAGCGATTCGCGCAGCCGGTCGGCGGTCTGCAGGCCCTCGTCGGTGGGCGCGGCCAGCTTCACCCGGCGGTCGGCCGGGTCCGGGCGGCGCTCCACGAGGCCCCGGGTCTCCAGGCGGTCCACGATGCCGGTGATGTTGGACGGCTCGCACTTCAGCTTCTGCGCGATCTTGCGCATCGCCATCGGCTCCAGCGAGAGCAGATTGAGGACGCGGGCCTGGGCCCCGGTGAGCTGGTGGCTGGCGGCCGCGTGCTCGTATTCCTCGTGGTAGCGGGCCACGACGGTGCCGATGAGCTCGACGACCTCAACGGTCAGGGGGTCTACGCGACGACTGGGCATGGATCCAGCGTACCCATTTACTTGACAACATGAAATATCCAGGCGCATGGTTGTTTCACGTTGTGAAGCATTTCATCACTCTTCCAGGAGCGACGCATGTCCGAGATCCCCGCCGTCAGCCGTGAGTGGCACCTCGTCCGCCGCCCGCAGGGCTGGCCCGTCGCCGAGGACTTCGCCCTGCGCGAGGCCCCGGTGAACGCCGAGCCCGCCGCCGGCCGGATTCTGGTGCGCAACCTCCACATGTCCGTGGACCCGTACATGCGCGGCCGTATGAACGACACGAAGTCCTACGTCCCGCCCTTCCAGCTCGACCAGCCCATGCAGGGCGGTGCGGTCGGCGAGGTCGTCGCCTCCGCCGCCGAGGGCTTCGCCGTGGGCGACCACGTCCTGCACCCGCTGGGCTGGCGCGAGTACGCGGAGCTGGACGCCGCGCACGCCACCAAGGTCGACGCCTCGCTCGCCCCGCTCTCCGCCTACCTCGGCGTGCTCGGCATGCCCGGCCTGACCGCCTACGCCGGACTCTTCGAGGTCGCCTCCTTCAAGGAGGGTGACGCCGTCTTCGTCTCCGGCGCCGCCGGTGCGGTCGGCAGCCTCGTGGGCCAGTTCGCGAAGATCAAGGGCGCCTCCCGCGTCATCGGCTCCGCCGGATCCGACGAGAAGGTGACGCTCCTCACGGAGAAGTACGGCTTCGACGCCGCCTTCAACTACAAGAACGCCCCCGTCGCCGAGCAACTGCCGCAGGCCGCCCCCGAGGGCATCGACGTCTACTTCGACAACGTCGGCGGCGACCACCTGGAAGCGGCCATCTCCGCCCTCAACGTGTTCGGCCGGGCCACCCTGTGCGGGGCCATCGCCCACTACAACGACACCGAGGCCGCGCCCGGTCCGCGCAACCTCATGAACGTCATCGGCAAGCGCCTGCGCCTCCAGGGCGTACTGGTCGGCGACCACGCCGGTCTGCAGCCGCAGTTCGTCCAGGACGTGGCCGGCTGGCTGCGCTCCGGGCAGCTCGTCGCCGACGAAACGGTGGTCGAGGGCGTGGAGAACGCCACCGAGGCCTTCCTCGGAATGCTGCGCGGGGAGAACACCGGAAAGATGATCGTTTCCTTCACCCGTTAGGCTCACTCCACACCGTCGTGACGCGTGGGCGCGAGTCACGACGATTACCAGGAGGATCTTCTTACATGTCCATCCAGCAGTCCGACGTTCTCTACACCGCCGTCGCCACCGCCGAGAACGGCCGTGACGGTCGCGTCGCCACCAACGACGGTCAGCTCGACGTCGTCGTGAACCCGCCGAAGGAGATGGGCGGCAGCGGCGCCGGCACCAACCCGGAGCAGCTCTTCGCCGCCGGTTACAGCGCCTGCTTCCAGGGTGCGCTCGGCGTCGTCGCCCGCAACGAGAACGCCGACATCTCCGGCTCCACCGTCACCGCCGAGGTCGGCATCGGCAAGAACGACGAGGGCTTCGGCATCATCGTCAAGATCTCGGCCGTCATCCCGAATGTGGACGCCGCCACCGCCAAGGACCTCATCGAGAAGGCCCACCAGGTCTGCCCGTACTCCAAGGCGACCCGTGGCAACATCACGGTCGAGCTCGCGGTCTGATCCTCGGATCTCGCAACTCGTGGTTCGAAGGCCGCACCCTGGCACCGGGGTGCGGCCTTCGCCGTCCGGTCTTCGCCGTGCGCGGCGCCGGTCCTAAACTGGCCCCATGCGTGATCTTGCGGGGGGATTCGGCTATCTGCTGGCCGGACAGCGATGGGTGTTCCGGCACGGCCGGTGGCTGGGCTTCGGACTGCTGCCGGGGCTCGTCTCCCTGGTGCTCTACGCCGGGGCCCTCATCGGCCTCGGCTACGGCGCCGACGACCTGACCGCCTGGGCGACCCCCTTCGCCGACGGCTGGTCCTCGCCGTGGCTCGGGCTCTTCCGCGGCTTCCTGACCGCCCTGCTCTTCTCCCTCGGCCTCTTCCTCGCGGTGATCACCTTCACCGCCGTGACCCTGCTCGTGGGCCAGCCGTTCTACGAGTCCCTCTCGGAGCAGGTCGACCGCAGCGAGGGCGGCGAGGTCCCCGAGCCGGGGCTCACGCTCTGGCAGGAGCTGTGGATCTCCGCCCGGGACAGCCTGCGGATCCTCGGCAGGGTCCTGCTCTACGGGATCCTGCTCTTCGGCCTCGGTTTCATCCCGGTCATCGGGCAGACCGTGATCCCGGCCATCGGCTTCTGCGTCTCGGGCTTCTTCCTGACCCAGGAGCTCACCTCCGTCGCCCTGATGCGCCGCCGGGTGGAGCTCCCCGGCCAGCTGGAACTGCTGCGCTCGCGGCGCATGCTGGCGCTCGGCTTCGGGGTGCCGCTGGTGCTGGCGTTCCTGGTCCCCCTCGTCGCCGTGTTCCTGATGCCCGGCGCGGTGGCCGGAGCCACCCTGATGGCCCGGGACCTGGTCACCCCGGCCGAGGACCCGGAGCCGGCCCAGGCCGAGGACGAGGCCGCGACCGAAGCCCTCGGCGAACCCGCCCGGTCACAGCACTAGGCCGTCGTCGCCCGGCCCCCCCCGGACCCGTCATCAGGCCCCGGCCCGCGCCGGGATCTCCGCCACGGCGACCGACGGCGTACGGTCGTCGGCCTCGGTCAGGAGGGTGCCGCCCGGGGCCCATATGGCTGCGCCGCCGCAGCCGGTCCAGGGGCCGGACGGGCCGACGTGGTTGGCGAGGGCCACGTACATGCCGTGGTCGCGGGCGATCCCGGGGTGGACCGTGGCCCGCTCGGCGATGCCGTCGCCCGTCCCGTAGAGCGAGCTCGCCAGGTGGACCAGGCAGCCGGCGGCCGCGCCCGCGCCGGGAACTTCCGCGAAGTGGTTGTCGTAGCAGATGCCCAGGGAGAATCCGATCCCGCCGAGTTCGAAGCGGCCGGGGAGCGAGCCCGCGGCGAAGAGGTCCTGCTCGTGCCGGTAGAGGTGCTGCTTGGCGTACGTGGTCACGTGCGCGCCCCGCGCGTCGTGGACCAGGGTCGCGATGACGGGCCGGGGGCCGTCCACGCGCAGCGCGACGTTGACGGCGGTGGCGATCCCGGCGGCGCGGACGGGGTCCAGCCGGGGGTCCTCGGGCCCGGTCAGCCACAGACCGGGGTCGGCGGCGAGCGAGGCCAGCTCGTAGCCGGTCAGCGTGAACTCGGGGAACACGACCAGCTCCGCACCCTCCTCGCGGGCCCGGACGGCGAGGGCGGCCGCCTGCGCGGCGTTGGCGGACACGTCGGCGGGAGCGCAGGTCAGCTGCGCGGCGGCGATCTTCATCCGGCCCAGGATAGGCGGCCGCCGGGTCAGGCTGCGGGGTCGGCCGGGGGCCCCTGGAGGAGGGTCAGGAAGGCGCGGAAGGCGCCCGGCATGTCCACGGATTCCGGGGCCAGCAGCCACTGGTACTGGAGGCCGTCCATCACGGCCGTCAGCAGCGGGGCCACCTGTTCGGGGGTGAGGCCCGAGGGGAGGCGTTCCCCGTACTCGGCGCGCAGGACCGCCGCCATCTCCGCGCGGACCTGCGCGTACCGCTCGGTGAAGAACTCCCGCGCCGGATGCCCGTCGGTGACGCTCTCGCCGAGCAGTGCGGAGAAGGTCTGCACGATGCCCGGGCGCATGGCGTTGTAGTCCACCAGCGAGGCGAGCAGGTCCAGGCGCCAGGTGCCTGCCGACGCACGGCTGCCGCCGCCGGTGTCCCAGCGGTCGCGCTCCTCCAGGACGGCGACGAGCAGGGCCTCCTTGGTCGGGAAGTAGTGCAGCAGCCCCTGCTGGGTCAGGCCCACGCGTTCGGCGACCGTGCCCAGGGTGGCGCCCCGGTAGCCGCGCTCCGCGATGACCTCGACGGCCGCGCGGACGATCTCCGCACGCCGTTCCTCACTTCTCGCCCTGGCCATCGCCCCGGCACCCCTTCCGTTTCTGCCTGCCAGCAGGACCGTACGGCATCGTGATGTCACGGATATATAACAAACCCTACCGGTCTACAGGTATCCGGTCCACCATGGAGCCAGCACCCGCGCTCAACGAGGAGGCATGGCCGTGACCGACGCCGATCAGGTTCGCAACGACGCCGTAGAGGCGGCACTGGGCAAGCTGGATCTCGACACCAAGGCCCGTCTCCTGGCCGGCCAGGACATGTGGTCCCTGCCCGCCGTCCCCGAGATCGGGCTGAAGTCCCTGGTCATGTCCGACGGCCCCATCGGGGTCCGCGGAGTGCGCTGGACCGCCGACGACCCGTCCATCGCCCTGCCCTCCCCGACCGCGCTCGCCGCCGCCTGGGACCCCGCGCTCGCCCGCCGCGCCGGTCGCCTCCTCGCCCAGGAAGCCCGCCGCAAGGGCGTCCACGTCCTGCTCGCGCCCACCGTCAACCTGCACCGCTCGCCGCTCGGCGGCCGGCACTTCGAGTGCTACTCCGAGGACCCGTACCTCACCGGCGAGATCGGCAGCGGCTACGTCAACGGGGTCCAGGACGGCGGCGTCGGCACCACCGTCAAGCACTTCGTCGGCAACGACGCCGAGACCGAGCGGTTCACCGTCGACAGCGTCATCGCCCCGCGCCCGCTGCGCGAGCTGTACCTGGCGCCGTTCGAGGCCATCGTGGCCAACGCCCACCCGTGGGGCATCATGACGGCCTACAACCGGGTCAACGGCGTGACGATGACCGAGCACACGCACCTGGTCAACGAGGTCCTGCGCGCCGAGTGGGGCTTCGACGGGTACAACGTCTCCGACTGGATGGCCGCCCGCTCCACCACCGGCGACATCCTCGGCGGCCTCGACGTGGCCATGCCCGGCCCCGCCACCGTCTACGGGGCCCCGCTCGCCGACGCCGTCCGCGCCGGGGAGGTCCCCGAGTCCGCGGTCGACGAGGCCGTCCGCAACGTCCTGCGCCTCGCCGCCCGCGTGGGCATCCTGGAAGGCGCCCCCGCCGTCGTCGGCGAGGTCCCGGCCGCCATCGACGGGCAGGCCCTGGCCCGCGAGATCGCCGCCCGCGGCTTCGTCCTCGTCCGCAACGAGGCCGTGTCCGAGGCCGTGTCCGGTGACGCGTCCGGTGAGAGGAAGGCGTTGCCGCTCGACACCGCCGCCGGCCGCACCGTCGCCCTCATCGGGGCCGCCGCCCGCGATGCCCGCGTCCTCGGCGGCGGCTCCGCCACCGTCTTCCCCGAGCGGATCGTCTCCCCGCTGGACGGCCTCACCGCCGCCCTCGCCGAAGGCGCGCTCACCTTCACCGTCGGCGCCGACCCCAGCGACGAGCTGACCCCCGCCGACAAGGGCTTCGAGCTCCGCGCGGTCTGCCGC
Organism: Streptomyces sp. NPDC059443; assembly: GCF_042750105.1. Lineage (NCBI taxonomy): Bacteria > Bacillati > Actinomycetota > Actinomycetes > Kitasatosporales > Streptomycetaceae > Streptomyces > Streptomyces sp. NPDC059443. The sequence goes on along the minus strand of NZ_JBHYVM010000017.1, from coordinate 106,411 downwards.
GACGCCTCCGGCGCCGTCCTCGGCGAGGGCTCCCTGCCGACCGGCCAGGTCCAGTGGATCGGCGACGACCTGCCCGCGGGCGCCACGTACGCGACGATGGCGAGCATCGAGGTCACCGGGCGGTTCGTGCCGCGCGAAAGCGGCGAGCACGCCTTCGGCACCCGCGGACTGGGCGCCTTCGCCCTCGCCGTCGGCGGGGAGACCGTCTGGGACGGCGTCCAGGCCATGGGCGACGAGGCCGACCCCTTCGAGGCCTTCTTCGGCGCCCCCAGCGAGCGGGCCCGGATCACCCTCGCCGAGGGCGAGGCCGTCGAGGTCTCGCTGACCTACCAGGTCCCCGACATGACCGCGCTGCCGCTCAAGGCGATCATGTTCTCCTTCCTCCACCTCGGCCCGCAGCGCTCCGCCGACGAGCTCATCGCCGAGGCCGTGGAGGCGGCCCGCGCCGCCGACACCGCCGTCGTGGTGGTCGCCACCACCGAGCGGGTGGAGTCCGAGGGCTTCGACCGCAAGGACCTCTCCCTCCCGGGCCGGCAGGACGACCTGGTCCGGGCGGTGGCCGCCGTCAACCCGAACACCGTGGTCGTCGTCAACGCGGGCTCCCCGGTGGAACTCCCCTGGCGCGAGGAGGTCGCCGCCGTGCTCCTGACCTGGTTCCCCGGGCAGGAGGGCGGGGCCGCGCTGGCCGACGTACTCCTGGGCGAGGCCGAGCCGGGCGGGCGGCTGCCCACCACCTGGCCCGCGGAGTTCGCCGACGCGCCGGTCACCGAGGTCACCCCGACGGAGGGGAGCCTCGAATACCGCGAGGGGCTCTTCATCGGCTACCGGGCCTACGAGAAGCACGGGATCGCCCCGGCCTTCCCCTTCGGCCACGGCCTCGGCTACACGGACTGGGCCTACGAGTCCATGGAGGTCACCCCCACGGCCGCGCGTGTCCGCCTCACCAACACCGGCACCCGGCCGGGCCGCGAGACCGTCCAGATCTACCTGGCCCCCGTCTCGGACGGGGTGGAGCGCCCGGCGAGCTGGCTGGCCGGCTTCGCGAGCGTGAGCGCCGGACCCGGCGAGAGCGTCGAGACCGAGATCGCCCTGCCCGCGCGCGCGTTCGAGATCTGGGACGAGGAAGCCCGCGCCTGGCAGCGGATCGGCGGCGGCTACGAGGTCTGCGCGAGCCACTCGCACGGCGACACCCGCCTGACGGCGTCCCTGGACATCTAGGGAAGGCGCCGCGGACGGCGCCCATGAACCGGACCGGGGGCGGGCCCTGACACCCGCCCCCGGTCCCGCACGTCCGGCGCGCGGTGAGGGAAAGTCAACGCGGAGGCTGCGGAGACGTCACCTGTCGGTGCGCCAGTTCCGCGAGCCGCGCCTGACCGTTCTTGCCCGGGTGGAACCAGTCCCAGCGGCTCAACTGCTCCGCCACGAAGGGGTACTGGAACACCGCGCCGCCGTCGTAGCGGCACAGCTCGTCCTTCGCGCAGACCTCGCGCAGCGCCTCGTTGTACTCGACCACGCGCGCCCGCACCTGCTCGCGCCGGGCCGTCGCCGCGGCGGCCGTCGAGGCCGGCTCGGCGAGCATCGACTGGCAGATGCCGAGCTTCCAGACCTGGCGCACCATCGGGTCGTCCTTGCCCTGCTCCCACAGCCGCTGCAGGTCCGGCACGCTGGACACGTACACCTGCGAGGCGGGTGAGGCGGCCCGCAGACCGGCGAGGGCCTTTTCGAAACCGGAGCGGAAGGCCGCCACCGAAGTCATCGACGAAGCCGAGGGGCGGCAGGCGTCGTTCGAGCCGACCATGACCGTGACCAGGCCGGGCCGGTGCGCCGCCGCCGAGGCCAGCTGCCCCGGCAGGTCCGCCATCCGGGAGCCGGTCACCGCGTAGTTCCAGCTGCGCGACGGAGCCTCGGCCTCCCCGAGCAGCCGGGCGGCCAGCGAGTGGACCTCCGGGTCGTCGCCCGTGGCCCAGGAGGCCTCCGGGCAGTCGGCCAGCACCGAACAGGCGTCGAAACCACGGGTGATGGAGTCGCCCACGGCGGCCACCGAGGCCGGAGCGGTGTTCCAGCGCGGCGCGGACTGCGCCCCCCGGTCACCCCCGGGCTTCGCCCCATCGGACGAACACCCGGCCAGCGTCCCCGTAGCGGCGATCAGCAGGGCAACCGCCGCGCCCGCACCCGGAAGCGTCCGACGCGCGCGGCGGCGTGGGGCGGTGGTGCGCATGCGAGAGGTCCCTCCTCGTCGCCCCGCGTCCTTACGGGGGGCGTCCTGCTGAGTGAATGCTCTGGGTTTACGGGGCTTGGAGCGACCGTACGTCACACCATGACCCCCGGCGCACGGTAGCTTTTTCCCGTGGCGTTTCGGCCGCAAGTCCCGCAACGCAATGTCAAATAATTTCCGTTACATTACATCACGTCACATACTGTCCGTTTTCTGGAGTTTATTCCCGACCTCGTCCCACACTGGAGGTCCCGGTGACGACACGTGGAGTCCTGTACGTGCATTCCGCACCGCGTGCGCTCTGTCCGCACGTGGAATGGGCCGTCGCGGGCGTGCTCGGGGTGCGGGTGAACCTCGACTGGATCCGTCAGCCCGCCTCCCCGGGCACCTGGAGAGCCGAGTTCTCCTGGCAGGCCGAGGCGGGCACGGCCTCGAAGCTCGCCTCAGCCCTGCGCGGCTGGCACCTGCTCCGCTTCGAAGTGACCGCGGAACCCTGCCCGACCGCCGAGGGAGAGCGCTACAGCTCCACCCCGCAGCTGGGCATCTTCCACGCCGTCACCGGCATGCACGGCGACATCCTGATCCCCGAGGACCGGCTGCGCGCCGCCCTCGCCCGGTCCGCCCACGGCGAGACCGACCTGGAGGCGGAGATCGCCAAGCTGCTCGGCAAACCCTGGGACGACGAGCTCGAACCCTTCCGCTACGCGGGCGAGGGCGCCCCGGTGCGGTGGCTCCACCAGGTCGTCTGACCGCGGGACGTCGGACGCAGGACGCAGGACGCGCGAAGGCCCGCCCGGGGATTCCCGGGCGGGCCTTCGTACGTGGCCGGATCAGACCGTGCGGAACGCCAGCGAGACGTTGTGGCCGCCGAAGCCGAACGAGTTGTTGATCGCGGAGATCGGGCCCTCGGCCGGGAGCTTGCGGGGCTCGTCGCGCACGATGTCCGCGTCGATGTCGTCGTCCATGTCGTCGAGGTTGATCGTCGGCGGGGCGAGGCGGTGGTACAGCGCCAGCACCGTCGCGACGGTCTCGATGCCACCGGCGCCACCCAGCAGGTGACCGGTCATCGACTTCGTGGCCGAGATCGCGATGTGGTCGAGGTCGTCGCCCAGCACCTTGCGCAGGGCCTTCAGCTCGGCCGTGTCACCCTGCGGGGTGGACGTGGCGTGCGCGTTCACGTGGACCAGCTCGGCCGGGTCCAGGCCCGTGTTGTCGAGCAGGTTCTGCAGGGCGGCCGAGACACCGCGGCCGGTCGGCTCGGGCTGCGCGATGTGGTGGCTGTCCGCGGACAGGCCCTGGCCCAGCACCTCGCAGTAGACCCGGGCGCCGCGCGCGGCGGCGTGCTCGGCGGACTCCAGGACCACGACGCCGGCGCCCTCGCCGAGGACGAAGCCGTCGCGGGCCTTGTCGTACGGGCGGGAGGCCGTGGTCGGGTTCTCGTTGTTCTTGGACATCGCCATCATGTTGGCGAACGCGGCGATCGGCAGCGGGTGGATCGCCGCCTCGGTGCCGCCCGCGACGACCACGTCGGCGCGGCCGGTGCGGATCATCTCGACGGCGTAGCCGATGGCCTCGGCGCCCGACGCGCAGGCGCTGACCGGAGTGTGCACACCCGCGCGGGCGTTGACCTCCAGGCCGACGTTGGCCGACGGGCCGTTGGGCATGAGCATGGGGACGGTGTGCGGGGAAACCCGTCGCACACCCTTTTCCTTCAGTACGTCGTACTGGTCGAGCAGGGTGGTCACGCCGCCGATGCCGGAGGCGATGACGGTGCCCAGGCGCTCGGGCGCGATCGACGCGTCCTCGCCCGCCGGGGCGGTGTAGCCGGCGTCGGCCCACGCCTCGCGGGCCGCGATGATCGCGAACTGGGCCGAGCGGTCCAGCTTGCGGGCCAGCGGCCGGGGAAGGACGTCGTTCGGGTCCACGGCGGCCAGTGCGGCGATACGAACCGGGAGTTCGGCAAAGCGCTCGCCCTCAAGGGGCTTTACGCCGGAACGGCCGGCAAGCAGACCTTCCCAGGTCGAAGCGCTGTCGCCACCCAGCGGAGTGGTTGCGCCGATACCGGTGACGACCACGGTGCGATTGGTCGGGCTCACAGGAATTCTTTCTCCACGTCTCAGGGGGTGCTGAATTGTCACGGCGCCACCGCCAGGTGGCGACAAACGCTCGTCGTTCTTAGGCCTGGTGCTTCGCGATGTAGTCCGCGGCGTCGCCGACCGTCTTGAGACCCTTGACGTCCTCGTCCGGGATCTTGACGTCGAAGCGCTCTTCGGCGGCGACGACGACCTCGACCATGGACAGCGAGTCGACGTCCAGGTCGTCGGTGAAGGACTTCTCGATCTGGACGTCCTCGACGGGGATGCCGGCAATCTCGTTGACGATCTCGGCGAGACCCTCGACGATCTCTTCCTGGGTGGCAGCCATGTGGCGCTCCTTCTTTAGCTAACTGGGGTTGGATCAGGGTCAGGGATGTGAATCCCGGGCCCTAGGGGAGGGTAACGACCGTCGCGGCGTAGACGAGTCCCGCCCCGAAGCCGATGACGAGCGCGGTGTCGCCGCTCTTCGCCGCTCCGGTCGCCAGGAGCCGCTCCATTGCGAGCGGGATCGAGGCGGCCGAGGTGTTGCCGGTGGTTTCGACGTCACGGGCGACCGTGACGTGCTCCGGCAGCTTCAGAGTCTTCACCATCGAGTCGATGATCCGCATGTTTGCCTGGTGCGGAATGAAGACGTCCAGGTCGTCCGCGGTGATCCCGGCTGCGTCGAGCGCCTGCTGGGCCACCTTGGCCATCTCGAAGACGGCCCAGCGGAAGACCGCCTGACCCTCCTGCGTGATGGCCGGGAACTTCTCGGCGCTGTCCGTGTTGCGGTACTCGTCCCACGGCACGGTCTGCTTGATGGTCTCGGACTTGTCGCCCTCCGAGCCCCACACGGTGGGGCCGATGGCCGGCTCGTCCGAGGGGCCGACGACCACGGCGCCCGCGCCGTCGCCGAACAGGAAGGCCGTCGCGCGGTCCTCCAGGTCGGTGAGGTCCGAGAGCCGCTCCACGCCGATGACGAGGACGTACTCCGCGGAACCTTCCACCACCAGGCCCTTGGCCAGGGTCAAACCGTAGCCGAACCCGGCGCAGCCGGCGGAGATGTCGAAGGCGGCGGGCTTGCCCGCGCCGATGCGGTGCGCGATCTCGGTCGCGATCGCCGGGGTCTGCTTGAAGTGCGACACCGTCGAGACGATCACGGCGCCGATCTTCTCCGGGGCGATCCCGGCGGCGGCCAGCGCCTTGCCGGAGGCCTCCACCGACATCGCGGCGACGGTCTCCTGGGGCGAGGCCCAGTGCCGCGTCGCGATACCGGAACGGGAGCGGATCCACTCGTCGGACGAGTCGATGGTCTCGAGGATGACCTCGTTGGGCACCACACGGACCGGGCGGTAGCCGCCGACTCCGAGGATGCGGGCGTACGGGGAGCCCTTGGCAGGCTTGATCTTCGACATGCTGTGTGGGCTCCTTCTCTCAGGCCGCGTGCTCGGCGACAAGCGCCGCGGCCTTTTCGAGATCGTCCGGGGTCTTCAGGGCCACGCTCGGTACGCCCTTCAGCGCGCGCTTGGCCAGACCCGTCAGGGTGCCACCGGGGGACAGCTCGACGATCCCCGTGACGCCCAGTGCGGCGAACGTCTCCATGCACAGGTCCCAGCGGACCGGGTTGGCCACCTGGCCCACCAGCCGGGCGACGACATCGGCGCCCGTGGTCACGACCTGACCGTCCTTGTTCGATACGTAGGCCGTCTTCGGGTCCGCCGGGGAGAGGGCCGCCGCGGCCTTCTCCAGGGCGACGACCGCCGGGGCCATGTGGCGCGTGTGGAAGGCGCCCGCGACCTTGAGGGCGACGACCTTCATGGAGCCCTCGGGCTTCTCGGCCTCCAGCGCCGCGAGCTGCTCCATCGTGCCGGCCGCGACGATCTGGCCCGCGCCGTTGATGTTCGCCGGGGTCAGACCCAGCTTCTCCAGGTGCGCGACCACGACGTCGGGGTCCCCGCCGAGGACCGCCGACATGCCCGTCGCGGTGATCGCCGCCGCCTCGGCCATGCCGAGCCCGCGGGTGCGTACGAAGGACAGTGCCTCGATGTCGGAGAGCACGCCGGCCCGGACGGCCGCGGTGATCTCGCCGACGCTGTGACCCGCGACGGCGCCGAACGCCGTAGCGGCGCCGAGGGCGTCGGCGGAGAGCAGGCCGGCAGCCACCAGCAGGGGCTGTGCCACGGCCGTGTCGCGGATCTCGTCCGCGTCGGCCTTCGTGCCGTAGTGGGCAAGGTCGAGCCCGATGGCGTCCGACCATGCGGCGACGCGGTCAGCGGCACCGGGGAGGTCGAGCCAGGGAGTCAGGAAGCCGGGCGTCTGTGCGCCTTGGCCGGGAGCGACGAGTACGAGCACCCTCACACTCTCTCTTGTGTTCGGTCCACGCCGCCCGTGGGGACAGGGACGAAGAACCTTCGGGGTAATTGTTGATGTCCGACAAAAGTCTAGGACTGAGGATCTCCGTCGGCCAGACGCCCGAGGATCAGGGCGATCCGCAGAGTGAACGCAGAACGGACATCGGAGGGCGACCATCCGGTGACGTCCGTCACACGTCGGAGCCGGTAGCGCACGGTGTTGGGGTGCACGAACAGCATCCGAGCTGCCCCTTCGAGGCTGCTCGCCTGCTCCAGGTACACACTCAGCGTCTCCAGCAGGGCCGAGCCCGCCTCTTCGAGCGGTCTGTAGATCTCCTCCACCAGCTGCTCGCGCGCCGAAGGGTCCGAGGCGATCGCGCGCTCAGGCAGCAGATCATCCGCCAGCACCGGCCTGGGAGCGTCCTGCCACGCCGTGCACGCCTTGAGTCCGGCCGCCGCGGCCTGCGCCGACTTCGTGGCGTTCAGCAGGTCCGGGACCACCGGACCGGCCACCACCGCACCCGCGGCGAACGGCCCGATCAGCGATTTGGCCACCTGCATCGGATTGTCGCTGCCACCCGCGATGACCACGAGCCGGTCCCCGAGCACACCGGTGAGGACCTGGAGCTTGTGATGGCGGGCCGCGCGCCGGATCGCCTCGACCGTCAGCTCGCTGTCGCCCTCGGGAGCGGTGCCCAGCACCACGCACACGTGCTCCGGCGAATTCCAGCCGAGCGCCGCGGCCCGCGACAGCGCGCCCTCGTCGGCCTCACCGGAGAGCACCGCGTTGACCACCAGCGACTCCAGCCGGGCGTCCCAGGCCCCGCGCGCCTCGGCGGCCTGGGCGTACACCTGGGCGGTCGCGAAGGCGATCTCCCGGGCGTACACCAGCAGCGCCTCGCGCAGGATCGACTCGTCGCCGGGCGCGGCGACCTCGTCGATCGCGGTCTCCATGACCTCGATCGTGGTCCGCACCATCTCGACGGTCTGGCGCAGCGTGATCGCCCGGGTCAGCTCGCGCGGAGCCGTCCCGAACACGTCGGTGGAGATCGCCTGCGGGGTCTCGGGGTGCCGGAACCACTCGGTGAACGCCGCGATGCCGGCCTGGGCCACCAGTCCGATCCAGGACCGGTTCTCCGGGGGCATCGCGCGGTACCACGAGAGGGTCTCGTCCATGCGCGCGATGGCGTTCGCGGCGAGCCGCCCGGAGGACTTCTCCAGCCGGCGCAGCGTCGCGGCGTGCGGATGCGCGGGGGCCGGATGCGCGGGATGGGTCGCTGGTGAATGCTCGCGTTCGGGTTGGGGCACGTGACAAGACTGCCCTATCGGGACGGCTGCGCGGAGTCGGGTCTCACCCCGGCCCGCGCGGACGTACCCGGGGCACGGCCCCGGCCGGGGGCTACGGTGGCCACCATGATTGAAGTACGCCGAGGCGCCGACCGGTACGAGGGCGGAGATGCGGCCGCAGGGATCACCACCCGGCACGCCTTCTCCTTCGGGCACCACTACGACCCCGACAACCTGCGCTTCGGCCCGGTCCTGGCGTGCAACGAGGAGACCCTCGCCCCCGGCGCCGGCTTCGACGAGCACCACCACGGCAACACCGAGATCGTGACCTGGGTGGTGGAGGGCGAGCTCACCCACCGCGACAGCACCGGCGCCACCACCCTGGTCCGGCCCGGCGACGTACAGCACCTCGCCGCCGGATCCGGCGCCCGGCACGTGGAGCGCAACGACGGCCCGCAGCCGCTGCGCTTCGTACAGCTGTGGCTGGCTCCCCTGGAACCGGCCGGCGAGCCCTCGTACGTGCTGGTCAGGGGCATCGCCGACAGCACGCCCTACGCCGTGCCCGCGGCCGGGGCCGTGCTGCACGTACGGCGTCCGGGCGCGGGCGAGCGGGTCGCGGTACCGGCGGCGGGGCACGTGTACCTGCACGTCGTACGGGGAGACCTGCGGCTGGACGGCGAAGGGCGCGAGGACTCCGCCGACGGCGTCGAGCTCGGCCCCGGGGACGCGGCGCGGATCACCGGCGAGCCGGAGCTGGAGCTGGTCGCCGGATCCCCGGGAGAGCTGCTGATCTGCGAACTTCCCTAGAGGCCCTTGAGCTCGGCGAGTACCGCGTCGGTGAACGGGGGCCAGGCCTCCACGGCCCACGGGCCGAACGCGCGGTCCGCCAGCGCCACGCACGCGACGCGGGCGTCCGGGTCCACCCACAGGAAGGTTCCGGCCTGCCCGAAATGGCCGAAGGTGCGCGGTGAGGATCCGGCGCCCGTCCAGTGCGGGGACTTCCCGTCGCGGATCTCCAGGCCGAGGCCCCAGTCGTTGGGGGACTGGTGGCCGTAGCCGGGCAGGACGCCCTTGAGGCCGGGGTGGACCACGGAGGTGGCCTCGGCGACCGTGCGCACGTCCAGCAGCCGCGGCTGCTGGAGCTCGGCGGCGAAGCGCAGCAGGTCGGTGACGGTGGAGACGCCGTCCTTGGCGGGGGAGCCCTCCAGGCTGCTCGACCCCATGCCCAGCGGCTCGAAGACGGCCTGGTCCAGGTACTCGGCGAAGGGGATCCCGGTGGCCTTCGCGATGTGGTCGCCGAGGACCTCGAAGCCCGCGTTCGAGTACAGCCGGCGCGTTCCGGGCGGGGCCATCGCGCGGTGCTCGTCGAAGGCCAGGCCGCTGGTGTGCGCGAGCAGGTGGCGGACGGTGGAGCCCTCGGGTCCGGCGGGCTCGTCCAGCTCGATCGCGCCTTCCTCGTAGGCGACGAGGGCGGCGTAGGCGGCGAGGGGCTTGGTCACGGAGGCCAGCGTGAAGCGGTGGTCCACCGGGCCGTGGGCGCCGAGTACGGTGCCGTCGGCGCGGACGACGGCCGCGGCGGCGGTCGGAACCGGCCAGTTCTCGATGATGCGCAGACTCTGCAAGCTCTCCATGCGGCCGAGGGTACTTGCTTGGAGTGCACTCCAAGGTTTTAGCGTGGTGGTCATGAGCCTGACGCAGACGCGGTACACGATCAGCGAGGTCGAGGCCCGGACCGGTCTGACCCAGCACACACTGCGCTGGTACGAACGGATCGGCCTCATGCCGCACGTGGACCGCTCCCACTCGGGCCAGCGGCGCTTCAGCGACAAGGACCTCGACTGGCTGGCCTTCGTGGGCAAGCTGCGCACCACCGGAATGTCGGTGGCGGACATGGTCCGCTACGCCGAACTCGTCCGCGAGGGCGCGCACACCATGGACCAGCGGCGCGAACTGCTGGAGCGCACGCGCTGCGAGGTGCGGGCGCGGATCGCCGAACTGACGGACGCGCTCGCGGTATTGGACTTCAAGATCGACATGTATTCGATGGACACAGCTTCAGTGAACACGGCTGCGGTGAACACAGTTAAGGCGGACCGGACATGAGCGAGTTCCAGAAGATCGAGAAGGTCGAACTGGGCAAGGGAGGCCCCCTGGTGGGCATCCAGGGCCTCGGCTGCATGGGCATGAGCGAGTTCTACGGGGACACGGACGAGGCGGCCGCCCTGCTGACCCTGGATGCGGCGCTGGACGCCGGGGTCACCCTCTTCGACACCGCCGACATCTACGGGCGGGGTGCGAACGAGGAGTTCCTCGCCCCGTTCGTGGGCGCGCACCGCGAAGAGATCACCCTCGCCACGAAGTTCGCCATAGAGCGCACCGATGACCCGGTGTACCGGGGGATCCGCAACGACCGGGCGTACATCCGCCGGGCGGTGGAGGACAGCCTGCGGCGGCTCGGCACCGATGTGATCGACCTCTACTACATGCACCGGCGCGACCCGGCCGTGCCGTTCGCCGAATCGGTGGGTGCGATGGCGGAGTTGGTGCGGGAGGGCAAGGTGCGCCACCTCGGGCTCAGCGAGGTGACGGGCGCCGAGCTGCGCGAGGCGCACGCGGTGCACCCGATCGCGGCGCTCCAGTCGGAGTGGTCGTTGTTCAGCCGGGACGTGGAGCGCAGCGCGGTGGGCGCGGCGGCGGAGCTGGGCGTGGCCTTCGTGCCGTACTCCCCGCTCGGGCGCGGCTTCCTGACCGGTGCGTTCGCGGACGCGGCGGCGGACCTGTCGGCCAGTGACTTCCGGAAGTACCAGCCCCGTTTCACCGGGGACAACGCGAAGGCGAACGCGGCGCTGCTGGCGCCGGTACGGGAGATCGCGGCGGCGCACGAGGCCACGCCGGGGCAGATCGCCCTGGCCTGGGTGCACCAGCAGGCACGGGTGCACGGGCTGACGGTGGTCCCGATCCCGGGCACCCGCAAGGCGGCCCGCCTCGCGGAGAACACCGGGGCGACCCGGATCACGCTGACGGACGCGGAGCTGGCGCTGCTGGAGCCGATCGCGGCGCGGGTCTCGGGGGACCGCTACCCGGACATGTCCTCGACCTCGGCCGCGCGCGAGGCGTAGGCCGGGGCAGGGCGGGCGGGCCGGGGCGGGGCCGGGCGGGCGGCGGCCCCGCCCCGGCCGGCTCCGCTCAGGCGCCGGCCGTGAAGCGGTCGCGGAGGGCGGCGTACTCCGCGTCCGTCAGGAGCCCCGCACTGTGCAGTTCGCCCAGGTGCTGGAGCCGGTCGCCGGAGCGGGCCCGGGGGACCGAGGCCACCGAGGCGACCGGGGAGCGGCCGCGCAGGGCGGCGAGTACCGCCGCCGCGAACGGCAGGGACTCGTGCACGGCCCCGTAGCCCACGCCGAAGACGGCCGAGGACAGGTCGTGGTCGGGTCGGGGGTCGCCCGCGAGGTCCCGGGCGAGCAGGCGCAGGTGGCCCCCCGCCCGCTCCGGGGAGTGCCACTCGACACCCGTCAGGGCGGCCAGCGGATACCGCTGGTCGCCCGCCTTCCATTTGGTGCTGGTGGCCCCGGTGCGGGACCAGTGGAAGGACACGGCGGCGCCGTCGAAGGCGACCCTGGCGTCATAGGCCTTCAGGACGGCCGGTGGCTGCGGGGCCGGGACCAGGAAGCGGTCGGCCGGTCCGGGCGGTCCCAGCCGCTCGCGCAGGGCCGCCGCGAAGGCCGCCGCCCGGTCGGCTCCGGCGCCGGGCAGCACCAGCCGGTACGGATCGGAGGCTTCTCTCAGCTGCCCCGCCGCGGCTTCCATCAGCGGATCCGCGCCCGCCCTCGCCAAGGCGCGCAGCACCACGGTGTCCCGCCGCCCCACGCTCAGACTCACCCCCGACAACGCTTCGAGGGGGATCCGGCGTTCCCCGAGGGCATGCCAGAGCCTGGGAGTTCGCATCCCCCGTGCGAAGCGGATGAGTATCGAGTCCGTGGTGCGGTCGAACTCCCAGACGGCATGGTTTCCGGCCAGTACGTCACCCATGCGGCACATCGTAAAGGGACCGACCCCCGCTCGTCCCCCCGCTGCGAAGCCCGTTTTCGGGGCGTCTACGCGTGTCAGGAGCCGTTCGTGCCGGAAATTCCCTGTCGGCACGCGTCGCCGCCGGTGGCGCACACCATGGAACCGAACGCACCGGTTCCGATTTTGGCGAAGTTGTCCAAAGACGCGGTGCCTGGCTCGAAGTAGCCGGTGTGGCTCTTGGCCCCGGCCGCGGACAGCACCCGTGCGCCGAAGCCCGGGGAGACCGGATCCGCGCCGTGGCCCACGCCGCCGAGCTCCAGGTGCGGTACGTCCGCGATCCAGTCGCCGGAGTCGCGCATCGACCAGACCCGCGCCGAGGTCCCGAGGTCCGTGACGTTCTCCGCGCGCATTCCGGGGCTGCCCGCCACCGCGATGTCCGTGACCCGGCGGGGCAGTTCGTGCGCGGCGACCCCGCAGACCACCGAGCCGTAGCTGTGGCAGAACAGCGCCACGCTCGCCTTCCCCGGCAGCGAGGAGGCCAGCGCGCGCAGCTTCACGGCGCCGTCCGCGGCCATCCGGCCGGTCGCCGCGTCCATGCCGACCCCGGTCGGCGCGGTGTAACCGGCCCAGGCGATGACCGCCGTCCGGCTGTCGGGCGCGGCCGCGCGCTCGGCCTCGTACAGGGACTGGGCCATGCCAGCGGGGGCGGTGAGGCGGCGCTGGGTGCGCTCGAAGGTCAACGCGTCCGTATCGACACCGGGGACGACCACGGAGATCCGGCGGGCCGCGTCGAGATCGCCGAAGACCTCGGCGACGAGGCCGCCGCCGGTGGGGTCGAAGGTGAGGATCTGCCGGCCCGGCTCGGCGAGGGATTCGAAGCGGTGGGAGCGCCGGGAGGCGTTGGTGCGGTCGGCGGGGGCCAGCGTGACGTCGCGTCCGTCGGCCTCCTCCTCCCGGGCGGCCTGCCGCAGGGCGATCCGGTTGGCCTCGTAGCGGGTGTCGGACGGGGCTCCGTCGAGGTTTCCGACGACGAGCGGGTAGGCCTCGGCCAGCCGGGTGCGCTGGGCGCCGTCCAGGCCGGCGAAGAAGTGGGCCACCATCGGGGCGGGGGCATCCGCGGAGGGCAGCGCCCGGCCTTCGAAGCGGGCCCGGGCCCAGGAGGCGAGCGCGGCCTGGCGCGGGGAGATCCCGTCCTCGGGCCGGTGCACCGCGGTCCAGCCGGTGGTCGCGAGCATCAGGAAGACCACCGTCAGCGCGAGCAGGGTGCGCAGGACGGCCGGGTGCGCGACGTGGTCGACGGCGTGGGGGTGGGCGGGGCCGGGCAGGTTCACTGCGCCCAGACTAGGAGACCGCCGAGGGCGGTGGCACACGGGGTGACCGGAGTCACCGCCGACCGTGCGAATCGGCCGAGAACGGGTGATCTCGTACGGGGCCGCGTGCACGGCCGCGTGCGCCGGGGCGTGCGGCAGGCGCGGCAGCGGCCCCGGCTACTCCCGCAGCGGGCGGGAAGAGCAGGTCAGGCGGGGTGGCTCCAGTCGGCGGCCAGGGCCGGGCCGATCTGGTCGAGGTAGGCCTCGGTCATCCGCCGGATCGTGGCGACGCTGGTGTCCTCGCCCTGTCCCCAGAGCCGGCCGGTGACCCGCATCACGCCCGTGAACGCGGCGACGGCCACCCGCGGCCGCGGATCGGCGTCCACGTCCAGGCCCTCGCGCTCGGCGATCAGCAGGGCGATCCGCTCCTCCAGCTCGGTGGAGCGGCGCAGGTGCACGGCGAGCAGGGCCGGAGTGGACTCGATGAGCCGGTAGCTGCGCATGTACAGGTCGACCGGGACCACCTCGGAGATGGCCTCGTCCACGGTGTCCCAGGCGTCGAGCACGGCCGCGCGCATCGCCTCCAGGGGCCCCTCGGCGGGCGGGCGGGAGCGCAGCGCGGCGACGAAGTGGGATTCGACCAGGTCCTGGACCGCGAAGGCGACCTCCTCCTTGTTGGCGAAGTACCGGAAGAAGGTGCGCTGGGAGACGTCCACGGCGTCGGTGATCTCGTCGACGGTGGTCTCTTCGTACCCCTGGGCGACGAACAGGAGCAGCGAGGCGCGCAGCAGCGCGTCGCGGGTGCGCCGTTTCTTGCGCTCGCGCAGGCCGGCCGCCGGCGCGGACGGCGCGGGCCGCTGATCGGTCATCACGGCGGGCGGGTCCTTTCTGACGCGGACTTTGACTGGGCGGTCTTTGGGTGGGCGGTCTTCGCCTGGGCGGTCAGAGTATCTGTGACGGACCTGACAGTGACTGTCCGACCGAGCCGCCTGCGAAGTGTCAGTAGCTGTCACTAACCTGTTCGCATGACTAGTCAGATCACCGTCGACGACCGGGACGACCAGGACGATCAGGCGCCCGCCAAGGGGCCAGGGTCCGCGCAGGCCCGTACCGGACTGCGCGGACATCCCTGGCTGACCCTCTTCGCCGTCGCGATCGGCGTCATGATGGTCACCCTCGACGGCACGATCGTCGCCGTCGCCAACCCCGCGATCCAGAAGGACCTCGGCGCCTCGCTGGCCGATGTCCAGTGGATCACCAACGGCTACCTCCTCGCCCTCGCGGTCTCGCTGATCACCGCGGGCAAGCTCGGTGACCGATTCGGCCACCGCCAGACCTTCCTCATCGGCATCGCCGGCTTCGCCGCCTCCTCGGCGGTCATCGGCTTCGCCACCGGCGTCGAGCTCGTCATCGGCTTCCGCGTCGCGCAGGGCGTCTTCGGCGCACTGCTGATGCCCGCCGCGCTCGGCCTGCTGCGCGCGACCTTCCCCGCCGAGAAGCTCAACATGGCCATCGGCATCTGGGGCATGGTCATCGGCGTCTCGACCGCCGCCGGTCCCATCGTCGGCGGCCTGCTCGTGGAGAACGTGAGCTGGCAGTCGGTCTTCTTCATCAACGTGCCCGTCGGCATCATCGCGCTCGCCTTCGGCCTGTTCATCCTGGTCGACCACCGCGCCGAGAACGCCCCGCGCTCCTTCGACATCCCCGGCATCATCCTGCTGTCGGCCGCGATGTTCTCCCTGATCTGGGCGCTGATCAAGGCCTCCGAATGGGGCTGGGGCGACACCAGGACCCTGCTCTTCCTCGGGCTGTCCGGCCTGTGCTTCGTGGCCTTCGCCCTCTGGGAGAACCGGGTCGCCGAGCCGCTGATCCCCCTCGGGATGTTCCGCTCGCTGCCGCTGTCCGCTGGCACCGTCCTCATGGTCCTGATGGCCTTCGCCTTCATGGGCGGGCTGTTCTTCGTGACCTTCTACCTCCAGAACATCCACGGCATGAGCCCCGTCGACAGCGGCCTGCACCTGCTGCCGCTCACCGGCATGATGATCATCGGATCGCCGCTGGCCGGCATCGCCATCACCAAGGTCGGCCCGCGCATCCCGCTCGTCGCGGGCATGGTCGCCACCGCCACCGCCTGCTTCGGGATGGCCCAGCTGACCCCGCAGACCGGCACCGCGACCATGTCGCTCTGGTTCGCCCTGATGGGCTTCGGGCTGGCGCCCGTCATGGTCGGCGCCACCGAGGTCATCGTCGGCAACGCCCCGCTGGAGCTGTCCGGCGTGGCCGGCGGGCTCCAGCAGGCCGCGATGCAGGTCGGCGGCAGCCTCGGCACGGCCGTGCTCGGCGCGGTCATGGCGAGCAAGGTCGACAGCGTCTTCGGGGACAACTGGGCCGGGGCCGGGCTGCCGCCGCTCACCCCGGAGCAGGCGGACCTCGCGGCGAAGGGGATCCAGGTCGGCATCGCCCCGGTTCCGCCGGGGGTTCCCGACCAGGTCGCGCAGGCCATCACGGGCGTCGCGCACGACACGTTCGTGTCAGGGATGAGCACCGCCTTCACCGTCGCCGCCATGGTCGCGGTACTCGCCGCGATCGTGGCCTGCTTCACCAAGCGCGGTGCGAACGCCGCCGCCGCGGGGGCGGGCGCGGGGCACATCTAGGCCGTCTCTTGGCCGTTTCGGCCCACAGACCGGCGCCGCCCGAGCTGCCCGCTGCTGTCCGGGCGGCGCCCCGGCGCCTCCGTGGCCCCGTCCGCCGCCGATCGGACGAGGCCGCGGAGGCGTCAACTCCGTACGTACTTCGGCCCCGCCGGGCGGTTCCGGCGGGGCCGTCGCCTATCAGGGTGGACCCGCCCGCTGCCTCTTCCGCCCGACCGTCCGCGCAGGTCAGCGTGGTGTCGACGGAGCTCCGGAAACGGTCCGGGGCCCGTACGTCCACCAGGAGTTGACCCGTCATGCGTACGTGGAACACGACTTTCGTCGCGGCCGCCGTCCTCGCCGCCACCCTGCTGATCCCGGGCACCGCCGGCTCCGCCCACGCCGCGGGACACGCGGCCGGGGCGGAAGGCGCGAAGGGGACCGGCCACGCCTCGGGGCCGCCGCCCCTGGGGCTCTGCGCCACCGGGCAGTTGTGCCTGTGGGCGAAGCCGGAGTTCAAGGGGGCCCGCAAGACCCACGAGCTCAGCACCCTCGACATCAACAGCTGTACCGCGCTGCCCGCCGGGACCACCGCCCAGTCGCTCTCCAACCGGACCGGGCGCCCGGTGACCACCTACCAGTCGGCCGAGTGCGCCGAGACGGGAGAGTTCCAGACCTATCCGGGCGACGGGGTGTGGCTGCCCCAGTCGCCCTACCAGGTGCGGGCGTTCAAGGTGTGGGAGCACTGACGGCCCCGGCACCCGGGCCGCCCTGGGCGTGGACCTCCGCGTCCGGGGCGTGCCCGGCCACCTCGGGCTCGGCGGGTACCGACCCGGTGAGCCGGGCGACCTCCGCGCGCAGCGCCCGTACCTCGCCCGCCAGTTCGGCGATCGCCGCCGTCTGGGCCCGTTCCACCAGGTCGTCGCGTTCGAAGCGGGAGATGAACCAGGCCGCGATGTTGGCGGTCACCACACCCAGCAGCGCGATCCCGGACAGCATCAGCCCCACCGCCAGCAGCCGGCCGAGCCCGGTGGTGGGGGAGTGGTCCCCGTACCCGACCGTGGTCATCGTCGTCACCGACCACCACAGGGCGTCCCCGAGGTTCTTGATGTTGCCGTTGGGTGCGTCCCGCTCCACGCTCAGCACGGCCAGCGAGCCGAACATCAGCAGCCCGACCACCGCGCCCGCCACGTACGTGGTCAGCCGGATCTGCGGGGCCATCCGGGCCCGCCGGCCCACCAGCATCAGGGTGGCGACCACCCGCAGCAGCCGTAGCGGCTGGATCATCGGCAGCAGCACCGCCGCCAGGTCCATCCAGTGCGTCCGTACGAACGCCTTCTTCGCCCCCGACAGGCCCAGCCGCATCAGGTAGTCGACGGCGAAGGCCGCCCACACCACCCACTCGGCGTGCGTGCAGGCCCGGTGCACGCCCGGATCCGCGTCGGGCGCGACGATCGGCACGGCGTAGGCGACGGCGAATCCGAGGGCGAGCACCAGCAGAGGCGTCTGCGTCCGGCGCTCCCACCGCGACTGGCGGGAGGGTTCCTTCATGCGGGCATAGTAAAGAACGAGTAAGGGGCGCTGGGACAGATGTCCCAGCGCCCCCACGCAAGAGTGACGGAGCGACGGCTACGCGTCGCCGCCCGCCGCGCCCGGGTGCGCCGCCGTGACGTCCAGCAGCTGGTACCGGTCGATGGCCTGCTTCAGCGCCGAGCGGTCGATCTTGCCCTCCTTGGCCAGCTCGGTCAGCACCGAGAGGACCACCGACTGCGCGTCGATGTGGAAGAAGCGGCGGGCCGCACCGCGCGTGTCGGCGAAGCCGAAGCCGTCCGCGCCCAGCGAGGTGTACGAGCCCGGGACCCAGCGCGAGATCTGGTCCGGAACCGCCCGCATCCAGTCGGAGACCGCCACGAACGGGCCCTCGGAGCCCGACAGCTTGCGGGTCACGTACGGGACGCGCTGCTCCTCCTCCGGGTGGAGCAGGTTGTGCTCCTCCACCGCGACGGCCTCGCGACGCAGCTCGTTCCAGGAGGTCGCCGACCAGACGTCCGCCTTGACGTTCCACTCGGCGGCCAGGATCCGCTGCGCCTCCAGCGCCCACGGCACGGCCACGCCGGACGCCATGATCTGCGCCCCGACCGCGCCCGTGGTGCCCGCGGAGACCCGGTGGATGCCCTTGAGGATGCCCTCGGCGTCCACGTCCGCCGGCTCGGCCGGATGCTGGATCGGCTCGTTGTAGACCGTCAGGTAGTAGAAGACGTCCTCGGCGTCGGGCCCGTACATCCGGCGCAGACCGTCCTTGACGATGTGCGCGATCTCGTACCCGTACGCCGGGTCGTACGCCACACAGCCCGGGTTGGTCGACGCCAGCAGCTGGGAGTGACCATCGGCGTGCTGGAGACCCTCACCCGTGAGGGTGGTCCGGCCGGCGGTCGCGCCGAGGACGAAACCGCGCGCCAGCTGGTCGGCCATCTGCCAGAACTGGTCACCCGTGCGCTGGAAACCGAACATCGAGTAGAAGACGTAGACCGGGATCAGCGGCTCGCCGTGCGTCGCGTACGCCGAACCGGCGGCGATCAGCGAGGCCGTGCAGCCCGCCTCCGAGATGCCGTCGTGCAGCATCTGGCCGGTCGGGGACTCCTTGTACGCGAGTAGCAGGTCGCGGTCGACCGCCTCGTACTGCTGGCCCAGCGGGTTGTAGATCTTGGCGCTCGGGAAGAACGCGTCCATGCCGAAGGTGCGGTACTCGTCGGGCGCGATCAGCACGAAGCGCTTGCCGATCTCCTTGTCCCGCATGAGGTCCTTCAGGATGCGGACGAAGGCCATGGTGGTGGCGATCGACTGCTGTCCCGAGCCCTTCTTGGCGGCCGCGTACGTCTTCTCGTCCGGCAGCTGCAGCGGCTTCGCGCGCACCACGCGGGTGGGCACGTAACCGCCGAGCGCGCTGCGACGGTCGTGCATGTACTGGATCTCGGGGGAGTTGCGGCCCGGGTGGTAGTACGGCGGCGCGCCGTCCTCCAGCTGGGCGTCCGTGATCGGGATGTGCAGCCGGTCGCGGAAGCGCTTGAGGTCGTCGGCCGTCAGCTTCTTCATCTGGTGGGTCGCGTTGCGGCCCTCGAAGTTCGGGCCCAGGGTCCAGCCCTTGACCGTCTGCGCCAGGATCACCGTCGGCTGGCCCTTGTGGGCCTTGGCCGCCGCGTACGCCGCGTAGACCTTCTTGTGGTCGTGACCGCCGCGGCCCAGGTGCTGGATCTGCGTGTCGGTCATGTTCTCGACCATCGCGCGCAGCCGGTGGTCGCCGCCGAAGAAGTGCTCACGGATGTACGCACCGGATTCGGTCGCGTACGTCTGGAACTGCCCGTCCGGGGTGGTGTTCATCTTGTTGACCAGGATGCCGTCGCGGTCCTGCGCCAGCAGCGGGTCCCAGGAGCGGTCCCAGATCAGCTTGATGACGTTCCAGCCGGCGCCGCGGAACTGCGACTCCAGCTCCTGCATGATCTTGCCGTTGCCGCGGACCGGGCCGTCGAGGCGCTGGAGGTTGCAGTTGACGACGAAGGTCAGGTTGTCCAGGTTCTCGCGGGCGGCGATGGACAGCTGGCCGAGCGACTCCGGCTCGTCCATCTCGCCGTCGCCGAGATACGCCCAGACGTGTGACTTGGAGGTGTCCGCGATGCCGCGGGCCTGCATGTACCGGTTCATCCGGGCCTGGTAGATCGCACCGAGCGGACCGAGGCCCATCGAGACGGTCGGGAACTCCCAGAAGTCCGGCATCAGACGCGGGTGCGGGTAGCTGGAGAGGCCGTACGGGGCCTTCGACTTCTCCTGGCGGAACGCGTCGAGCTGCTGCTCGGAGAGCCGGTCCAGGAGGTAGGCGCGGGCGTAGATACCGGGGGAGGCGTGGCCCTGGAAGAAGATCTGGTCGCCGCCGTCGCCCTCGTCCTTGCCGCGGAAGAAGTGGTTGAAGCCCACGTCGTAGAGGGAGGCGGAGGAAGCGAAGGTGGCGATGTGGCCGCCGACCCCGATGCCCGGACGCTGGGCGCGCGAGACCATGACGGCCGCGTTCCAGCGGGTGGCGTTGAGGACCTTGCGCTCGATCTCCTCGTTGCCGGGGAAGAAGGGCTCGTCCTTGGTGGCGATCGTGTTGACGTAGTCCGTGGAGCGCATCTCGGGCACGGCCACGCGCTTCTCGCGGGCCCGCTCGATCAGCCGCAGCATCAGGTAGCGGGCGCGCTCGCGGCCCCGCTCGTCGACGGCGGCGTCCAGGGAGTCGAGCCACTCCTGCGTCTCTTCCGGATCGAAGTCCGGGACCTGGCTCGGCAGGCCACCAATGATGATCGGATTGCGATCGGATGCGGAAGCCACGCTGTTCCTTCGCTGTCGGGGGAGTCGTGCCTTGGGGTTCGCCGCCTCCCATGGTCTTACGCTCGGCGGAAATCGTCATCTTTACCACTCGGTAATCCCTGGACTCAGTGGGATTGCGGGGGCTGTGGTGACGAGACCGGCCAAACTGCAACCTTACGCCCACGTAGATCAACGCCTTCGCAAGGCCGTTCGTCCCTCAAACAGGTAGGAAAGTCCCGAGGCGGTGCCGAATGAGGTGGAATGGTGTGGGATGAATCACCAGAGGTACATACCGAGGCGCTGAAAGTTGCGGCGAGACGGCCGTAATCGTCACCGTTTCGACGGTCTCGGCGGCCGGGTACTTGCGCGATCCGCCGCGCCCGTGTGGACTACGCCCAATGCTGCGCGTACGCGCGCTGCCGAAGAACATTCACCGAACATGAGCAGGAGGCACCCCGTGAGCGCGACCGCGGACCACGCGGAGAACCTGGCCGCCAGGCTGGGTTTCCAGTCCGAACAGGTGGTCCAGGAGATCGGCTACGACGACGATGTCGATCAGGAATTCCGTGATGCCGTAGAGGATCACGTCAACGAGGTCGTCGATGAGGACTACGACGATGTCGCGGACGCGGTGCTGCTGTGGTTCCGGGAGGACGACGGCGACCTGACGGACGCCCTGGTCGACGCGACCGAGCTGGTCGAGGACGGCGCACTGATCCTGCTGGTGACTCCCAAGACCGGCAAGGACGGTTTCGTCGAGGCCAGCGACATCAGCGAGGCCGCCGAGACCGCCGGCCTCTCTCTGGCCAAGGGACTCCCCGTCGGCAAGGAGTGGACCTCCACCCGCCTGACGACCCCGAAGACGGCCAAGACCAAGCGCTGAACCGCGCCCCGCAGCCAAGCGGACACATGCACCCCGCCGACCGGAATCGTCCCGGTCGGCGGGGTGTGTGCGTTCGGCGGCGCGGTGGGTCCGCGGCATAGGCTGGCCCTCGGGACATCACCCGAACGGCTCAACGCAGGCATGCAGGAACGAAGGGATGCGACAGATGGCGATCGAGGTCGGCAGCAAGGCCCCGGACTTCGAACTCAAGGACAACCACGGTGCCACCGTGCGGCTCTCCGACTTCCGGGGGGAGAAGGCCGTCGTGCTGCTCTTCTACCCGTTCGCCTTCACCGGCGTCTGCACCGGGGAGCTGTGCGAGCTGCGCGACCAGCTGCCGCGGTTCCAGAACGACGGCGTGCAGCTCCTCGCGGTCTCCAACGACTCCGTGCCGACCCTGCGGGTCTTCGGCGAGCAGGAGGGGCTGGAGTACCCGCTGCTGTCGGACTTCTGGCCGCACGGGGAGACCTCCCGCGCCTACGGGGTCTTCGACGAGGACAAGGGCTGCGCGGTCCGCGGCACCTTCGTCATCGACAAGGACGGCGTGGTGCGGTGGAGTGTCGTCAACGGCCTGCCCGACGCACGCGACCTGAACGAGTACATCAAGGCCCTCGACAGCCTCTGAGGGCTCGTGGGCAGGTTCGCCACGAATAAGCCCGTACAGGCGGGAACCCGTCACTAGGATCGAAACGTTGATCCTGTGAATCGCACGACGGGGCTCCGCCCCACACAAAAACCTTATGGAGGACCCGTGGGAGTCAGCCTCAGCAAGGGCGGCAACGTCTCGCTGTCCAAGGCCGCGCCGAACCTGACGGCGGTCATCGTCGGTCTGGGCTGGGATGCTCGCACCACCACCGGTGTCGACTTCGACCTCGACGCCAGCGCGATCCTGACCAACGACCAGGGCAAGGTCGCCAGCGACGCGAACTTCGTGTTCTTCAACAACCTGAAGAGCCCCGACGGCTCGGTCGAGCACACCGGCGACAACACCACCGGCGAGGGCGAAGGCGACGACGAGGCCATCAAGGTCAACCTCGCCGGCGTTCCGGCCGATGTGGCCAAGATCGTCTTCCCGGTCTCGATCTACGAGGCCGAGAGCCGTCAGCAGAGCTTCGGCCAGGTCCGCAACGCGTACATCCGCGTCGTGAACCAGGCCGACAACAGCGAGCTCGCCCGCTACGACCTGTCGGAGGACGCCTCGACCGAGACCGCCATGGTCTTCGGCGAGCTCTACCGCAACGGCGCGGAGTGGAAGTTCCGTGCCATCGGCCAGGGTTACGCCTCGGGCCTGCGCGGCATCGCGCAGGACTTCGGCGTCAACGTCTGAGTCTGATCCTGATCTGGGCCTGATTCGTCAGGGCAGAAGCTCACCCGTCCGGCGCCGTGCACTGTGTGTACGGCGCCGGACCGGCTTTACGTACAGTCGTACCGCCACACCGTCGTACCGCCGCACTGCCACACCGTTGTCCGGGGAGGACCACAACATGGGCGTCACACTCGCCAAGGGGGGCAATGTCTCCCTCTCCAAGGCCGCACCGAACCTCACCCGGGTTCTGATCGGCCTCGGATGGGACGCACGCTCGACCACGGGCGCCGACTTCGACCTCGACGCCAGCGCGCTGCTGTGCGGCAACGGCCGGGTGCTCGGGGACGAGTACTTCGTCTTCTACAACAACCTGAAGAGCCCCGAGGGCTCCGTCGAACACACGGGGGACAACCTCACCGGCGAGGGTGAAGGTGACGACGAGTCGATCATCATCGACCTCACCAAGGTGCCGGCCGCGGTGGACAAGATCGTCTTTCCGGTCTCGATCCACGAGGCGGAGGTCCGTCGGCAGAGCTTCGGCCAGGTCAGCAATGCGTACATCCGCGTGGTGAACGAGTTGGACGGCCAGGAACTGGCCCGCTACGACCTCACCGAAGACGCCTCCAGCGAGACCGCGATGATCTTCGGCGAGGTGTACAGGTACGGCGGCGAATGGAAGTTCCGGGCGGTGGGGCAGGGGTACGCGTCCGGGCTCCGGGGCATCGCTCTAGACTTCGGGGTCAACGTTTCGTAAAGCCGTACAAGACGATGGGATGCCAGTGGTTCTGAAAACCTTCGGCTGGTCGTTCGCAGTCACTGCGCTCGGACTGGTCGCAGCGGTGCTCTACGGGGGCTGGGAAGGGTTCGGGATCGTCGCGATCCTCACCATCCTCGAGATCTCGCTGTCCTTCGACAATGCGGTGGTCAACGCCGGAATCCTGAAGAAGATGAATGCCTTCTGGCAGAAGATCTTCCTCACGGTCGGCGTGCTCATCGCGGTCTTCGGCATGCGGCTGGTCTTCCCCGTCGCCATCGTCGCGATCAGCGCCAAGATCGGTCCCATCGAAGCCGTCAAGCTGGCGATGACCGAAAAGGAGCAGTACCGGCAACTGGTCACGGACGCCCACCCGTCCATCGCCGCCTTCGGTGGCATGTTCCTGCTGATGATCTTCCTCGACTTCATCTTCGAGGACCGTGACATCAAGTGGCTCGCCTGGCTGGAGCGTCCGCTCGCCAAGCTCGGCAAGATCGACATGCTGTCCGCGTGCATCGCGCTGATCGTCCTGGTCGTCGCCTCGATGACCTTCGCCACCCAGGCCCACCAGCACGGCGGCGTCCACGTGGACAAGGCGCAGACCGTCCTGATCTCCGGCGTCCTCGGCCTGATCACGTACATGATCGTCGGCGGTCTCTCCGGCTACTTCGAGAACAAGCTCGAAGAAGAGGAAGAGGCCGAGCACGAGGCGGAGGAAGAGGCCAAGAAGAGCGGCAGGTCCCCGGTCTCGGCCGTCGCCATGGCCGGCAAGGCCGCCTTCTTCATGTTCCTCTACCTCGAAGTCCTCGACGCCTCCTTCTCCTTCGACGGGGTCATCGGCGCCTTCGCCATCACCAACGACATCGTGCTGATGGCCCTGGGCCTCGGCGTCGGTGCCATGTACGTCCGGTCGCTCACGGTCTACCTGGTCCGCCAGGGCACCCTCGACGACTACGTCTACCTGGAGCACGGCGCGCACTACGCCATCGGCGCGCTCGCCGTCATCCTTCTCGTCACCATCCAGTACGAGATCCACGAGGTCATCACCGGCCTCGTCGGCGTCGTGCTGATCGCGTGGTCCTTCTGGTCCTCGGTGCGCCGCAACAAGCGCCTGGAGCTGGAGGGTTCCCCCGCCGAGGCATGACCGCGGCGTTAATGCGGAACGCTCAAGTGCGGGGCGGGGGCGGCCGGGGCCGCCCCCCCCCCCCCCCCCCCCCCCACGGAGGGGA
>NZ_JBHYVM010000017.1:54792-82015 GCF_042750105.1 Streptomyces sp. NPDC059443 | reverse complement strand
GGGTGGGCTTAAACCCCGTGTTGCTGTGTGGGGTACCCCGCGCCGCCCTTTGCCGGGCGTTTTACGCGGATCAGCGGGGGGGGGGGGGGGGGGGGCGCCCCCGCGCCCCCCGGGCCCCGCCCCGCTTCCGTGTGTCATCAGGGGATGGATCAAGGGGGGTTGAGGGATGGGATTCTTCGACGGCATCAGGGGCAGCCGCGGTGAGCACTTCCAGTCGGGCAGTGCCTCGTCGAACGCGATCGAGCTGACCAAGCGCCATCCGACGGTGTCGCTCACCAAACAGGGGGCGGTGCACGGCAATCTGCGCGTGAACCTCTCCTGGCGGATGCGCACCTCGGACATCGGCGGCCGCACCGCCGGCCAGAGCGGGCAGCTCTTCCGCCACCCGTTCAAACTGTTCAAACCGGACATGGTGCAGGCGCACACCCAGGGCATGGTCAATGTCGACCTCGACATCGGCTGCCTCTACGAGCTGACCGACGGAACCCGGGGCGTCGTCCAGCCGCTGGGCAACCTGCACGGGGACATCAACAGCCCGCCGTACGTGAAGCTCAGCGGCGACGACCGGTTCGGTGCGCCCTCCGGCGAGACGATCTTCGTCAACCTCGACCACGCCGAGGAGATCAAGCGGCTGCTGGTCTTCGTCTACATCTACGACCAGACCCCGGCCTTCGACCGGACCCACGCCCTGGTGACCCTCTTCCCGATCACCGGGCCGCGCATAGAGATCCCGCTGGAGGAGCGCCACCCGCAGGCGCGCTCCTGCGCGGTCGTCTCCCTGGAGAGCGTCAAGGGCGAGCTGATCGTGCGCCGCGAGGTCAAATTCGTCTACGGGTTCCAGGCCGAGCTCGACCGGCTGTACGGGTGGGGCCTCCAGTGGGGCCGGGGCTACAAGACGAAGGCCTGAGCCGCGCGGCCCGGCGGCGGATGCGCCTCAGTGGCGGATGCACCGCGGCGGCGGATGAACCTCAGCGACGAATGAACTGGGGCCCCTGCACCGGCAGCCGGAAGGACGGATCCCCGCCCGGAGCCGGCACCGGCACCGGGGACACCGGCTGCGGGTACCCGTACGCGGGCGCCGCGGCCGGCGGGGCCTGGGTGGGCGGCGCCGGCAGCACCGGGGCGGGCCCGGGCGCGGCCGTGGCCGCCGGGGCCTCGGGGGCGCTCTCGTCCACGGAGATCCCGTGGTCGGTGGCCAGCCCGACCAGGCCGTTGGAGTAGCCCTCGCCGAGCGCGCGGAACTTCCACCCGTCGCCCCGGCGGTACAGCTCGCCGCAGATCAGCGCCGTCTCGGCGCCGGTCTCGGGCCGTACGTCGAAGAAGGCCAGCGGTTCGGAGCCGCCGGTGGCGGTGGCGTCGTAGAGCAGGATCCGCAGGTCGTGGACCCGCTGGAAGGGCACGTCCTCGGCGGAGGCGACGACGAGGATCCGGTCCACGACCGGGGTGACGGCCCGCAGGTCCGCCTGGACGGCGTCGGTGATCGAGTCGCCGACCTGCTTCTTGCCGAGCCGCCAGACCGCCCCCGAGGGGTGCCGGGGCTGGTTGTAGAACACGAAGTCCTCGTCCGAGCGAACCCGCCCGTCCGAGCCCACGAGCAGCGCGGAAGCGTCCACGTCGGGAACATCGGGCCCGCCGGTCCAGCGCAGCACCGCCCGGACCGCCGTGGCGGCCACCGGGATGTTCGAGCCCTTCTGCATCGCGTGCGTCATGGCGGTCATCCTGCCCTCCCGGGCACGACCGGGACAATGCGGCCCCCCGTAGACCTTGTCCCCGAGATGAGTCCTGGGCATGGTGCAAGGGTGGGTGTGCGGTGGATGTGCGACGGGCCCGGGAGTCCGTGGTGGACCGGGTGCGGCCGGAACCGTCCGGTACCAAGGTGGTGACCTGAGCGGACCAAAGGCCCCGCTCCGGATCTCTGACCAGGGACGGTTACCTGGATTTCATGTGCGTGGGGAACTCTGGAATCTCATTCGTACGTACTATTACCGGCCATGCCAGTCGGGCCGCCGAGGCAGTACGGGGGAAGCACATGCGTCACTTCGGGCACATATCGCCCACCGTCCGCAAGGACCTCTTCCACCAGGAGCCGGCCGAGTTCACCGCCGCCTCCCCCGCAGGCACGCTCGCGGCCGCCCTGGGAGCCACGCTCTACAGCCCCGCCACCCGGACCCAGCTGGCCCGTGACGTCCGCAAGCAGGCCGGCCGGGGAGTCGTCTCCATGGTCCTGTGCCTGGAGGACTCCATCAGCGACGCCGAGGTCACGGACGGCGAGGAGAACCTCGTCCGGCAGTTCGCCGCCCTCCACGAGACGGCGGACGACGGCCCGGCCGAGGAGCTCCCGCTGCTCTTCATCCGGGTCCGCACGCCCGAGCAGATCCCCGACCTGGTGCAACGGCTCGGTGGCTCGGCCGCCCGGCTGTCCGGATTCGTGCTGCCGAAGTTCAGCGAGACCCGCGGAATCGCCTTCCTCGAAGCCGTCGCACAGGCGGAAGCGGTGAGCGGGCATTCCCGGCTGTACGCGATGCCCGTCCTGGAGACCCCCGAGCTGCTCCACCTGGAGACCCGCGTCGAGGCCCTCGCCGGGATCTCCCGCACGGTCAACAAGTACCGCGAGCGGGTCCTGGCGCTGCGCCTGGGCGTCACCGATTTCTGCTCCGCGTACGGACTGCGCCGCACCCCCGACATGACCGCCTACGACGTGCAGATCGTCGCCGGTGTGATCGCCGACGTGGTCAACGTGCTCAGCCGCGCCGACGGCACAGGCTTCACGGTGACCGGGCCCGTCTGGGAGTACTTCCGCAGCCAGCAGCGGCTCTTCAAGCCGCAGCTGCGCCGCAGCCCCTTCGCGGAGGAGGGGGTCGAGGAGCTGCGCACCGCGCTGATCGAGCACGACCTGGACGGGCTGCTGCGCGAGATCGAGCTGGACCGGGCCAACGGGCTGATGGGCAAAACCTGCATCCACCCCGCCCATGTCACCCCCGTCCACGCGCTGTCGGTGGTCTCCCACGAGGAGTTCAGCGACGCGCAGGACATCCTGCGCCCCGAGCGCGGCGGCGGTGGAGTGATGCGGTCCGCTTATACGAACAAAATGAACGAGGTGAAGCCCCACCGGGCCTGGGCGGAGCGCACGATGCTGCGCGCCGAGGTCTTCGGCGTGGCGAAGGAGGAGGTCGGCTTCGTCGATCTCCTCACGGCCGGGCTCCAGGTGTGAGCGGGCCGTTGACTGCGAAGAAGGGCAAGAAGATCGAAGCCGTGTGGTCGGGAACGTGGGTCGCTGACCGGCTGGGCGTCGGCCTTGAGGAAGGCTCCGGCCCCGGGACGGGGACCGGCGGGCCCTGCCTGGAGGAGCTGCTCGGGCTCGCGCTGCGCCGCAACCCCAAGCGGGCGCACCTGCTGGTCTCGCAGGTGTTGGGCAAGCACGTCCCGCAGTCCCCGGCGACCGTGTACGCCGCCGGGTACGGGCTCGGCGAACGGGTCCGGGAGCTGCTGGGCGAGGAGGAGGCGGCCTCGGCGGTGGTCCTCGGGTACGCCGAGACCGCGACCGGCCTCGGCCACTGCGTGGCCGACGGCCTCGGCGGCGCCCCGTACCTGCACTCCACCCGGCGCCCCGTGCCCGGCGTGGAGCCCGCGGGCGGCTTCGAGGAGGCCCACTCGCACGCCACCTCGCACCTGCTGCTCCCCGAGGACCCGAAGCTGCTGGCGGGCTCGGGCCCGCTGGTCCTCGTCGACGACGAGTTCTCCACCGGCAACACCGTCCTGAACACCATCCGAGACCTGCACGAACGCCACCCGCGCGGGCACTACGTGGTCGTCGCCCTGGTGGACATGCGCTCCCCGTCCGACCGCGACCGACTCACCGCCTTCGCGGAGGGCTTGGGTGCCCGCGTGGACCTGATCGCGCTGGCCTCGGGCACGGTCCGCCTCCCGGAGGGGGTCCTGGCCAAGGGCCAGGCACTGGTCGAGGAGTACGAGAAGCACATCCAGCCCCTCCGGCGTTTGAGGAGCGGGGTCCGGGGCGGCGCCCCGGCAGACGGCCCGCACCCGACCACCCGCGTGACGCTGGACTGGCCCACCGGGATACCAGACGGCGGCCGCCACGGCTTCACCCCCGCGCACCGCGAAGCGCTGAACGCGGCGCTGCCAGCCATGGCGGACCAACTCAAAGCCGCGCTCGGCGACGGCCCCGCGCGAGTCCTCGTACTCGGCAACGAGGAGCTGATGTACGCGCCCCTGCGCCTCGCGCAGGCCCTGGAGGAGTCGGGCGCGGCGGCCGAGGTCCGCTTCTCCACGACGACCCGCTCGCCGGTGCTCGCCGTGGACGACCCCGGCTACGCCATCCGCACCCGGCTCGTCTTCCCGGCCCACGACCACCCCGCGGACGGCCCCGGCGACCGGTACGCCTACAACGTCGCGGGCGCCGGCTTCGACGCCGTCATCGCCGTCGTCGACTCGGCCGGCGACACCCCCGAGCTCCGGACCGGGCTGCTCGACGCCCTCGCCCCGCACACCGGCCGCGTCCTGCTGGCCGTCATACCGTCGTACGTCCCCGACCGGCAGGAGCCGATCATGACCGCCGAGCCCCTGCGCGGCCCCGCCTTCTCCTCGTACGCCCCGCAGGACGTCGGCTGGCTGCTCCAGGACTTCTCCGAGGTCGAGCTGGAAGCCCCGACCGAGGAGCGCGAAGAGGCCATCCAGGCGGGCGGCGCGCACTATGCGGAGTCCCTGCCCGTCGAGTACCAGCCGTCCCCGGAGTACCAGCAGCTCTACCAGAGCGCGCTGACCGCCTCCGCCGCCCGGATGGCCCGCGCCGTCGGAACCGTCACCGAGACGGTGCTCGCCGAGCGGTCCCCGTCCCCGGTGCTCGTCTCCCTGGCCCGCGCCGGCACCCCCGTGGGCGTCCTGATGCGGCGCTGGGCGCGGGCCCGGCACGGCCTGGACCTGCCGCACTACGCGGTCTCCATCGTGCGCGGCCGCGGCATCGACGCCAACGCGCTGCGCTGGCTGGCCGCCCACCACGACCCGGCCGACATCGTCTTCGTCGACGGCTGGACCGGCAAGGGCGCGATCACCCGCGAGCTGCGCGAGGCCTTGTCCGGGTTCGAGGGGTTCAACCCCGGGATCGTGGTCCTCGCCGACCCCGGCTCGTGCGTGGAGACGTACGGCACCCGCGAGGACTTCCTGATCCCCTCCGCCTGTCTCAATTCCACCGTTTCCGGGCTCGTCTCCCGTACGGTTCTGAGGTCCGACCTGGTCGGTCCCGCCGAATTCCACGGCGCGAAGTACTACCGCGAGCTCGCCGGGGCCGATGTCTCCGTCGAATTCGTCGACACCGTCGCCGCTCACTTCGAGGAGGTGGCCGAGGCCGTGGACGCCGAGGTCAAGGAGCTCCTCGCCGCCGACCGCACGCCGACCTGGGTGGGCTGGGAGGCGGTGGAGCGGATCAGCGAGGAGTACGGCATCCACGACGTGAACCTGGTCAAGCCCGGTGTCGGCGAGACCACGCGGGTGCTGCTGCGCCGGGTGCCGTGGAAGATCCTCGCGCAGCGCGGCGCGGGGGCCGACCTGGACCACGTACGACTCCTCGCTCAGCAGCGCGGGGTGCCGGTGGAGGAGGTCGACGGGCTGCCTTACACCTGCGTAGGCCTCATTCACCCACGCTTCACGCGCGGCGCCACGGGCGCCGACGGAAAGGCTGTGTCAGCCAAGTGACCGTCCTCGTAGCCAGTGACCTCGACCGTACGCTCATCTACTCGAACGCCGCGCTCGCCCTGACCATGCCCGACCCGGTGGCCCCACGGCTGCTGTGCGTCGAGGTCCACGAGAGCAAGCCGCTGTCGTACATGACGGAGACGGCGGCGGGACTGCTGGCGGAGCTGTCGGCGGACCCGGGCGTCGTCTTCGTCCCGACCACCACCCGTACCCGCAAGCAGTACCAGCGCATCCGCTTCCCCGGGCGACCGGCGAAGTACGCGATCTGCGCCAACGGCGGCCAGCTCCTCGTCGACGGCTCCCCGGACCGGGACTGGCGCCGCCAGGTCGCTGCGCGCCTCGCCGAGGAGTGCGCTCCGCTGGAGGAGGTGCACGCGCACCTGCTGTCCGCCGCCGACCCGGCGTGGCTGCGCAAGGCGCGGGTGGCCGAGGACCTCTTCGCCTACCTGGTCGTGGAGCGGGCCCTGGTCCCGGAGGAATGGATCAAGTCGCTGACGGAGTGGGCCGAGGCGCGCGGCTGGACCGTCTCGCTCCAGGGCCGGAAGATCTACGCCGTCCCGCGCCCGCTGACCAAGAGCGCGGCGATGCGCGAGGTGGCCCGGCGTACGGGGGCCACGGCCACCCTGGCCGCCGGGGACTCGCTGCTGGACGCGGACCTGCTGCTCGCGGCGGACGCGGGATGGCGGCCGGGCCACGGCGAACTGGCCGACGCGGGCTGGACGGCGCCGCACGTCACCTCGCTGACGCGGGCGGGGGTGCTGGCGGGTGAGGAAATCGTCCGCGAGTTCACCCGGGAGGCGCGGCGGCTGGGCGGACTCGGCACACTGGGCGCATGACCAAGGGCAACAGCACCAAGATCACAGACGAGCTCTACCGGTACATGCTGGCGCACAACCCTCCGCTGGACGAGGTCCAGCAGGGGTTGGTGGCCTCGACGTACGCGGCGTTCCCGGACTCGGCCGGAATGCAGTCGGCCGAGGAGCAGGGCCCGCTGCTGGCCTTCCTGGTCCGGCTGACCGGCGCCCGGCACATCGTGGAGGTCGGCACCTTCACCGGCTTCTCCTCCCTGTCGATGGCGCAGGCGCTGCCGGCGGACGGCAGGCTCATCGCGTGCGACGTCTCGGAGGAGTGGACGGCGTACGCGCGCGAGGCCTGGGCGAAGGCGGGGGTCGCGGACCGCATCGAACTGCGGATCGCGCCGGCCCTGGAGACCCTCCGGGCGATGCCGGCCGATCCGCACATCGACATGGCGTACGTGGACGCCGACAAGGAGAGCCAGATCCTCTACTGGGAGGAGCTGGTGCCGAGGCTGCGCCCGGGCGGCCTGATCGTCACGGACAACACCCTCTACCACGGCACGGTGCTGGACGAGTCCGCGACGGGTTCGGCGGCGGGGGTCCAGGCCTACAACGACCACGTCGCGGCGGACCCCCGCATGGAGTCCGTGATGCTGGCGATCTCCGACGGCCTGACCCTCTCCCGCAAGCGCTAGGCCGTCTCGGACGACCTAGCCGCAGCCGCCGCCACCGCAGCAGCCCCCGCCCCCGCCGCCCATCGGCGCGGCGGGGGCACTGCTGGTCCCGCCGACGGCGACGGCGGAGAGCAGCTTGACGGTGTCGGAGTGCCCGGCGGGGCAGTCGGCGGGCGCGGAGGACTCGGCCATGGGCCGGCTGACCTCGAAGGTGTCTTCGCAGGTCCGGCAGCGGTAATCGTAACGAGGCATGCGGTACAGGCTACGCAGTCGGTCCCCGGCCGGGAAGCGCTCGCTCCGCGGAGGCGGCCCGGCGGCGGGTCAGCGGAGCACGGTGCCGGCGGTTGCCGTGAGGAGGGGGAGCTCCGCGCGGATCGGGGCGCCTTCCCAGTCGCCCCGCGAGGCCACCGCGAAGGCGCCCGTCGTGACGGCCCGGTCGAGGCGGCCGGCCGTGTCCAGGCCGTCGAGCAACCCCGACAGGTAGCCCGCGACGAACGCGTCGCCCGCGCCGACCGTGTCCACCGCCCGGACCGGGCGGGCGGGAGCGTGGAGCGACGAGCCGTCCTCGGCGTACGCCGTCGCTCCGGCCGCGCCGAGTTTGACCACCACCTCGCCGACTCCGAGCGCCAGGAGCTCCTTGGCCCGGACGGCCGGGTCGGTCGGCCCGTCGGGGGGCAGGCACAGGGGGAGTTCGTCGTCCGAGGCGATGAGGACGTCCACCGACGGAGCCCAGGCGCGGAGCACCGCCGCAGCCTCTTCGGCGGACCACAGCCGGGACCGGAAGTTGACGTCCAGGCAGACCAGCGCCGAGTGCTCGGCCGCGAGGCGCAGGGCCATGGTCGCCGCCGAGCGGGCCGAGCGGGAGAGGGCCGGGGTGATGCCGGTGAGGTGCAGCACCCGGGGAGGGGCCGCCGTGAAGGCGCGCTCCAGCGAGCAGGCCTTGAGGCGCGAGCCCGCCGATCCCGCCCGGTGGTAGTGCACCCGGGTCAGCTCCGGCAGGCGCGGCTCCGAGAGCATCAGCCCGGTCGGGGCCCCGCCGTCGTCGCGGGAGGCTCCGGTGACGTCCACGCCCTCGGCACGCAGCGTCCGTAGGACCAGATCACCGGCCTCGTCCTCGCCGACCGCGCCCGCCCAGCGGACCGAGTGGCCGAGCCGGGCCAGGCCGATCGCGACGTTCGACTCGGCGCCGGCGACGGAGACGTCCATCGTGCCGCCGAGGCGCAGCGGGCCGCTGCCGCGCAGGGCGAGCATGGTCTCGCCGAAGGTGAACACCTCGGGGGTGGAGTGCCCGGCGGTCTGCCCGTTCATGCGCAGACCGCCAGGAACTCCGCCGCCCGGCGCCGCAGCGCGGCCAGGTCGCCGCCGTCGGCCGCGTCCCCGATCAGCGGGGAGCCGATGCCGACGGCCACCGCGCCGGAGGACAGGTACTCGGCCGCGGCGGCCGAGTCCACCCCGCCGACCGGTACGAACGGCAGGTCGGGGAAGGGCGCCCGCAGGGCCCGCAGGTACGCCGGTCCGCCGATCGAGCCGGGGAACAGCTTGAGCGCGCAGGCCCCCGCCGCGTCGGCCGCGATGACCTCGGTCGGGGTGATGACCCCGGCCAGCACCGGCACGCCCTGGCGGACGGCTTCGTCCACGCCCGCGCCGAGCCCCGGGGTGACCATCAGGTTGGCTCCGGCCCCGGCGGCCCGCTGGGCGTCCTCGGCGGTGAGGACCGTACCGGCGCCGAGCCACGCCTCGTCGCCGAGCTCCTTGCGGGCCCGGCCGATGACCTCCAGCGCGTCGGTCCCGCTGAGGGAGACCTCGACGAGACGGACGCCCTCTTCGACGAGGGTCATGACGGTACGGAAGGACGCCTCGGGGTCCCTGCCGCGGACGATGGCGACGAGCCGCTCCTGTCGCAGCGCTGCGCCGAACTCCATGGGAATGCCTGCCTTCTGATGTGCGGGGGTGGGGGGAATCACGAGTGGTGGTGGGGGCTCACCACTCGGCGAAGGAGCCGTCGTCGTGGCGCCACACGGGGTTGCGCCAGGCGTGCCCCTTCTTGTCGGCGGCGCGGACGGCCGCCTCGTCGACCTCGACTCCGAGGCCCGGCCGCTCCGTGCGGACGAGCGAGCCCGCGTCGAAGCGGAAGGGCTCGGGGTCGGTGACGTAGTCGAGGAGCTCGGCGCCCTGGTTGTAGTGGATGCCGATGGACTGTTCCTGGATGAGGAAGTTGGGGGTGGTGAAGGCGACTTGGAGGCTGGCCGCCAGGGCGACGGGCCCGAGCGGGCAGTGAGGGGCGATCTGGGCCCCGTAGACCTCGGCGAGGGAGGCGATGCGGCGCAGTTCCGAGATGCCGCCGGCGTGCGAGATGTCGGGCTGCAGGATCGCCACGCCGGCTTCGAGCGGGGCGAGGAACTCCCGGCGGGTGAAGAGACGTTCACCTAGGGCGATGGGGATGTTGGAGGCGTTCACCAGGTCGGGTACGGCGTGCATGTGGTCGGAGAGGACGGGCTCCTCGACGAACATCGGGTCGTACGGGGCCAGGAGGGGGAGGATCCGGCGGGCGTTGGCGGGGGAGACCCGGCCGTGGAAGTCGAGGCCGAAGTCGAGGTCGTCGCCGAGGACTTCACGGGCGGTCTCGGCGCGCTGGACGCAGTCGCGCACCTCGGAGCGGGTCGCGAGCGGGCTCATGCGGCCGCAGCCGTTCATCTTGACGGCCGTGAAGCCCGCTTCGGTCTGCCGCGTCAGCGCGTCCTTGATCTCGTGCGGCTCGTCGCCGCCGACCCAGGCGTAGGCGCGGATCCGGTCGCGGACCGGGCCGCCGAGGAGCTGGTGCACGGGCTTCCCGTACGCCTTGCCCTTGATGTCCCACAGCGCCTGGTCGAGCCCTGCGACCGCCGAGGACAGGACGGGGCCGCCGCGGTAGAAGCCGCCCTTGGTCATGACCTGCCAGTGGTCCTCGATCCGCATCGGGTCCTGGCCGATCAGGTACTCGGACAGCACCTCCACGGCCGCGCGCACCGGCTCGGCGCGCCCCTCGACCACGGGCTCGCCCCAGCCGACCACTCCCTCGTCGGTTTCGACGCGCACGAACATCCAGCGCGGCGGGGCCATGAACGTCTCGATACGGGTGATCTTCACGGCGGACGGTGTCCTCTCCTGGTCGGGGTGGCAGGACCGGGATGCGGGGTACTACGGGTACTACTGGTACTACGGGTACTACGGGTACTACGGGTACTGCGGGCACTACGGGTCTACGGGTACTGCGGGATCGGGCTACGGGTGGTCGCGCTGGGCCACGTCGAGCAGGTCGAGCACCGCCATGTACGCCCCGTCCGCGTCCCCGGCGCGGACCTGGTCGACCACGGCCCGGTGGATCGCGTGCGGGTGCTCGAAGTCCCCCTTGTGCACCGCGCGGTCGCGTTCCACGAGCGCCGGGATGATCACCCGGTACATCTGGGTGAAGAACAGGTTGTGCGAGGCGGTCAGCAGCGCCAGGTGGAACGAGGCGTCCGCCCGTACGTGCAGCACCGGATCGCGGTCGCTCGCCGCCATCGCGGTCAGCGCGGCGTCCAGCGCGGCCAGGTCCTGCCCTGTCGCCCGTACGGCGGCCAGCGCGGCCGCGGCCGGTTCGATCGCGCGGCGCAGCTCCAGCAGGTCCGAGAAGAAGCAGTCGGGCGGGCCGGCCGCGAGCTTCCAGCGCAGGACGTCCGAGTCGAGCAGGTTCCAGTCGGCGCGCGGCCGCACGAAGGTGCCGCGCTTCTGGCGGGCGTCGAGCAGACCCTTGGCCATGAGCACCTTGATGGCCTCGCGGAGCACGGTCTGGCTGACGTCGAGCTCCTCCATGAGGCGGGGGAGGTCGAGCGTGGATCCCTCGTCGTAGACCCCGTCGAAGATCCTGCGGGCCACTTCCTCCACGGCGGCCTTGTGGATCCCCCGGCCTCCGTAGGCGGCTTCGCTGCTGCTCATTCCGGTTTCCCCTCTCCTGTCGGGGCTTTCGTCCCTACTTGCTCCCCCGGCATGGCAAAGACTTGCACAAGTAATCGTTAATTAGCAATTATTGCGTCGCGGAACCGGAGCACTTGATTCCGGTGTTCCTCGCCATGTCCCCCGTCCCCCGGAGACACCGATGTCCCTCAGCCACGACCCGGCCGCCGTGACCGCGCGGCCGGGCGGTCACGGCCGGTCCGGCCGGTCCGGCCTGCCGAAGCGCAGGATCGGCAAGTACCGCTTCGCGATCCTCGCCGTGCTCTTCGTCAGCACCGCCATCAATTACCTGGACCGCAGCGTCCTGTCGATCGTGGCGCCGGACGTGTCCCGGGACCTCGGCATCTCGCCCGAGATGATGGGCTGGCTCTTCTCCGGCTTCGCCTGGACCTACGCCCTCGCCCAGATCCCCGGCGGCCGCCTCGTCGACAGGTTCGGCCCCCGCGTCGTCTACGCCTGCGCGCTGATCGGCTGGTCCGTGATGACCGCCCTCGGCTCCCTGTCCAAAGGCTTCGGCTTCCTCTTCGCCAGCCGCATGGGCCTCGGGCTCTTCGAGGCCCCCGCCTTCCCGTGCAACGGGCGCGTGGCCGCCTCCTGGTTCCCGCGCGCCGAGCGCGGCCGGGCCGTCGCCGTCTATACCTCC
Source organism: Streptomyces sp. NPDC059443 (assembly GCF_042750105.1). NCBI lineage: Bacteria > Bacillati > Actinomycetota > Actinomycetes > Kitasatosporales > Streptomycetaceae > Streptomyces > Streptomyces sp. NPDC059443. Next base: position 70,220 of record NZ_JBHYVM010000017.1, on the reverse strand, counting down.
GGGCAGTTCATAGGCCTGGGCGTCGCCTTCCCGCTGATCGCCTGGATGGCCGCCGCCCTCGGCTGGCGCCACGTGTTCTGGATCCTCGGCGGCATGGGCATCGCCTGGGCGCTGGTCTGGATGAAGGTCATCCGCGACCGCCCCGAGCAGCACCCGGCGGTCGGCGAGAACGAACTCGTCCACATCACCGAGGACGAGACCTCCGCCGACACCTCCTCCCGGGCCCGGGAGAAGGGCGCCTTCCGCCGCGACCTGGCCTTCCTGCTGCGCCGGCGCCGCATCTGGGGTGTCTTCCTCGGCCAGTTCGCGATCGCCTCGACCCTCTACTTCTTCCTGACCTGGTTCCCGACGTACCTCACCAACGAGCGCGGACTCAGCCTCGACAAGGGCGGCCTGACCGGCGCCCTGCCCTTCGTCGCCGCCCTCGTGGGCGTGCTGTGCGGCGGCAGCTGGTCCGACTGGATGGTCAAGCGGGGCATGTCGGCGTCCTTCGCCCGCAAGACCCCGATCGTCACCGGCCTGGCCCTGGCCGGCGTCATCGTGGCCGCCAACTACGTCACCTCGAACGCCGCGATGATCGCCATCATGTGCGTGGCCTTCTTCGCCAACGGCCTCGCGTCGTTCTCCTGGGTCCTGGTCACCGAGATCGCACCGCAGCGCATGCTGGGCGTGGCCGGCGGGGTCTTCAACGTCTTCGGCAACCTCGCCGGCATCGTCGTCCCGATCGTCATCGGCTACATGATCGGCGCCGCCGGCGGCTCCTTCGCCCTCCCGCTGATGCTCATCGGCTGCATCACGATCGGCGGCGCCCTGTCCTTCCTCTTCCTCGTGGACAAGGTCGAACGCATCGAGGCTTAGCTATACGGCGGTGGCTATGGCGGTGGCTAAGGCGGTAGCTACCGCCGCCCGGCCGTCGCCCGCTGCTCCCGGGCCGCCTCCTCGGGGTGGCGGGCACGCCAGTACGGGTTGTCGTGCGGCAGGGCGCTGCCCACCCGCCCGTACATCCCGAACCACATGAGCATCACGCCGACCACGAAGCTGAACAGCACGTTCTGGATGTGGAAGGCCAGGAAGTTCATCCCCGTGTCGAGCAGCGCCAGATTCACGAACCCGCTCGCGATGAACAGCAGCCCCAGCGCGATGTTGAGCGTCGAGGCGAAGCTCCCGCCCACCACCATCCCGGCGAAGAGCAGAGCCCCGATGCAGATCGACAGGACGCTCAGCGCGCCGTTGGTGTTCAGGGCGAGCACCGTGGCGCCGCCGGTGCTGAAGAACCCGATCTGGTGTATCAGCCCCAGGATCCCGAAGGCGACCAGCAGCAGGCCGGTCAGGCCCGCGCCGACCCGGTACACCTTGTTGAGCTTGTGATCGGCGGGCAGGTGTTCGTCGAGGCGGGCGTTGACGGGATGCATGAGGCGTTCGAGGCGGTGCGCCAGCGCGTGGGGGTCCTGCGGCACGCTCGACGGATAGGGCTCGTGGGCGACGTACGGCGCGTAGTGCTCATGGGGTTCCGTGCACCCGTACGCCGCGTGGGCCACGTAGGGCTCAGGGGTTGTGTACGGCTCATGAGACGCGGGGGGCGCGTGGGGCGCACGAGGCTTGTGGAAAGTGTGGGCAGCCATAGCGCCCTCCTCTGGTCCGTTCCCGGCACCTCCCAGCATCCATCGACGCCCACCCGGGGACAAGCCGGAACCGCGCGGACCGGCCCGGCCGTGGCCGCGCTCAGGCCTGGCCGCGCTCCGCCCGGATCCCGCTCACCACCCGGTTCACGGCGCCCCGTACGTCCGCCATCTCCAGCAGGAACGCCCAGTAGTCCGGATGCCGGCCCTCCAGCCCCGCCACCGCCCGGTCCACCCGCGCCACCGACTCGTCCAGCGGCCGCGCATGCCGCGGATCGGGCACGCTGCGGCCCGCCATCGCCAGCCGCTGCGCGTCGCGGATCGCGAACCGGGTCCGGTCCACCTCCGCCTGCGGATCCCGTGCCACGGCTTCCAGCCGCGTCAGCCGGTCCTGCGCCGCCGACACCGCCTCGTCGGTCGAGTCCAGCGCCCCGCGCACGGCCTCCACCAGCGCCGTCACGTCGGCCCAGCGCTGCTCGTCCCGGGCCCGGGCGGCCTCCTTCAGCCGGTCCTCCGCCTGCGCGACATCCCGTACCGCCTGGTCGGGTACGTGCTGGAGGTCCTGCCAGCAGGCCGCGCTGAACCGCCGGCGCAACTCGCTGAGTACCGGATCCACCCGGTCCGCCCGATTGCGCAGCGCCTGCGCCCGGGTCCGCAGACTCACCAGCCGACGGTCGATCTCCGCGGCCCGCTCCGGGAGCCGCGCCGCCTCGGCCCGTATGGCCTCGGCGTCGCGCAGGATCCGGTCGGCCCGCTGCACGGTCTCCTGCACACCGTGCTGCGCGGCGCCCTGGTTCAGCTTGGTCAGCTCCGGACCCAGCGCGGCGAGCCGGGCCGCCAGGTCATCGGCGCGGATCCCCTTGCCGCGTACGTCGTCCAGCGCGGTGCTCGCCGCCAGCAGCGCGGCCCTGGCCCGCTCCCGGGCGGGCGCCACCCGGGCCAGCTGCGTCTCCGCCTTGTCCAGCAGCGGCTGCAGACCCTGCGCGAAGCGGTCGAGCTCGCCCTTGACCCGTACGAGCTCCTCGCGCGCCCGCGTCAGCTCCTGCGTGGCCCGCGTCGCCGCGGACGCCTCCAGCTCGGCCCGGTCCAGATCATGGGCGTCGACGGCCTCGATGTAGACCTGGCTGACCTGGTCGATCCGCTGCCCGAGCGCGACGAACCCCTCGCCCGCGCGCCGCGCTTCGGGCGAGCCGTCGGCCGCCGCGATGGTCTCGATGGAGATCCGCAGATCCCGCTGCGCGGTGTCCAGCTCGTAGAACGCGGCCGCGGCGGCGTCCTTCGCCGCCTGGGCGTCCGCCCGCCGACTCTCGTCCCGCCCGCCGCCGAACCACCGCCGGGGTGCCGTCGTCACAGTCGCTTCTCCCGTACCCCGTCCGCAATGCCCCTGCCCCGGCCCATTCTCCCTCACGGGAACGGGTTTGCGTGGGGGGTAGGCCCTCCATGTAGGCTGTCCACTCATCCACGGGTGCGTAGCTCAGGGGTAGAGCGCTGCTCTTACAAAGCAGATGTCGGCGGTTCGAAACCGTCCGCGCCCACCAGGGAAGAGAGACCCCCTGCCGATCACGGCAGGGGGTCTTTTGCATCCAGATCCAACATCAACAGGAACGGCCGGGGCGCCACCTGAGTAGCTGGTCCATGTGCCCGCCCGATCGCCTCGCGCGCGTCATGCAACCGGATGACCCGCAGCCCGGCATCCTTGGCCGTGGGCTCGATCGGACAAGAGGGCGTCTGTTGCATGCGCCGCACACGGCGCCGGCATGAGGGGAGCCGATCTGCATGGTGGGGCAGCCCCTCACCACCCCAAGGGCCACCCCACGCCACCAGTCCGGGCCGGTGCGGGCACCCGGTTGAGGCCGAGCCCGGCAGCCAGTATGTGTTCGGCCAGGGGTGGTGGCACGGCGTTACCGATCTGGTGAGTGATGCCCTTGCCAGCCCATGGATAGTCAACAGGAAATCCCTGAAGGCAGCCTGCCTCCGCGATGGTTAGCCGTGGCAAGTCGATGCCGTCGACAGTCATGACCCGTTGGCGCTGGATCTTGCCCGTGACTGTGCAGGCCGGCTGGTCGGAGGTACGTTGACCGCGAGCCGCTGGATCTCCACCGGATCCGTAGCTGGAGACCAACACGAATGGTCTGTCACGGTTCAAGACGTCACCCATGCTTACCCATTGAGGCAGTGCGAGGTCGCCCGCTGCGCCGGAAGCATCCTTGCGATACCGCCGATGCGTCGGTTTCGGAAGTACTGGCGATCCATGACGGCGCGCGATCAGCACGGCGCGGCGGCGTGTCTGTGGGACACCGAACTCTTCCGCGTTCAATAGGCCGTGCACGACCGAGTACCCCTCGGCGAGCAGCACTTTGCCCACCACCTCCCAGGCCGGCAAGGCCGCTGGCACCTGCTCCAGTACCACTGATTCGTAGGAGCGGCCGGCATCCACTGCAGCTAGGGCCCACCGCAAGGGCTCCAGCACCAGGCACGTCCGAGGGTCTTCCAGCTTGGCCAAACAAGCAGAGACATCCTCCCGATCCGCCATGCGTCGCGCAAAGCGTTCAACGTCCTCTAGCGCGCGCCGGCCCGCTCCTTGGCCAGCGACCGAGAAGCTCTGGCACGGCGGTCCGCCCACCAGGACGTTGGCACGGGGGAAGTCGGCCGGGGAGAAGTCGCGGACGTCCCCCTCCACTGTTGCCAACCCCGCGGCCCGACGGGTCTCGCAGGCGTCCTTGTCCCACTCGATGCCAACTGCCGGAACGCCCAAGCTTCGCGCGGCTAGACCTAGACCACCTGCTCCGGCGAACAGGTCTATGAGCCCATACTCATCCATAATCCCCCCACTCCCGAACAGGTCATGCGCGCTACTGAGACAGTAGTCGATGGGAATGATGGCAAGTATGATCCATAGATGACTACAGAGAAATTGGGAAAGATTCTCAGCTCCGTGGCGAAGAGGATGCGCGCCGACTTCGAGCAGTCGCAGAACTTCAATCATAACGGCGAGGCCGGAACGTCACGCGAGGTGCTAATCCAGCAGTTTCTTTCCGGCTACCTCCCACCGCACGTCGAAGCGGTACATAACGTTGAGGTCATTGCGGCAAATGGTGAAGTTTCACCACAGGCCGACATCGTCCTGATCGATCGCGGCACGCCCCCGTTTACCAGTCTTCAAGGGTTTCGAATCATCCCGAACGAATGCGTATACGGAATGATCGAAGTCAAAACGAAGCTAGACGCAGTCCAGCTCACAGACGCCTGCAACAAGATCAGCAGGTTGCGAAGGATGCCCAAAACTGCATATCGCCCAATCTCCGGGATGATCCCCCGCACCACGAGGGCCTATGGAAGAACGCACAACTACTTCCCCATATCGGGCATGATCGTTGCATTCAATAGCCTCAGCCTGGAAACCATCGGGAATCATCTAGTGAATTGGTGTCAGAGCCGCAACCCCAGCGAATGGCCTGACAGCGTGTGGGTGGCTGGGAAGGGGCACCTCCAGTGGGGCGATCAACGCACTGGTGCACTGTTCAGGTCCCCAACGGTGGGAGCGTCACTCTTTCAGATCGACGCCGATCCCGACCAGGACATCCTTCTCCCGCTGGCGATCCACCTCAACATTCACTTCTCTGACGCCTGGATGGATCCGCTCGACCTCCTTCCATATTCCGGATCCACGCCGCTGGGGAATACTTCCAGAACATGGACGGTCTAGGCGAAAGGCGTCGAGTTCCCAGCTGCTCTATCTTCACGACAGAGCAGCTGGGTAAGCCCGCTTTAATGGTGAGAGTTGAGGGCGGCATCTCCGACGAATCGGCCGTCATCCGTTCGGTAGACGACCCCAACGTCGTACCGGTCAAGCAGGGAATAGATGTCAGGAGTGGGGGCGGCCGGCAACAGGATGGCCCGCTTGGGCTCACCGTTGTGCTCAGGCATCTCAACGTAGCGGCTGTAGTCCAAGACCTGCCCAAGAGCCATCCGCACGTCCTCGCGGGAGTTGGACCCCTTGGCCTCGTACAGCACATGAGCCGTAGCGTCGTACAGATCCACACGGAGCGTTGAAGTGAGGCCCTTCACCTTGATCTGATAGGCGCCAGTCCGGTGCCCTGCAGCGTCCAAGTGAGCCTTGTACGCCTGCGTCAGTTCTGCCTCACGACGGATGGCCACCGTGGCGGCGGTCGCAGCCCGGATGCTCAACCGAGTGCCGAAGGCTTCAGGTACGACGAAGGTGCCGCTGGTCTCCGCGTTGGGAGCAGGCTTTCGTGGGTTGCTCCCCTTGCGAACGCGCTGCTTCGGAAGTGGTAGGGAGCCACTCGTGGCCGGGTCCGACTGGAACATCGCCGCCGTGACCGCCTGGAACGGCACGAACTCGCCCTCGGTCTTCTCGGCAGCAGGGATCACATCCTGCTCGGCATGCTGCACGTCCCCATCCGCGCGCAGCCTGAAGACGATGACGTTGCGTTCCAGACCGTCCTCACCGTGAACCCTCCGCCACACGTAGGGCTCCATGCTGTCCAATGTGAACGACCCCAGGTACCGGTGTGTCTTCGTGTCGCTCCCGGGCACTTTGCCCACTCGCGTGAAGACTCGCAGCACCCGGGCCTCTTCCGCATGCTGAAGAACCGCCCGGTTCCCCGTGCCGAAGCGGCCTTCGAAGGTCTGGTTTCCGGACTTACCCGCACCGGTGTACTCGAAGACGGCCCCCAACTCGTCCTCTTCGGCCAACCATCCGTCGTAGTAGCCCACCTGCTCGCCCACGTCCGGGTCTGAGTAGAGGTTGACGCTATGTTTGCCCCCCGAGGGGCAGATCCCGCCCTGCGGACTCCCGCCGAAGACTTCACGAATCTGAGCCCGCGTACGGACGTCACCAGGCTTGATCACTTCAACGCTAGTGGTCATGGGTTGACCCTAAGTCACCGCAGTGACAACCCCACCAGCATGGCACCGAGAAGCCGACTCCACGCCTGGCCATCGACTTCAGTGGTCCGATGATGACGAGGAGCCACCCTGTTCGCGGACCATCCGTGGACTAGCCATCGGGGACCGGGCACGTCCAAGGCCGTGAGCGGCTCAGCCGAGGTGTGGGGCACAGACGGCCAAGGGGCGGCCACGTAGAGGCGTCGCGGCCTTGGGGCGGTGGGTGGCTGGTGGGGGCCGGGCGAGCTTGCACAGCGGATGTCGGCGGTTCGAAACCGTCCGCGCCCACCAGGGAAGCGAGGCCCCCCGCCGATCAAGGCGGGGGGTCTTCTGCATCCCCGGCGCGGAGCCGTGCGGGCGCGGCATAGTTGAGGCATGTGCCGATCGATTAAGACGTTGCGACCGCCCGTGATTCCGGAGAAGGCGACCGAGGAGGAGATCCGGGCCGCCGCGCTCCAGTACGTGCGCAAGGTGTCCGGGTTCAGGGAGCCCGCCGCACACAACCAGGAGGTCTTCGCCGCCGCCGTGGACGCGATCGCGGAGGCGACGCGGGACCTGCTGGACGGAATACACGTCCGGGGAGCGGCGAAGGTCGCGGCGACGGTCGAGGTCTAAGCGGCTGCCGGGACGGCGTCTTCCTCCAAGGGGACCACGGCCACCGGGCAGGCCGTGTGGAGCAGGACCGCGTTGGTGACCGAACCCAGGTGCGGGGAGAGCGGGCGCTTGCGGTGGCGGCCGATGACGATCAGGTCCGCGGCCTGTGAGGCGGCGACCAGGTGGCCGGCCGCGTCGCCGGGCGCGGTGACCTGCTCGACCCGCACCTCCGGGAAGCGTTCGGCGTGCGGGCGCAGGTGCGCCGAGGCCAGGGCGCCGACCTCGTGGGCGCCGGCCGTCTCCGCGTGCGCGGCCGCGCCGAGGGCGCCGGCGGTGGTGAAGGTCCGGCCGGGCCAGGCGTGCGCGACGACGACCTGGAGGCGGGCACCGCGTCGGGCGGCCTCGCGGAAGGCGAAGTAGGTGGTGCTGTCGTCGGGGGCCGCGCTGTTCAGGCCGAGCACGACCTGTCCGTACGGGTCGCGCACGGGCGGATCGGCCCGCGGTACCACCACCACGGGGCAAGCGGCACGGCTCGCGCAGGCGAGGCCGTTCGAGCCGAGGAGGAGGCTGGCGAAGCCGCCGCGGCCGCGGGATCCGAGCACCATCAGCTGGGCGTCCGCGCCGAGGCCGGGCAGTACGCGGTCGGGGGCGCCGGGGTGGGAGGCGTACTCGATCGGGGGAAGCCCGGCGCGGCCGTCCAGGGCTTCGCGGACCCGGATGAGTACGGGGTCGTCGTCGGGTCCCGGCTCCTCGAACCCGCCCGACAGCGCCGATCCGATCGAGTTCATGTAGAGGCGGGCGTGCACGATCCGCAGCGACGCCCGGACCATCAGGGCCTGGGTCACGGCCCATTCCAGGGCCCGGTTGCCGTTCGCGGAACCGTCTACGGCGGCGATCACGGGGCGCGGGCTCTGGTCCATGGCGGGCTCCTTGAGGGGCAGCGGTGCGTGGACCCAGCCTTGCGGGGGACGGACTCCGGGCGGGAGTGGGGAAAGTCCTGAACGGGACGGGACCATCGGCCAGGCCGGACGCCGGACGCCGGACGCCGGACGCCGGACGCCGGACGCCGCACTCCCCACCCGCACTCGGGCTAGCCGACGTGGCCCGTGCGGCGGCGCAGGAACCACACGCCGGCGCCGAGCGCGCTCGCCACGAGCGCTCCGCCGATGGCGATCTGACCCGGGCTCATCGAATCGGCACTGCCGCCGAGCCCGCCGCGGGCGGCGCCCGGGGTGATGTTCAGGGAGACGGTGACGCGCTCGCCGCCGGGGCCGCCGCATTCGAAGGTGACGGGATGGGAGCCGGCGCTGACGTTGCGGAAGGTGGTGGCCGCGCCGAAGAGGTTGGTGGCCTCCGCGTTGCCCGGGGTCAGCCATACGTCGCCGAAGGCGCGGGAGGAGGCCTTGCCGGTCTTCGTGCCGCAGCCGGTGATGTTGAGGTTGACCCGGCCGCCCGGGGCGACGTTGGTCGGGGAGACGCTGCCGGAGGGGCCGGCGTGGGCGAGGGTCGCGGGGGCGGCGGCCGAGATGACGAGGGTCGCGGCGGCGACGGCCAGCAGGCGGGGGAGCGGGCGGTGCGGGCGGGGGCTGCGGGGGGTGGCGGGCATGGAGAGGACTCCTCGGGCTCCGGGAACAGCGCGGCGCGGCGCGGATTCGGGGTGCGCACCGTGCCTTGGACGCTAGGAGCCCGGCGCGGCCGCGGCGATCGCTGCCGGGTGAACGGGTGAGCCACTGCTCCGCCCGGGGGAGACCGAGGCCGTCTCTTTCGGATCTTGTCGGCCTTGTCCGCGTCGTCCGGTGCCGTGCCTCGGTGCGCTGCCGGGGCTCCCGCGTACTGGACGTACCCGGGTGCCCTGGCAGTGCGGCGAGGTGCGGTGCCGGGCGGCGTGGACCCCGGCAAGATCCGAAAGAGACGGCCTAAGCCGTCAGGCGGCCGGGGCCGGGGCGTGGGTCCGGGTGGTGGGGCGGCGGACGACGAAGGCGGCCAGGGCGCCGGCGGCGAAGAGGGCGATCAGGGAGACCGCGGTGCCGAGCCAGGTGGCGCCGAGCCACTGGGTGCCGAAGTAGCCCAGGGCCACGCTGTACCCGGCCCAGGCGATGGCGGCCAGGACCGACCAGGGCAGGAACTCCCTGACCTTGCGCTGGGTCTTCCCCGCGCCGAGGGAGACCACCGAGCGGCCGGCCGGGGCGAAGCGGGCGACCACCACCAGCGCGCCGCCGCCGCGTGCGAGGGCGGTGCCGAGGCGTTCCTGGGCACGGGTGAGCCGACGGGACCGGGCGATGGCCCGGTCGAGACGGGCCCCGCCGCGCCGGGCCAGCCGGTACGCGGCCATGTCGCCCAGCACCGAGGCGGTGACGGCCGTCACCAGCAGCGCCAGGATGTCCGGCACCCGGGCGTGTACGGGCACGGGACCCGTCGCCCCGGCGGCGGCCGCCGCGGCCGCTGCCGAGGTGATCACCAGCACCCCGCTCGGCAGCACCGGCAGGAACACGTCGAGCAGGATGGACAGCGCCACGAGGGCGTAGATCCATGGGCTCGAAGTCAGCGAGCCCAGAGTCTCAAGCAAAACGGGACTCCCCAGTCCGATTGACGTGCTTCGGCGTGAAGCGCCGCTACGTCGCGGGGGAGCGGCAGGGGCGGCTGACAGCGAAACAGCGTACGCCGGACGTCCACGGACCGGACGCCCGGGGGGTGAACCTACCCCGTCGCAGGGCCGGGCCGTAGCCGTCGGATCCTGCCCGACCAACAAGATCCGAAAGAGACGGCCTAGACCGTGTCCGGCGGCGTGAGGTCCCGGTCCAGGACCGTCACCAGACGGGGTCCCTTGCGGGCTTGGTCCAGCCGGAGCCGCGCGGAGCGGCCCGACAGCGCGAGCGTCATGAGCTGATTGCCGAACCACGGGCCGCCCGTACGCCGCCAGCTCAGCGGAGGCCGGCCCGTCCGACCGTGTCGGGAGAAGCCCCGGCCCAGCCACCGGCCCACCCGGGACCAGCCCAGCCGGAAGCCCCACTTCACCGCGGTGTGGATGGAGTTGTGCACCGGCGAGCACGTCAGCTGGAACACCCGCGCCGTGCTGGGTATTCGGGGCTCGGCCACATACGCGTGATGCACGTCGCCCGAGAGCACGCACACCGTCGCGGGAGCCCGCGGCCCCGTGCCCACTTCCTCCACCAGGTCGCTGAGCGCCGCGAACGAGCCCGGGAACGCCGCCCAGTGCTCCAGATCGCTGCGCCTGCGCAGGTCCTCCCCGATCCTGGCCCACCGGGGGCCCCGCTCCCCGCGGCACATCGCGGCGTTCCACACCTCCGCGTCGTGGACGAGCGGCGGCATCAGCCAGGGCAGCGACGACCCGATGAGGAGGTGGTCGTATCCGCCGTGTCCGGCCAGGGCGTTGTCGCGCAGCCACTGCTGCTCCGCCGGGTCGAGCATGGCCCGGCCGTTCTCGTCGAGCACCCGGGCGGCCCGGGTGTCGACCATCAGCAGCCGGGACCGGCCGAAGTCGCGGCGGTAGCTCCAGCGGACCGTGGAGGGGTCGGCTTCCGCCGAGGCGGCGAAGGCCCGTAGCGCGTCGGTGCCGTCGGGGGTGCCGCGGACCGCCGCGTAAAGGGTGTCGGCGGCCAGCTCGGCGGGGGAGAGGTTCCCGAGGTGCTGGTACACCCAGTACGACATCAGCCCGCTGAGCAGCCGCTCCTGCCACCACGGGGTGGCGCGCATCTCCGCCAGCCACGCGGCGCTGGTGTTCCAGTCGTCGATGACGTCGTGGTCGTCGAAAATGTGCAGGCTGGGGACGGTGGAGAGCAGCCAGCGGATCTCCGGGTCGAGCCAGGACTCGTAGTAGAGCCGGGTGTACTCCTCGAAGTCCGCGACCTGGGCGCCGGGCGCCTCGCGGAGGTCCCGGCGGGCCGCGAGCCACTGGCGGGTGGGCCGGGACAGCTGGTCCGCGTACACCTGGTCGCCGAGGAGGAGCAGGACATCGGGCCGCTCCGACCGCGGATCCGCGGCCAGCTGCGCGGCGAGGGTGTCGAGCGCGTCGGGGCCGTGCGGTCCGCGCCGGCCGGCGGGCGGGGCGGCCTGGCGGCAGGAGCCGAAGGTGATGCGGAGGGCGGATCCTCCGGAGGCGGCGGAGCCCGGTCTGTTGGTGGCGGGCGTGGTGATGGTGCTCGGAGGGAACGGGCTGTCGGGGAGCGGCCAGACGTGGACCCCGTCGAGCAGGACCTCGTACGCCGTGGTGGAGCCGGGCGTCAGGCCGGCGACGGGGACCAGGGCGTAGTGATGGCCGGCGACCTGGAAGGTACGGACGCTGCCGCCGGAGCCGTCGGCGCAGCGCACCTCGGCGGTGCAGGGGCGGTCCGCCTCGATCCATATCGTGGCGGAGTCGCCCGTGTCCCAGTCGACGTGGCGCAGCAGCGGTCCCAGACGCATTGCGGCCATGCAACTCCCCCTCCTCCGGATACCCGTTGACCAGTTCCGCGGTCGTTCTCTTCGTCCCTGTGGTCACGGTACGACGGGGAGGGGGCGGTCCACCTCCCCCTGGTGGGGGAAAGATCCTTGGCCAGGGGTTGAGGTGGGGTGGAGGTGGGTGGTGCGTGCGAACCGCTGGCGCCTGGCGGTGGTCCAGGAGCTGGCGCCGGAGCGCCGCCGGGCCTCGGCCGTGAGGGGCCACCCGCACACTGCGGGCGGCCCCTCACGACACCTCGGTCTTGTGGTGGCGTCAGCTGAGGCCGACCTTCGCCAGTGCGGTGGTCCAGTCGGTGGCTATGGCATTCTGCGCCGGGGCGAGCTGAATCGTTCCTGCGCAGACTGCCTTGTAGAGCTTGTACTCGACGGTGTCCTTGTCGACCGCGGTGGAGCCGCCCGCCTCGTAACGGGGCTCGGGCCACAGGTTGAGGGGGCTCTTCGGGTTGCCGCCGAGCGAGAGCGGTATGAGGTGGTCCTCTTCGTAGTCGGCGGTCGAGGTGTCGCTGAAGCCGTACTCGGCGATCTGCTGGACCTTCAAGGCGTTGGTGTAACTCGTCGACGGGCGGATCGAGCTGCTGTAGCCGGACACGCAGATCGTCGAGTGGATCGTGGACTGGGTGACGGCGGAATTCAGCGCGCCGGGCTGACAGTTGGCGTCCGGCAGAGGAAGGTAGGCCTGGCTACAGCTCGCGGCGTGGGCGGTGCCGGTGCCGACGATGAGTCCGGCGGCGGCGAGGGCGAGGGTGGCGGTGCTGGCGACGAGGCGACTGCGGAGGCGCATGGGGGGCTCCTGTGAGGTCGGGTCGGCATCCGTAGAGACGGATGTGGACATGACAACACGCCACGATCTATGCGAGTAGATCCCGGAGGTTAAAAACAGATGGCCAGTCGAATGCTGACGCCCAACGGCGCGGCGGATGGGGCCAAGTGGGATGAGGTGCCGGGAAGTTGCCTGCGGATGTTGCGGATGCCGGAGGTGGTGCTCCAGCGGGGGAAGAGGGCGCGGCTGCATCCGGCGCGGGTGCCTTCGGCCTGCGGGGTGACTGCGGCGAGGTGGGAGCGGGCGGCCGCGGCGCTGATGGGGGTGGGCGGGGCGGCCGTGGCGGTGGGGGCGGGAACGCTGTGGGGCGTCGCCGTGGTGGGCGCGCTGCCCGGTCGGGCGTCTGGCCGGATGGTCGGCCGGACGGGGACGCTCGCAGACCGGTGTGTGCCCAAAGTCCCATTTCGGGAGGCGGGGGGCGTCGCGTACTCTGGAGGAGCAGAAGGGGAGTAGCTCTTCGCCGGAACGTCGACATACTGCTGGGTCACACCAGCCGGCGCCCGGAGGCAGACCGGGTACACGTGTGTGTCGGGTCGGCCAGCGAGACCTTCGGCCGCAGTGTCCTGCGCGTATGCACGCGTACGTACTTCAGGACGCCGCCGAGCCGAAGCGACCCCTGATTCACCTCTGGTCTCTCGGTACCGATGGCGTCCTGCCCGACCGATTGAGGATCCACCCAGTGTTCAGCTTCACCGTGATGGCGATTGCCTTCGGCGTCGTCTTCCTTGCCGAGCTCCCGGACAAGACGGCCCTGGCGGGCCTGATGCTCGGCACCCGTTACCGAGCCTCGTACGTCTTCGTCGGCGTCGCCGCGGCCTTCGCCGTGCACGTGGCCCTGGCCATCGCCGCCGGCAGCGTGCTCACCCTGCTTCCGCACCGGCTGGTGCAGGCCGTCGTGGGCGTGCTGTTCCTGGCGGGTGCGGCGATGCTGCTCCTGAAGAAGAGCGACGGGGAGGAAACGGTCAAGGCGCCGGCCGACCAGTCCTTCTGGAAGGTCTCGGGGGCCGGTTTCATGCTGATCCTGGTCGCCGAGTTCGGTGACCTGACGCAGATCGTGACCGCGAACCTCGCCGCCCGGTACGACAACCCCGTCTCGGTCGGCCTCGGAGCGGTGCTCGCGCTGTGGGCCGTGGCCGGGATCGGGATCCTGGGCGGCCGGACGCTGATGAAGTACGTGCCGCTGAACCTGATCACCAAGATCGCGGCCGGGGTCATGGCGGCGCTGGCGGTGTTCTCGCTGTACGAGGCGATCGCCGGGTAGCGGCGGGGCCACATCGCGGACGGCTGCCGGCGGGTCGGCAGCTGCCGCAGCCGTGGCCCTGCGGTCTGTCCGCCTGCCTGCCTGCCTGCCTGTCGGGCGTTGTCAGTGGTGTCTGGGAGGCTGCGGAGATGGACCTGACGTTGCAATTGACCATCGACTGCGCGGATCCCCAGGTGATGGTCGCTTTCTGGACCCAGGCGCTGGGGTACGAGCCGGAGCCGCCGCCGGACGGCCATGCCACCTGGCGGGAGTACTGGCAGGGCATGGGGGTGCCCGAGGAGGAGTTGCCGGAGGGGGCGGCGGAGAGCCCGGAGTCGATCGTCGATCCGGAGGGGCGGGGGCCGCGGGTGTGGTTCCAGCAGGTTCCGGAGCCGAAGACGGGCAAGAACCGGATGCACCTGGACCTGAAGGTCGGTGGCGGGCGCGACGTCCCGGTGGCGATCCGGGCCCGCCGGGTCGACGAGACGGTGGCGCGGCTCACCGAGGCGGGCGCGACCGTGCTGCGGATCATGGACGAGCGGGAGGGCTACTACGCCATCGTGATGCAGGATCCCGAGGGCAACGAGTTCTGCGTCGCGTGACGCGAGCCCGTCCGCGGGTCCGCACTCCGGGCGCCCCACGGCACGAGCGCGGTCCGTGGCTGAGCTCGTCTGAGGTCCGGGCGGTCTTCGGCTCAGGCGTTCCGTGACCGAGGCGGCCTGTGTCTCGGCCGGCCGACGGCCGAGCCGATCCGCGGCCAAGACGGCGCACGGCTCCGCCCCTGGGGGACGCGCGGGCCCGCGCTTCAGGCGGCCCGCGGTGGCGGTGGCGATGGCCCGCGGCTCCGACGGTCGATGTGTGCGGGGGCCGCGATTCAGACGGCCGTGGGCCCGTCGGGCCGTGCCTCAGGCGGCCCGAGACCCGGGCGCCCCGGTGTGTGACGGCCCGCGTGTGCGACGGCCGCGACTCAACCCGTGTCCGCGTCGGCCCGCGATTCGGACGGTTGTGGTTCAGGTGGCCCGCGTGTGCGCCGGCCCGCGGCTACGGCGGCTGCGGCTGGCGGCCCGCGGCTACGGCGGCTACGGCTGGCGGCCCGCGGTCGCGATGGCCTGTGGGTCCGACGGCCGTGGCTCGGGCGGTCCGCGGTGGTGATGGCCTGTGGCTCGGACGGCCGGTGTGTGCGATGGCTGCGGTTCAGGTGGCCCATAGGTGCGCCGGCCCGAGGCTCCTACGGCTGCGGCTGGCGGCCCACGGTCGCGATGGCCTGTGGTTCCGACGGCCGTGGCTCAGGCGGTCCGCGCTGGCGATGGCCCGTGGCTCGGACGGCAGGTGTGTGCGGCGGCCGAGATTCAGACGGCTTGTGGGTGCGTCGGGTCGTGGCTCAGAGGCCCCGCGGCTCCGACGGCCGTGGCCCTGGCGGCCCGTGGTTCCGACGACCGCGGCTCGGACGGCTGGTGTGTGCGGCGGCCGAGACTGAGACGGCTTGTGGGTGCGTCGGGTCGTGGCTCAGAGGCCTTGCGGCTCCGACGGCCGTGGCCCCGGGCGGTCCGCGAGTCGGGCGGTCCGTGGCTCGGGCTACCCCTGTGTGTGGCAGCCCTGGGGCCTGGGGGTGGGGTCGTGGGTGCGTCGGGTCGTGGCCCTGGCGCCCCGCGGCTCAGACGGTCGTGGCCCTGGCGGCCCGTGGTTCCGACGGTCGTGGCCCTGGCGGCCCGTGGTTCCGACGACCGCGGCTCGGACGGCTGGTGTGTGCGGCGGCCGAGACTGAGACGGCTTGTGGGTGCGTCGGGTC
>NZ_JBHYVM010000017.1:0-54692 GCF_042750105.1 Streptomyces sp. NPDC059443 | reverse complement strand
GTGGCTCAGAGGCCTTGCGGCTCCGACGGCCGTGGCCCCGGGCGGCCCGCGAGTCGGGCGGTCCGTGGCTCGGGCTGTCCCTGTGGGTGGCGGCCCTGGGGCCCGGGGGTGGGGTTTAGGACGGGCGGAGGGTGAGGGTTATGGGGCCCGTCGGGGAGGTGGTGACTTCGATGGACGTCAGGTCGGGGACGTGGGCGGTGGGGGCGTGGGCGGCGGCGCGGGGGCCGACGCCGATGACGCGCATGCCCGCCGCCCGGCCGGCGGCGATGCCGGCGGCCGAGTCTTCGAAGACGATGCAGTCGGCCGGGTCGACGCCGAGGGCGGCGGCGCCCTTCAGGAAGCCCTCGGGGTGGGGCTTGCTGGCCCGGACGGACTCGGCGGTGATCCGGACCTCCGGCATGGGCAGGGCCGCCGCGGTCATCCGGGCCGCGGCCAGGGCCGCGTCGGCGGAGGTGACCAGGGCGTGGGGGAGGGCGCTGATGGCCGCCATGAACTCGGGGGCTCCGCCGACCGGGACCACGCCGTCGGTGTCGGCGGTCTCGCGGGCGAGCATCACCGTGTTCTCGGCGAAGTTCTCCTCCATCGGGCGGTCCGGGAGGAGGATCGCCATCGTGGCGTAGCCCTGGCGGCCGTGGACGACCTTGAGGGCCTCCCGCGGGTCCAGTCCGTGGGCGACGGCCCAGTCGTGCCAGCAGCGTTCGACCACCGCGTCGGAGTTGACGAGGGTGCCGTCCATGTCCAGGAGCAGGGCCTTGGCGGTCAGAACGGCGTTCGCGGTGGTGACCTGCATGGGTGGGGCTCCAGACGGGGCGGGAAAAGAGAACAAGTGGTTCCGTCCACCGGTCAGGGATTGAGGACGGAACCACTTTGTTCCTGAAGGATACAAAGTGGAGGGGGGTCCGCGCCACCCGAGGAGGTGTGTTCTATCCCTCCAAGGCGCGGCGCGTCTGCGGGCCGTAGACCCCGTACGGGTCGCCCTCGACGCCGTTCTCCCACTGGAACGTCGACACCGCCGACCGCGTCCGATCGCCGAATTTTCCGTCGAACTTGCCCCGGTAGTACCCCTGGGCCGACAGCAGGCGCTGGATCTTCTCCACCTCCGGGCCCGAGTCCCCGTACTGGAGCGTGGGCGCCTGCGACGGCGGGGGCGAGCTCGCCGGGCGGCTCGGGGTCGGGGAGGGGGTGACCGCCGGAGCCGACGAGCGGGTCGGGCTGGGGGTCGGTGTCGGGGACGGGGAGGCCGAGGCGGAGCGGGAGGGGCTCGGGGAGCGGGAGAGGGACGGGCTCGGCTTGGCGCTCGCCGAAGTCTGCGCGGGGGCGGCCGACGGTAGGCCCGTCAGGGGAGAGGTGGGTTTCACGTCGAGGAGGACGGTCTCGGGATCGGGCTTGCCGGAGCCCGAGAAGGCCGTCACGGCAAGGGCCGCGGTGGCGATGACCGTCACGGCCGCGGCGATCGGCAGGGCACGTACGCGGCGGCGCGCGCGAGCCGCGCCGGGCGTGTGGCCGGGTGCCGGGACGGGGCGTAGCTGAATCGTTTCGTCAGGCCAGGACGCCGAGGTCGACGCCGTCGCCGCCACCGGGGTCCCGTACGCCGGGGTGTGGGCCTCCGCCGAAGCACCGGTCGCACCGGTTGCATGGGTCCCCGGCCGCACGTGCGGCACCGGCCGCGTGTGCGCCTCCGGGTGCGTACGGGCCTCCGGCGGCGGGGCGCCGGTCCGGCCGAGGTCGGGCAGCGAGACGTACGGGCGGATCCGCAAGGACTCGCATCGGCAGTCGTCTCTCACGGCGCCGCAATCTGGACAGCGCTCAGCGCTCACTGGTACCCCTCCCTGGCCACTGCCAGCGATTATGCAGACCCGCGGAGCCCCTCCCAACCGCCCGACAGGCCATAACCGGACACACCGCTCAGGATGGAGTAGTCGATCAGCCCTGAGGAGGAGCCGATGGTTCAGGACGTGGCCACGGAGCCCGGCCCGAGGAAGTCCGGCCCCGGCGCCGAACGCGCCTCGCGCGAGGTGCTCGTTTCCATCGGCGCACTGCTGCTGGGACTGCTGATCGCCGCACTCGACCAGACGATCGTGTCGACGGCCCTCCCCACGATCGTCAGCGATCTCGGCGGGATGGCCCATCTCTCGTGGGTCGTCACCGCCTACATGCTCGCCTCGACCGCCGCCACCCCGCTCTGGGGCAAGCTCGGGGACCAGTACGGGCGCAAGAAGCTCTTCCAGTACGCCATCGTGCTGTTCCTGATCGGGTCCGCCCTGTGCGGGCTCGGGCAGAACATGCCGCAGCTCATCGGGTTCCGCGCGCTGCAAGGCCTGGGCGGCGGCGGGCTGATGGTGCTGTCGATGGCGATCGTCGGCGACATCGTCCCGCCGCGCGAACGCGGCAAGTACCAGGGCCTCTTCGGCGCGGTCTTCGGAGCGACCAGCGTGCTCGGTCCGCTGCTGGGCGGGCTGTTCGTGGACCACCTGTCATGGCGCTGGGTCTTCTACATCAACCTCCCCATCGGTCTCGTCGCGCTCGTCGTCATCGCCGCGAGCCTGCACATCCCGGTGCGCTCCGAGAAGCACACCATCGACTACCTCGGCACCTTCCTCATCGCCTCCGTCGCGACCTGCCTCGTGCTCGTGGCCTCCCTCGGCGGGACCTGGGGCTGGAGCTCCCCGCAGATCATCGGACTGGCCGTACTGGGCGTCGTGCTGCTGATCGCCTTCGTCCTCGTCGAGCGGCGGGCCGTGGAGCCCGTGCTCCCGCTCAAGCTGTTCCGGATCCGGACCTTCACCCTCTGCTCGCTGATCAGCTTCGTCGTGGGCTTCGCGATGTTCGGCGCGATGGTCTACCTGCCGACCTTCCTCCAGGTCGTCCAGGGCGTCTCGCCGACCATGTCGGGCGTCCACATGCTGCCGATGGTGCTCGGCATGCTGATCACCTCCACCGGCTCCGGCCAGATCGTCAGCCGCACCGGACGCTGGAAGGTCTTCCCGATCGCGGGCACGGCCGTGACCGCCGTCGGGCTGCTGCTCCTGCACCAGTTGGAGCGCACCAGTTCCACCTGGGAGATGAGCACCTACTTCTTCGTCTTCGGCGCCGGCCTCGGACTGGTCATGCAGGTGCTCGTACTGGTGGTGCAGAACTCGGTCAGCTACGCCGACCTCGGAGTCGCCACCTCCGGTGCCACCTTCTTCCGCTCCATCGGCGCCTCCTTCGGCGTCGCCATCTTCGGCACGATCTTCACCAACCGGCTCGACGGCAAACTGGCCGCCGCACTGGCCGGACTCCCGCTGCCGCCCGGGGTGGACGCCTCGCGGCTGGAGGCCGACCCGCGGGCCATCGCGGCCCTCCCTCCCGCCCTGCGTCCGAGGGTGCTGGACGCCTACTCCACCTCCATCACCGACGTCTTCCTGTACGCCGCACCCGTGGTGTTGGTGGCCTTCGTCGTGGCCTGGTTCCTCAAGGAGGACAAGCTGCGCGGCTCGGTGACGGCGCCCGATGTCACCGAGACCCTCGCCTCGAACCCGGTCCACCGCTCCTCACGGGACGAGGTCGCCCGCGCCCTGTCGGTGCTCGGGACCCTCCAGGGTCGCAAGCACGTCTACGAGAAGATCACCGAGAAGGCCGGCTACGACCTGCTGCCCGCCTCCAGCTGGCTGCTGCTGCGGATCAACAAGTACGGCTCCGCCGAACCCGCCGTGCTCGCCGAGCGGACCATCGTGCCGTTGAAGGCCATCACGGACGCGGCCCGCCAGATCGAGGAGCGCGGGCTGGCCGTCCGCGACGGGCTGCCGCTGATCCTGACGGAGAAGGGCCGGGAGAGCGCGCTGAAGCTGTCCGCCGCCCGCCAGGACTCGCTCGCCGAACTGCTCGGCGACTGGTGGGGCCCGGACCGCCCGACCGACCTGTCGAAACTGGTCGCGGAGCTCAACACGGAGCTCTGCGGATCCGACTCCGAGGAGCCCTACGAGGCCCTGTCGCGCCGGGACCACTCCGCCACGCCCTGACCCCGCCCCGGCCAGCCGCCCCGGCCGCCCGAAGTCGCAGGCGGGCAGGCCGGGCGGGCAGGCCGGATCAGACCAGGTGCTTCTCGAACCAGTGCTGGGCGTACGGGCCGGAGCTGTACGCGGGTATCTCCGCGTACCCGTGACGCGCGTACAAGGCGCGGGCCTCCACCAGGTCCGACCGGGTGTCCAGCCGGACGCGCTCGGCGCCCAGCTCGCGGCCCGCCTCCTCCAGCGCCCGCAGGAGGGCCGCGCCGCCGCCGGTACCGCGGGCGCGCGGGTCCACGTACACCCTGGTGAGCTCGGCCGTGGCGGGGTCGAGGAGACGTATGCCTCCGCAGGCCAGGGGCCGGCCGTCCAGCCTGCCGACCACGAACCGCCCCGTCGGCGCCCTCAATTCGTCGTCCGGGAAGTCCAGGAGCCCCTGGTCGATCTCGGCCTCGGTGACGTCCCGCTCCCAGTACCGGCCCGCGACCTCCGCGTAGTACGCGCGGCGCAGCGCGGTGGCGTCCGGGGTGGTGAACGCCTCGGCGACGACCCGCCATGAGGCCGTGGCGGTCGCAGAGGCGGTGGGGGTGGCGATGGTGGTGGTCGGGGTCTTCTCGTTGCTGGTCATGGCGTCATTGTGGAGCCGGACGGAGCCGCCTCGCGTGGAATATCCACAGGCTCGGGCCGATGATAGGAAAAAGGGCAAACCGTGCGCACGAAGGGCGTGAAGCGTCATGTCGGAGCATCCTGACTGTGTCCTGGTCCGTCGCGGCTACGAGGCCTTCAACCAGGGCGACATGGAGAAGCTGGGCGCGATGATGACGGCCGACGTCATCCAGCACATGCCCGGCAGCAGCCCCATCTCCGGGCACCACAAGGGGCGGGAGGCGGTCCTCGACCTCTACCGCCGGCTGGGCGAGGAGACCAAGGGGACGCTCCAGGTCCATCTGGACAAAGTGCTCGCCGACGGCCGCGGTCACGCCATGAGTTTCCACACAACGCGCGCGGACCGCGGCGACCGCGGGATCGAGATCCACGAGGGGATCTTCTTCACGATCGTCGGCGGGAAGTACAGCGACCTCGACGTCTGCACCGAGAGCATCGAGGAGAGCGACGCCTTCTGGAGCTGAAGCAGCTGAAGCAGCTGAAGCAGCTGACGGAGCCGGAGGAGCCGAAGGAAGCGCCGACGTGAGAATCGGATGAGACGTGGAGGGGCCCGGAGCATCCGCTCCGGGCCCCTCCGTCGATCAGGCCTGCTTCGGCGCGGCCTGCTGCACGACCTCGAACGACCACACCGACGACCCCGTCGCAGCAGGCTTCGGGCGCTCGCCGCCACCCGCGCCGCCCGCTGCCCCGGCCGCCGCGCCGCCACCCTGGTGGGCCGCCTTCATCGGGCCCTCCATCCACGC
This sequence comes from Streptomyces sp. NPDC059443, assembly GCF_042750105.1. Lineage (NCBI taxonomy): Bacteria > Bacillati > Actinomycetota > Actinomycetes > Kitasatosporales > Streptomycetaceae > Streptomyces > Streptomyces sp. NPDC059443. Next base: position 49,297 of record NZ_JBHYVM010000017.1, on the reverse strand, counting down.
CTGGAAGTCCTCCTCGGAGCGCCAGCGCGTGTACACCAGGTACTGGTCCGTGCCCTCGACGGGCCGCAGCAGCTCGAACCACTCGAACCCGTCCGAGCCCTCCACGGAGCCCGCTCGGGAGGCAAACCGCTGCTCCAGGACCTCTCGCTGTTCGGCCGGGACGGTGAGGGCGTTGATCTTCACGATGCTCATGCACGCCATCCTAGGTATCGCGCGGGGGATATCGTCGTCCGGGTAAATGAAGGACGCGGTATGAATCGCGGTATCAAACGCGGCAGCCAGGCAAAGTCAGGGTTGCGGTCAACAGGGCGGGAGGCCGGCGAGGCGTGGCTAACGCGGCGGAGCACAGTGGTGCGAACGGACATGCCGGGGTCATAGGCGGTAGCGGCGGCAGGCTCGGGGCGGCACGCCTCATGCTGTGGGCGCTGGCAGGGCTGCTCGCCGTCAGGCAGGCCGCCGTGGTGCTGCGCGTGCCACCGGGCGAGTGGCTCAGCGACTTCCACCTCCCCGGAACCGCGGGCAGCCTGCCGGGTCTGCTCTACGAGAACGGCCAGTTCACCGGGACCCCCTTCGCGGGGCTGGTCCTCAAGCCGCTCCTCGGCTTCGCCACGCCCTCCCTGGAGGTGGCCTGGACCTGCGTGACCCTGCTGTTCGTCGCCGCCATCGGGCTCGTCGCCGCGCGCGGCCTGCCCGACCCCGTGCCCCGGCGCACCGCGCTGCTGGCCGCGCCCGTGCTGGTCGCGCTGATGATGGTCTCGCTGCCCGTCCGCGAAGCCGCCTCGCCCGGCCAGACCGCCGTACTGCCCGTCCTGCTGGTGCTGCTGGCCGTGTTCCGGGTCCCGGGCGACCGCCCGTCCGGGTTCCTGATCGGGCTCGCCGCCGCCCTCCAGCCCGCGCTGCTGCTCTTCGCCCCGCTGCTGTGGCTGACCGGGCGCAAGCCCACCGCGCGCGCCGCCGCCGCGACCTTCGCCGGAGCCACCGCGCTGTCCTGGGCGGCCCTGCCGCACGACTCGTGGACGTACTGGGTCCGGCACCTGGCCGGCACCGGCCTCGGCGGCGCCCCCGACAGCCTCGCCAACCAGTCCGTGCACGGCGCGCTGCTGCGCCTCGGCCTGACCGGCCCCGGCGAGATCCTGCTCTACCTCGCCCTCGCGGCCGCCGTCGCCTGGTTCGGCCTGCGCCGCGCCGCCCGCTACGCCCGCGACGGGCAGCTGCTGCTCGCCGTCGCCATCACCGGCTGCGTGGCCGTCGCCGTGTCCCCGACCGGGTGGCGCCACCAGCTGCTCTGGGTGCTGCTCGCCGTCGCCGGCAAGGTCGGCAAGCGGGCCGCCGACCGGCCCGTGTGGCCGGTGGCGGTGGTCCTCGCCATGACCCTGCCGAGCGACGTACTGCTGCCCAACCTGGCCGCGCTGGCCCCCGTACGGGACAACGTGCTGCTGCTCGCGGCCGTCGCGGCGGCCTGCGCCGTGCCGTTCCTGCCGCGCTCGTCCCCGTACTGGCGCGAGCCCGTGCCGACGGCCTACGGGCGGCCCGCCCCCGCGCGGTGGGCGCGGATCCCGCTGCTGCCGTTCTGGCGGCGCGTGCTCTCGCGTCCGAACCTGCTGCTGGAGCTGCTGCTGATACGGGTCGGGTACTCGCTGTACTCGTACATCCGGGCCGCCGCGCCCACCGGCCGGAGCCTCGCCGAGGGCAACGGAAGCCAGATCCACGGCATCGAGAAGGCGCTCGGCATCGACATCGAGCACGCCGTGAACCACGCCGTCGCGAAGACGCCCTGGCTGGAGGCGTTCTTCAACTTCTACTACACCTCCTTCCACTTCGTGGTCCCGCTGACGATCCTGGCCGTCCTGTACTGGCGCCGCCCCAAGGACTACCGCTGGGCGCGGGCCTCCCTGGGCCTGGCCACCGTGCTCGCCCTCATAGGCTTCTGGCTGTACCCGCTCGCGCCGCCGCGCCTGATGCCCGACCTGGGCTTCATCGACACCGTGCACGGGGTGCAGGACCTGGCGAACCCGAGCTACGGGGCCATGACGGCGATCTCCAACCAGTACGCGGCGATGCCCTCGCTGCACTTCGGCTGGTCGCTGTGGTGCGGGGTCGTGATCGTCACGCTCGCGCCGAAGGGCTGGCAGAAGCTGCTGGGGGCGCTGCACCCGACGATCACCGTCTGCGCGATCGTCGCCACCGCCAACCACTGGGTGCTCGACGCGGTCGGCGGAGCGGTCGTCGTCGGGGCCGGTTTCGGGCTCGTCTACGTGCTCTCCGGTCCCCGGGGTGCCGCTGTTCCGGCCGGGGTGGCCGTGCCGCGGCCGCGGGTGCCGGAGCGGGTTGGTGCGGGGGAGCGCACGAACGCCTGAGGCGACGACGAAGGGGTGCCGGGGCGGTGTAGCAGCCCGTCCCGGCACCCCTTCGCGCTGGATCGCCGCGTTCTGCCATGGTCCGCCGGTTGCTTGGCTCCCGCCACTCGGGCGGGTGCGGCGCGGGTGCGGCGGAGCCGGGGCGGGCCCTGCGGGGCCGTCCCCTACCCGCCCTTCGCCCGTTCCCCGGGGCTGTGCCCCGGGACCCCGGCCGTGAGATTTGGGTGCGGGTTCGTTGTGGCTGGGTGCGCAGTTCCCCGCGCCCCTGTCAGGCTGTCGGGAGGTTTGCCACCACCAGGGCTATCGCCGCCGTCGCCGTGTCCGTTTCGCCGAGGACCGTGGTCTGGCGGGGGCCGCGTACGCGGAAGCGGCCGTCGGGCAGGGGCTCCACGGCCGGGGCGGTCACGGCGAAGGGGTGTCCGGCGGAGGCGCTGAACCACAGCGTGAAGTGGCTGGTGTACGGGTACAGGCGACGCAGTTCCGGCTCTTCGCGGGCGGCCTCGATGAGGGCCAGGACGCCCTGGCTCATGGGCTCGGACCCGTTCTCCTCGGCCATCCGCAGCCAGGTCGTCGGCAACCGCTGCCAGCGTCTGGCGCTGGGGTCCTCAAGGTTCATCCGGGCAGTCTGGGGGCCGGTCGGCGCCAAGGCAATGATCCGGATGGCGGCGAGACGGTAACGACTGACCGGTAACAGCAGCGCGGGACCGAGGGACGGCAGGGGCCGGGCGTGGGAGGTGGGGCCCCTGCCGTCCTGGATCACGGGTCAGCCGTGGCTGACCCGCAGCTCTTTGATGCCGTTCAGCCAGGCCGCGCGCAGCCGGCGCGGGCCGTCGCCGACGAGGCGCAGGTCGGGCAGGGTGTCGGCCAGCGCGTTGAACATCAGGTCGATCTCCATGATGGCCAGCGACTTGCCGAGGCAGAAGTGGGGACCGCCGCCGCCGAAGCCAAGGTGCGGGTTCGGGTCGCGGGTGATGTCGAAGCGGTCGGGGTCGGTGAAGACCTCGGGGTCGTGGTTGGCGGAGGAGTAGAACATGCCCACCCGGTCGCCCGCCTTGATCTTCTGGCCGCCCAGTTCGGTGTCCTGGGTGGCGGTGCGCTGGAAGGACACCACGGGCGTGGCCCAGCGCACGATCTCCTCGGCGGCCGTCGAGGGGCGGGTCGCCTTGTACAGCTCCCACTGATCGGGGTGGGTCAGGAAGGCGTGCATGCCGTGGCTGATGGCGTTGCGCGTGGTCTCGTTGCCCGCGACCGCGAGCAGCAGCACGAAGAAGCCGAACTCGTCGGAGCCCAGGTTGCCCTGGCCCTCGGCGGCGACCAGCTGCGTGACGATGTCCTGGGCCGGGCATTCCTTGCGCTCGGTGGAGAGGTTCATCGAGTAGCCGATGAGCTCCATGGCCGCGTTGCCGCCGACCTCCGCGGTGATCGCGTACTCCGGGTCGTCGTAGGCGATCATCTTGTTCGACCAGTCGAAGATCCGCGAGCGGTCCTCCTGCGGTACGCCGATCAGCTCGGCGATGGCCTGCAGCGGGAGTTCGCACGCCACCTGCGTGACGAAGTCGAAGCTGCCGTCGGCCGAGGCCGCCAGCGCCTCCGCGACGATCTTCCGGGCGCGGTCGCGCAGGGCCTCCTCCAGCCCGCGGATGGCCCGCGGGGTGAAGCCCCGCTGCACGATCTGGCGTACGCGGGTGTGTTCCGGCGGATCCATGTTCAGCATGATCAGGCGCTGGGCATCTATCGCTTCGCGCTGGATGTGCTCGTTGAAGCGGATGATCGCCGTGTTCGTCGTGGAGGAGAACAGCTCCGGGTGCGTGGAGACGTACTTGACGTCCGCGTGCCGGGTGACGGCCCAGTACCCCTCGTCGTCGAAGCCGGTGATGCCCCGCTCCTGCGGGCACCACCAGACGGGTGCGGTCTCCCGCAACTGTGCGAACTCGGGGTAGGGGACCCGGTCTTGGAGCAGGTCCGGGTCGGTGGCGTCGAAGCCTTCGGGCAGCGCGGGGCAGGGCATCGGGCGACTCCAAAGTCTGACGGCCCATCAGAAGTTGGCTCGAAGGTAGTAACGAGTTCTAGAAGTGACAAGGGGCCCCGCACCAACTGTTGCGTGTGGAATCCGTGTAAGCCACGTGCAAGACCCTTGCGTACCGGGTCTTCTGGTCATAAGACTGCGGGGAGAACTAGAACGCGTACTAGTTCGGGCGGGGCGCCGGGACGGCCCGCCCGCCAGCCGAGGCGCGCCACCTGAGCGCGCCGTGCGCTACGCAGGAGCAGGAAAGGACGAGCTCATGGCCGCGGAACCCGTCATCGTCGAAGCCGTACGCACCCCCATCGGCAAGCGCGGGGGCGCACTCGCCAACCTTCACCCCGCCTACCTTCTCGGCGAGACCTACCGCGAGCTCCTCGCCCGCACCGGTATCCAGCCCGACTGCGTCGAGCAGATCGTCGGCGGCACCGTCACCCACGCCGGCGAGCAGTCGATGAACCCCGCCCGCAACGCCTGGCTGGCCATGGGCCTCCCCTACGAGACGGCCGCGACCACCGTGGACTGTCAGTGCGGCAGCTCCCAGCAGGCCAACCACATGGTCGCCAACATGATCTCCGGCGGCGTCATGGACATCGGGATCGCCTGCGGGGTCGAGGCCATGAGCCGCGTCCCGCTCGGCTCCGGATCCAAGCACGGCCCGGGCAAGCCCTTCCCGGACGAGTGGAACGTCGACCTCCCGAACCAGTTCGAGGCCGCCGAGCGCATCGCCCGGAACCGCGGTCTGACCCGCGAGGACGTGGACAGGCTGGGCGTGCTCTCGCAGGAGCGGGCCGCGACCGCCTGGGCCGAGGAGCGGTTCAAGCGCGAGACCTTCGCCGTACAGGTGCCGACCACCGAGGCCGAGCAGGCCGCCGGCCAGGGCATGTGGCGGCTGGTCGACCGGGACGAGGGGCTGCGCGACACCTCCATGGAGGCGCTCGCCCGGCTCAAGCCGGTCATGCCGACCGCCGTGCACACCGCCGGGAACTCCTCGCAGATCTCCGACGGCGCCGCCGCCGTGATGTGGGCCTCGCGCAAGATGGCCCGCGCGCTCAAGCTGCGGCCGCGCGCCCGGATCGTCGCCCAGACGCTGGTCGGCGCCGACCCGCACTACCACCTGGACGGGCCGATCGACGCGACGCGGGCGGTGCTGGGCAAGGCCGGCATGTCGCTGAAGGACATCGACCTCGTCGAGATCAACGAGGCGTTCGCCTCCGTGGTCCTCAGCTGGGCCCAGGTCTTCGACCAGGACCTGGAGAAGGTCAACGTCAACGGCGGCGGCATCGCGCTGGGCCACCCCGTCGGCGCCACCGGCGCCCGGCTGATCACCACCGCGCTGCACGAGCTGGAGCGGCGCGACAAGGAATTCGCCCTGATCACCATGTGCGCGGGAGGCGCGCTGGCGACGGGCACCATCATCCAGCGCCTGTAGTACGGCGGCGTTGGCCTCGGACCCTGTGGGATGGGATAGCCGAAGGCCCCGGTGGCCGGACCTGGGGAGGTCGGCCGCCGGGGCCTTCGCACGTGCCTGCTGGTGCGTGGCGCTGCGCGGTGCGTGCTGCGCGGTGCGTGCTGCGTGCTGCGTGGTGCTGCTACGTCGTCCGTTGCCGCTGGTGGCTTAGTACCAGTGGTGGGTCTGCCAGAAGCTCCAGGCGCCGACGGGGCTGCCGTAGCGGGAGTTCATGTAGTCCAGGCCCCACTTGATCTGGGTGGCCGGGTTGGTCTTCCAGTCCGAGCCCGCCGAGGCCATCTTCGAGGCCGGCAGGGCCTGGACCAGGCCGTAGGCGCCCGAGGAGGAGTTCGTGGCGGTGTGGTCCCAGCCGCTCTCGCGGGAAACGATGTTGTTGAAGGCGGCGAACTGGGCCGGGTCCTTGATCATCTGCTGGGCGATCGCCTTGGCGCTCAGCGGGGCGGCCTGCGCGGGAACCGCGGCCAGCATGGAACCGGCGACGCCCAGGGCGAGGACGGTACCCGCGAGGGTCTTCTTGGAAGCGGCGATGCGGCGGATGACGGCGTTGGACACGGAGGGGCCTTCCGAAGGGGACAAGGACGGTCGCGGGCATGCCGAAGACATGCGTGAGCCACTCACGCGAAGGAGAGGGGTTCGTCGGCGGGAGCGGGAGACCGGGGGCGACCCCGGGGGGATCTCCGTCCGCCCTGCGACTCATCCAGTTCTACGGGGCATCCCCGGCCCTGGCAACGACCCCTCTTACTAGTGGTCCTCGCAGCCGGGGCGCAACGACCCCCCACCGGCCCGGCACCCATCAGGGCAGGTGAGAGCCGGTATCAGGGGGTTCATACGGGACGTTTAAGGACTACTATCCCGGTTCGTATGTGACCTAGGTCCTGTGGGGCGGGTCACCGCCGGACCCCCCGGATCTCACCCTCCGTGCCCACCCGTACCCCTTCCGGGGGAAGGTTTACCGCCGGACCCGACCCCCGGATCGAAGGCCACGGGCGCATCGAAGGCAGCTTTGCGCGTGGCCCGGCGCAGCGCCTTCAGCAGGGTCGTGCCGAGCGTGAGCGTGAGTACGACGGTCAGCGCGGCCCGCCCCAGGTCCCAGCCCACCGAGGTCGCCAGGCAGTACGCGAGGAAGCGCGCCAGATTCGCGGCCACCGGCTCACCGGGGTGGAAGGAGATGCCCTGGCCCATGCCCTGCAGGATCACCCAGCCCTGGAGGTTCATGACCGTGCCGTACACGAAGGAGCCGAGGAATCCGTACGCCGAGAGCAGCGCCAGCTCGGCCCGCCCCCGGATCCCGTCCGGGCCCGGCAGCAGCCCCGCGCCCAGCGAGAACCAGCCCATGGCCAGCATCTGGAACGGCATCCACGGTCCGACCCCGCCCGTGAGCAGGGCCGACGCGAACATCGTCACCGCTCCGAGGACGAACCCGAAGCCGGGGCCGAGGACGCGTCCGCTCAGCACCAGCAGGAAGAACATGGGCTCCAGACCGGCCGTGCCCGCGCCGAGGGGACGCAGCGCGGCCCCCACCGCGGCCAGTACGCCGAGCATGGCGACGGCCTTGGCGTCCATGCCGTCGTCGGCGATGGTCGCGACGACCACCCCGACGAGGAGGGGGAGCAGCGCGGCGAAGAGCCAGGGGGCGTCCTGGGAGTGCGCCAGGCCCGAGCGGGCGTCGGCGAGCAGGGGCCAGCCGAAGGCGGCGATGCCGATGAGGGTGACGAGGACCAGGGCGGCGGCGGCGCGGGGGCCGATGCGGATGGGGCGGGGGCGGATGCTCATGGCGTACCGCCGCCGTCGTGGGCGGAGGCCGGCGGGGCCTGGGGTTCCGTCTGGAGGGCGGCGGCCACCTGGGACACCGTGAGCCAGTGGCCCGGGGCCAGGATCTTGGCCACCTGCGGCGCGAAGGCGGGGGAGGAGACGACCACCTCGGCGGTCGGCCCGTCCGCGACGACCTCGCCGCCGGCCAGGATCACCACCCGGTGGGCCAGCTCGGCGGCGAGCTCCACGTCGTGGGTGGCCAGGACGATCGCGTGGCCTTCGCCGGCCAGGCCGCGCAGGATCTCGACCAGGCGGGCCTTGGCCGCGTAGTCCAGACCGCGGGTCGGCTCGTCGAGCAGGAGCAGCGCCGGGCGGCCGGTCAGTACGAGCGCCAGCGCTAGGGCCAGGCGCTGGCCCTCGGAGAGATCGCGCGGGTGGGTGTCGTCGGGGACGTCGGGGAGCAGCGAGGTGACGAGGGCCCGGCAGGTACCGGGTGCCGCGTGGGCGTCGTGGTCGGCGGCGGCGCACTCGGCGGCGACGGTGTCGGCGTAGAGGAGGTCGCGGGGCTCCTGCGGCACCAGGCCCACGCGGGTCACCATCTCGGGGGGAGGGGTGCGGTGGGGGGTGCGGCCGCTGACGGTCACCTGGCCGGTGGTGGGTTCGAGCGTACCGACGAGGGTGGCGAGGAGGGTGGACTTGCCGGCGCCGTTGCGGCCCATCAGGGCGACGATCTCGCCGGGCGCTACCGCGAGGTTGATGTCGCGGAGGACCTCTGCGCGGCCGCGGCGGAGGGAGACGGCCTTGACGGTGGCCGGGCCGGTGGCGGTGCCGGTTGCCGACGCCGACGGCGGGGGCGTCGTTCGGCCACGCCGGAGCAGGCGGGCGAGCGGGTGCGGGCCGGAGCGGGAGCCCTGCGGGCGGCCGTCCCCTACCCACCCTTCCACCGTTCCCCGGGGCTCCGCCCCGGGCAAAACCAGCCCCGCCGGCGTTTGAGGCGCGGGTCCGGGCAGAGCCCGGGAAGCGGCGCCGCGCGCTGGGTCGGACGGGTCCAGCTCGGCCACGCCGGACAGGCGGGACAGGCGGGACCGCAGCGGAGCGGACCGGCGGCGGGCGTCGCGGACGGACAGGGGAAGGGGGGACCAGTCGGCCAGCCGCCCCAGGGCGACCACCGGCGGGTGGACCGGGGAGACGGCCATGACCGAGGAAGGGGAGCCCAGGACGGGCGCCGCGCCCGGGGCGGGGAGGAGCAGGACCTGGTCGGCGTACTGGACCACCCGCTCCAGGCGGTGCTCCGCCATCAGCACGGTCGTGCCCAGGTCGTGGACCAGTCGCTGGAGGACCGCCAGGACCTCCTCCGCCGCCGCCGGGTCCAGCGCGGACGTCGGCTCGTCCAGGACGAGCACCCGCGGGTGCGGGGTCAGGACCGAGCCGATCGCGACCCGCTGCTGCTGGCCCCCGGACAGGGTGGCGATGGGGCGGTCGCGCAGCTCGCCGAGGCCGAGCAGGTCGAGGGTCTCCTCCACCCGGCGGCGCATGACGGCGGGGGGAAGGCCCAGGGACTCCATGCCGTAGGCGAGCTCGTCCTCGACCACGTCCGTCACGAAGTGGGCCAGCGGGTCTTGGCCCACCGTGCCGACCACGTCCGCCAGCTCGCGCGGCTTGTGCGTACGGGTGTCGCGGCCCGCGACCGTGACCCGGCCCTGGAGCCGGCCCCCGGTGAAGTGCGGGACCAGGCCGGAGACCGCCCCGAGGAGGGTGGATTTGCCGACGCCCGAGGGGCCGATCAGGAGCGTCAGCTCGCCCTCGGGGAGGACGAAGTCCGCGTTGCACAGAGAAGGGGACGGCGCGCCCTCGTACGTCACCGACACCTCGTCGAAACGGATCACAGCGACGCCTCCTTCGGCGGTACGGGTGCCACGAAGGCGGGAAGCAGGCCGATCAGGATCACCGCGGCGGGGTAGAAGGGGAGGACCGGCGCGACGAGGGGGACCACACCCGGGCGCAGCCCCTCCGGATCCAGGGACGCGGCCCGGATCAGCAGCGCCGCGACCGCCGCGCCCGACCCGGCGACGAGCCAGGACCGCAGGCCCCACCGGTCGGGCCGGTACCGGGTCCGGATCGACCGGCGGCCGCCGAGCCGCAGCCCCGCGAGGGCCAGGGCGAGGCCGATGAGGAGGATCGGCAGGCCGTACACGGCGCCCTCCGCCGCCAGCAGCCCGTACGTACCCGCGCACATGCCGAGCAGCCCGCCGAGGGTGAGGACGTTGGTGGTGTGCCGGACGGCGGCCGGGACCCGCGCGGTGCGGCCGTAGCCGCGGGCGTCCATGGACGCGGCGAGGGCGACGGAACGTTCCAGCGCGCCCTCCAGCACCGGCAGGCCGATCTGAAGGACCGCCTTGACCCCGCCCGTGGGCCGCCCGCGCAGGCGGCGGGCGGTACGCAGCCGGAGCACGTCCGCGACCATGTTCGGCGCGAAGGTCATCGCGACGACCACGGCGACGCCCACCTCGTACAGGGCCGCCGGCAGGGACTTCAGCAGCCGGGCCGGATTCGCGAGGGCGTTGGCGGCGCCGACGCAGATCAGCAGCGTGGCCAGCTTCGCACCGTCGTAGAAGGCGAAGACGAGCTGCTCGGCGGTGACCCGGCCACCGAACCGGATGCCCTGCGCCCAGGCAGGCAACGGGATCTCCGGGAGGGTGAACAAGGTGTGCGAGCCGGGGATGGGGGAGCCCAGGAGCATGGAGAAGAGGAGGCGCAGCCCGATGACGAAGAGGCCGAGCTTGACGAAGGCGCCGTAGGAACGGGCCCAGGGGGCGTCCGTACGGCGCGCTGCGACGACGTACCCGGCGACCCCGACGACGAGGCCGAGCAGCAGCGGATTGGTGGTGCGCGAGGCGGCGGTGGCGAGCCCGAGCGCCCAGAGCCACCAGGCCCCCGCGTGCAGGGCATTGCTCCGACTGGCCTCGGGGGCCTGCCATTTCTTTTTGTACGTCGGCACGCGCGGGGCGCCGGTTGCCCGGTCGGCGTCCCGCCCGGCCGGGGTGAGGACGTCGCGCGCCGCGCCGTGGGTGGTGCGGGTGGCCCTGGCGGGCGGCCGCCCGCCGTCGGCGCCCGCTCCGCCGGCGCGGGAGCCCGCGTCGGCGGGGTCCGGGGTCACCGGGTGCGGCGGCGGCGCGATTGCCAGAGGGCGGCCGCGGCCAGGGCCGCCACCGCCGCGATGCCCGCGAGGAGGCCCGCCGACGGGCCGCCGCTCTTGCCGGTGTCGGCGGAGGCATCGGCGGAGGGGTCGGCGGAGGCCTCCGCGACCGGCTCGCCGCAGCCCTGCTTCGGGTATCCCGAGACCGCGCACAGCAGCGCCGCGCTGTTGTAGCGCAGCGGCTTCGCCACCTCCGCCAGGGCCTCGGCGGCCGTGGCGTCCGGGCCGAGCTGCGCGCACGCCGTGCGCGGGGCGTCCTGAGGCGGGGCGTCGCCCGTCGGGGCGTCCGCCGGGCTGCCGAAGTCGATGACCACGGCGACCCGCTTCTTGCCGTCCACCGCCGGGGTGGCGGAGCAGACGGCCGCGAAGTCCGGGCCGGTGCGCGGCGGGGCGGCCTGGTCGGCGGCGTCCTTGCTGACCACGAAGTGGAAGCCCTGCACGGAGCCGTCCGCCGGCCGCGCCGAGGAGGGGCCCTGGGTGGCGTACTTCCACTGGCCGCCCGAGCCGTCCCAGAACGACCAGTAGCGGTACGTGGAGGCGAGGGCCGGGGACGCGGCGAGGAGCGTGAGGACGAGGCCGAGACCGACGAGCAGCGGGGTCAGACGGCGGCGCATCAGAGCTGGTTCTTCTTCCGGCGGCCGCTCAGCACGATGCCGATGCCCATACCGGCCGCGGCGCCCGCGCCGATCATCCACCAGACGTTCTTGCTGCCGGAGCCCTCGGACTTGTCGGAGCTCTTCTTGCCGGAGTCCTTCTCCTGGGCGCCCGTGGCCCGCTCGGGCGCCGGGCCCGTCTCGTTCAGCGCCGCCACCAGGTCCGTGCCGCCGAAGGCCTTCGGGTCGGTGCCGGTCGCGTGCGCGGCCAGGACCAGGGTGCCCAGGCCGGCCGGGTTGTCCTTGGACCACTCGGCGGAGTTGGCCTTCAGCCACTCCAGTGCGCCCGCCGCCGACTGCTTGTGTCCGGCCGCGGCCAGGGCGATCACCGCTTCGGCGGTGTTGCCGATGTCCGGGGTCGGCTGGTCGGAGCCCGGGGTCGCGGCGGTGAGGTGGCCGTCCTTCTTCAGGGCCTCGGCCAGGTATCCGGCCGCGCCCTGGGCGGCGGCCGCCGGGTCACCCGCGGTCGCCGGGCAGGCCAGCGCGGTCGCGGGGGTGTCCGACGCGGCGGGGGCGACGGCCTCGCCCTTGCCGAGGCCGGCCAGCGCGGCGGCGGACGTGGCGTGGGCGTTGGCGAGCAGCTTCCCGTCGGTCGGCTGGAACGCGAAGGCGCCCCGGTCGGCGGCCGGCTCCGCGGAGCAGCCCAGCTGGAAGGCGAGCAGCCCCTCGTACGCCGACTTGCCCGTCTTCGACTTGACCTCGGCGGGCTTCTCACCGGCCGCCGCCAGGGCGCTGATCACGATGCCGGTCGAGATGGCGTCCGTACCGCTGTCCATGGCGCCGCCGGGGTTGTTGCTCCAGCCGCCGTCCGCGTTCTGCGCGGACTTGAGCCAGTCGACGGCCTTCTTCACCGTCTCGTCGTGTCCGCCGAGCGCGGCGAGCGCCTGTACGGCGGCCGCGGTGGCGTTGGAGTCGATGAACGCCGAGGCGTCGCACGCCTTGGAGGTGTCCGCGCGGAAGGAGGGGAAGGAGCCGTTCGCGCACTGCTGGCCGGTCAGCCAGTCGATGGCCTTCCCGGCGGGCTCGACCCCGGCCGCGTGCTGGCCGAGCAGCGCGAACGACTGCCGCCACACCCCGTCGTACGTCGGGTCCTTCTTGCCGAAGAGGCCGGAGGGGACGGCGGGCGCCGGGGAGGGCGCGGCGGTGTCGGCGAGGGCTGCGGGGGCGGCACCCACGCAGAGCACGGCGGAGGCGGCGAGCGTGGCGGCGCTGCGGCGGACGTTCATGTGGGGCGGGTGCCTCTCCTGCTGGGGACCCGGAGGCAGGCGGCACAGCAGGGGGCTGGCACCGGGCTCCGGCTCCGTTTACCTCGACGGTGCCGGCCGCCGGGGGAACCGGCGGCTCGAGCCGCGCACCTCCGGTACGGGGCATTCCGGCTCCCCGCCCCGGCGGTGCCGAGGGAGGGTCACGGTTGCGGGTCAGCGCCGGAATTACACCGGCTTCCCCCCGTACGAAGGTGTTGACGACGCCCATACTCTACCGGCCCGTAGCCCGCGCACCTGGTGGCGCCGGACCCGGGTGCCCCTTACCGGACCCGCCGCCCGGTCGCCGCCCGGCTCGTCACGGGGCTCCTCGCAGGGCCTCTCACCGGGCCGTTCACAAGCCGCGGTACGTCACCGGGTCGCTGCCCGGTACCGCCTCCGCGCGGCCCTGTTTCACCAGCCGCCGCAGGTGGGCTTCCGCTTCCGAGACGGCGATGTTGCGGGAGCCGTACGGGATTTGCTCCCAGGGCCGGTTCCACTCCATCCGCTCGGCCAGCCCCCACGGGGTCAGCGGCTGCGCGACGAGCAGTTCCCACAGCCCGGTCAGCCGCTCCTCGTGGTGGTCCAGGAGCTCCCGTACGCGGCCAGGGGCGTCGGTGAACGCGTACTGGTGGGCCGGGAGCACCTCGGCGGGCTCCAGGCGGCCGATGCGTTCGAGGGAGTCGAGGTAGTCGCCGAGGGGGTCGGTGACCCGCTCCGAGGAGGGGTCCTCGTAGAGGCCGATGTGCGGGGAGATCCCGGGCAGCAGGTGGTCCCCGGAGAAGAGGCGGCCGTTGCCGGGCAGGTTCGCCGGATGCTGTTCCTCCAGGTGCAGGCAGACGTGGCCCGGGGTGTGCCCGGGGGTCCAGATGGCCCGCAGCCGGCGGCCGGCCAGGGGCAGCAGCTCGCCGGGGACGATCTCCCGGTCGGGAACCGCGGCCCGCAGCCCGGGCAGGGTCCGCATGCGGCCGCTCGCGCGGGCGGCGCGCAGCGGGGCGATGTGCTCTTCGGGGGCTCCGGCGGTGGCGAGCTTCTCGCTCATGTAGTCGAACCAGACGCCGGGCTCGGAGGACCGGGTCCGTACGACGATCTCGGTGTCGGCGGCGTGCATGGCGATCCAGGCGCCGGAGGCTTCGCGGACCTGGCCGGACAGGCCGTGGTGGTCGGGGTGGTGGTGGGTGATGACCACGCCGTGGACGTCGGCGACGGCGATGCCGAGGGCGCCGAGGCCGGCGGCGAGGGTGTCCCAGGACTCGGGGTCGTCCCAGCCGGTGTCGATGAGGACCGGGCCGCTGTCGGTGTCGAGGACGTGGACGAGGGTGTGGCCGAGCGGGTTGTCGGGGATGGGGACCTTGATGCCCCACACGCCTCCGCCGTGGTCGGTGACTTGAGGCGTCGCCGCTGAGGTGTCCTCTGTCATGAGGGGCTCCGTTCCAACGAGAACAACGAGAACAACGAGAACAACGAGAACAACGAGAACAACAAGAACGTGTTGCAATAGTCGCCCAAGTCGACCATCTTGCAGTCTTCCTGACTAGTCGTTACCACTCGTTGGATCTTCCGGCCCGCTCGCAGTCCCGGTTGTGTCAGGGGCGTGGACTCCTAGAACTAGAACTGGTATCAGTTCTGGAACGCCCAAGCCGCAGGAGGCATCAGCCATGACCGAGCTCGTCGAACACGGACAACTGCTCATCGGCGGGGAGTGGACGGATCCGCTGGGTTCCGACACGATCAAGATCGTCTCGCCCCACACCGAGCAGGTCATCGGCAGCGTCCCGCACGCCTCGAAGGCGGACGTGGACCGCGCCGTCGCCGTGGCCCGCACGGCCTTCGACGAGGGCCCCTGGCCGCGCATGACCCTCGACGAGCGGATCGCGGTCGTCAGCCGAATCAAGGACGCCATCGCCGTCCGCCACGAGGAGATCGCCCGCTCGATCAGCTCCCAGAACGGGTCCCCGTACTCCTGGAGCGTCCTCGCCCAGGCCCTCGGCCCGATGATGGTCTACGACGCCGCGATCACCGTCGCCCGCGCCTACCCCTACGAGGAGTACCGCCAGGGCGTACTCGGCCCGATCCTGGTCCGGCGCGAGCCGGTCGGCGTCGTCGCCGCCGTCATCCCGTGGAACGTCCCGCAGTTCGTCGCCGCCGCCAAGCTGGCGCCCGCGCTGCTCAGCGGCTGCACGGTGATCCTCAAGCCGTCCCCGGAGGCGGTCCTCGACTCCTACATCCTCGCCGACATAGCCCGCGAGGCCGGAGTGCCCGAAGGCGTCCTGTCGATCCTGCCCGCCGACCGAGAGGTCAGCGAGTACCTGGTCGGCCACCCGGGCGTGGACAAGGTTGCGTTCACCGGCTCCGTCGCGGCCGGCCGGCGCGTCATGGAGGTCGCCTCGCGCAACCTCACCCGAGTCACCCTCGAACTCGGCGGCAAGTCCGCCGCCGTCATCCTCCCCGACGCCGACCTCGACGCCGCCGTCGCCGGCATCGTCCCGGCGGCCTGGATGAACAACGGCCAGGCGTGCGTGGCGCAGACCCGCATCCTCGCCCCGCGCAGCCGCTACGAGGAGGTGGCCGAGGCCCTCGCCGCGGCGGCCGGCGCCCTGGTGGTCGGCGACCCGCTCGACCCGGCGACGCAGCTCGGCCCGCTGGTGGCCAAGCGGCAGCAGCAGCGTTCGCTCGACTTCATCCGGATCGGGCAGGAGGAGGGCGCGAAGGTCCTGTCGGGCGGCGGCGTCCCGGCCGGCCTCGACCAGGGCTGGTACGTGGAACCGACCCTCTTCGGGGACGTCGACAACTCGATGCGGATCGCCCGCGAGGAGATCTTCGGCCCGGTCGTCTGCCTGATCCCGTACGGGGACGAGGCGGAGGCGCTGCGCGTGGCCAACGACTCGGAGTTCGGGCTCAGCGGCAGCGTCTGGACCGGGGACGCGGAACACGGCGTGGACTTCGCGCGGCAGGTGCGGACCGGCACGTTCAACGTGAACACCTTCAGCCTGGACATGCTCGGCCCGTTCGGCGGCTACAAGAACAGCGGCGTCGGCCGGGAGTTCGGCCCGGAGGGCCTGAGCGAGTACCTGGAGCACAAGATGATCCACCTCCCGGCCGGCTACGAGCCCCCCGCGGCCGGTGCGTGATGGGCGACCGGTGGCTGGTCGAGGTGGACCGCGGGGTCTGCATCGGCTCGGGCATGTGCGTGAACCACGCCCCGGAGGGCTTCGCCCTCGACTCGGCGAGGCAGTCGCATCCGCGCGCGGCGGAAACGGACGCGAACGAGCCGGTGCTCACGGCGGCGGAGGGCTGCCCGGTGGAAGCGATCTCGATCGCGCTGGCGGGCAGCGGGGAGGCGGTGTTTCCGCCGGAGGAGTGAACCCTGGTCCGGCCCCCGGCCGTCCCGGTGTGCGCCGCGCCGTGTGAGACTCCTGCGACGACCGCCCGGCCTGCTTGGCCGGGCGGCACGGCAGGGGTGGGGGACGGATGCGCGGGATCGGTTGGACGGCAACTGCGGCGGCCGGAGCGGTGCTCGGGGCGCTGCTGGTGACGGGCTGCGGGCAGGACGGCCCGTCCGGGGGACAGGCGGGAGGGCCGACCGCGTCGGTGCAGTCGAAGGCGAAGCCGTCGACCGGGTCCGGGTCCGAGCCCGGCTCCGCCTCACCGGCCACCTCCGCCGGCGCCTTCGGTAAGAAGCAGGCCGCGGCGGATATCGCTGCCGCGACGGGTGTGGCCGGACTGAACCAGGCGATGGCGACCACCGAGGTCCCGTCCCGGGCGGACGCGGCCACGGAGGACGGAAAACGCCGCGCCGATAGGCTGGCCTGCGAGACCCCCTGGACGACGATGGAGCCGCTGCCAGACTCCCGGAAGGCGTACGAGGCCACGGTCGCGGCACTGGTGCAGCGCGGCTGGAAGCCCGGCGAGCGCCGGCAGGACGGGAAGCTCACCACGACGGCGCTGACCAAGCAGGGCTGGACGCTGCTCGCCCAGCGCTACGACTTCTCCACGGGCAAGGAGGCCGAGTTGGGCATGCCCGACGTGGTGTCCTTCACGGCCACGGAGCAGGCGTGCGAGGCTCCTTTCGCGGAGGCAGAAAAGGAAGCCGCTTCCAAGAAGGGCGAGTGACCCCCGTCCCCGGCTTGCATGAACGACCTGTCGGAGCGCGATGAGGAGCCGGAACGACCGGTGGAGGTCGACGGCACGGCGTACCGGAACTGTCGGTGGCGCCGGGCGCCTGGGCTGCGTTCGTGGGCGGGGTTATGGGCGCCTGAGCTGCGGGTGAGTCGGTGGCGTTGACGGGCCCTGGGGGCGTCCCTCCAGTCCAGTGTCCTTCCGTGCCGGGCCGGTCCGTCAAGGGCGCTCCCTTCGGTCGCGTCGCTACGCGATGGCCTGCGGCCACCCTTGACCGACCGACCCGTCCCGGAATGCCACAAGACTTCCGGGATCCCCCCGGGGGATGGCCGGGGGGATGAGCGGGGAGGGACGGCCGTGGTCGCAGCCCCCGGGCCCGGTCCCGCCGGTCAGCCGACGCCCGGACGATCGGGAGAGGCCCGCTGCCCCCGATTGGGGGCGCGGGGAGTCCGGACACCCACCCGACACCGATCGAGGACCCTTCCCGAGGCCATTGCCCGCCAACCCGCACCCAAGGACGATGACCAGCCCCTCCGGACCCCCGGACGCGTCAGATCGCTACGCACTGCCACTCGGCTTAGCGACTGCGGCCCGTCTGGGGCTGGACATAGGCCGCCAACCATTTCGGGGGCGGCTGAGGTCAGTTGGCGGCGATGAGGCCGGTGGGCGGGACGGACGCGGACGTCATCGCATTGACGGTGAACCACTGCGTGTTCACGGACAAGTTCACGGACAAGTTCACGGACAAGTTCACGGACAAGTTCGCGGACGGGTTCACGACGTCCGCGACGTCCGCGACGTCCGCGACGTCCGCGGTGTCCGCGGTGTCCGCGGTGTCCGCGGTGTCCGCGGTGTCCGCGGTATCCGCGGTATCCGCGGTATCCGCGGTATCCGCGGTATCCGCGGTATCTGGGGTGTCTGGGGTGTGGGGTTAGGAATTGGTGTTGAGGAAGCCGATGGTTACGGCGCCCCACCAGCAGACCTGGGAGATGACGGCGGTGGCGCCGCCCCACAGCAGGAGGTGGGGGGTGATGGTGGGTGTGGTGTTGAGGCGGCGGCCGAGTAGGCCGGCCTGTAGGCCGTTGAGGGTGAGGAGGGAGACGAGCGCGAGCTTCGCGAGGGTGAGGGGCGAGTCGAGATCGGGTTGCAGCATCATCCCGCTCACCACGAGACCGCCGAGTCCGGCCCAGATGGGTATGTGGAGCCGGGAGGTGGCACCGACCACCTCGGCGAGCGTGCAGCGGCCCGTGGCCCACAGCAGACCGTAGTAATCGGCGGACAGAACCGCGCCGAAGCCGACGACGAGAGAGGCGAGGTGCGCGAACAGCGCGGCCTTGTGCAATGTCGGGTCGGTGTTCACGTGCACGGACACCCACAGTCCGAGCGTCAGAGCGATCATCGCCCCGAGTCCTGCGGCTGTCACCGTCCACCACGAGTCGTACAGGCGGACAGGACGAGCAGGCAGGTCGGCGGCAGGGGACGACATGAGGGCGAGCTCCGAGGGCAGGGCAGAGTGTGGGCGGGGCAGGTGGGATGGGCGAAGTCGCCAACACGACTGAAATGGGGTGAGGTAAGGCTCACCTAAACTAACCCTAGTCGTCAAAGGCTGTCCAGAGCCCAAGACGACCGTCGGCCGCTAAGCCGGGAGCGACTGTGTAGCGATCTGATGCGCCTCAGGGCCTCGGCGGGTCATCTGGGCGTCCTCGCGTGCGGGTTGGCGGGCGACGGCCTCGGGAAGGGTCCTCGATCGGTGCCGGGTGGATGTCCCGAACTCCCCGCGCCCCCGGCCCCGACCAGGCGGCCTCTCCCGGCCGTCCGGGCGTCGGCTGACCGGCGGAACAGGGCGCGCACGTCTCTGACCACGGCCGTCCCTCCGCATCACACCCCCCGGCCATCCCCCGGGGGGATCCCGGAAGTCTTGTGGCATTCCGGGACGGGTCGGTCGGTCAAGGGTGGCCGCAGGCCATCGCGTAGCGACGCGACCGAAGGGAGCGCCCTTGAGGGACCGGCCCGGCACGGAAGGACACTGGACTGGAGGGACGCCCCCAGGGCCCGTCAACGCCACCGACCCACCCGCAGCCGAGCCCAACCCCGCAGCCCCCGCCCCGCCCCCGCAGCCCCCAACCGGCGGGATCAGGCCTTTTCCGGGGCACCCGCCCGGCCCGGCCCCGCGCCCGTGAGGTCGATCAGGCGGCAGACCGTTTCGATGTCGATCTTGACCTGGGCGATCGACGCCCGGCCCGACAGCCACGTGATCAGTGCCGAGTGCCAGGTGTGTTCGATGACCCGGACCGCCGACAGCTGCTCCGCCGTCGGGGGGCCGTCCAGGCCCATCGCGTCCAGGATGATCGCCGTCGTCAGCCGGGACACCGTGTCCACCTCGGGGCTCACGCTGCGGTCCGCGAAGGTGAGGGCGCGGACCATGGCGTCCGCCAGGTGCGGCTCCCGCTGGAGCGCGCGGAAGGCGCGCATCAGGGTCTCCGCGACCCGGGCCGCGGGGTCGTCCCCGGCCGGCGGGCGTTTGCGCAGGGTTCCGTGCATGTGCTGGAGCTGGTCCTGCATGGTGGCGACGAGCAGGTGCACCTTGGAGGGGAAGTAGCGGTAGAGGGTGCCCAGTGCGACGCTGGACAGTTCGGCCACTTCCCGCATCTGGACCGCGTCGAACCCGCCCCGGCTGGCCAGTTGGGCGCTGGCGTGCAGGATCCGCCGGCGGCGTGCTTCCTGGCGTTCCGTCAGGGGAGGGGGCGCCGGTGTGGTGGCGGCTGAGGTCACGGCTGAGGTCACGGCCTTCGCTTCCGCTGTCATCTCTCCCGTTTCCAAGGCGTTCCCCGTTGTTGCGGGCGGGGGGTGCGGGGCTGCTGCGCGCCCAGCATGTCAGGCGTCCGAGCCGTGGCGCGAATCACCTGCCACCCCTCTTACGGTGTGGTGTGCGGCCGGTAGATTCAATGGTCTTCAACGGATCAAGTCTGAAACTTGTTCTACATTATGCGAGCGGTTACGCTCCGGCGAAAGTGCAGGGAGAAGGGGGCCGAGAGTGACCGCTGAGGCCATGGTGACGAGCCCTTTCGTGGGTGCCGCCGCCGACGACAGCCGCCCGTTGCGGATCGCGCTCCTCACCTATAAGGGGAACCCGTTCTGCGGGGGACAGGGCGTCTACGTCCGCCACCTCGCGCGGGAGCTCGTCAAGCTCGGGCACTCCGTCGAGGTCATCGGCGCGCAGCCCTACCCGGTCCTCGACAGCGACGCCCTCACCGGCGCCGGTGCCACGCTCACCGAGCTCCCCAGCCTGGACCTCTACCGCAGCCCCGACCCGTTCCGCACTCCGAAGCGCGACGAGTACCGGGACTGGATCGACGCCGTCGAGGTCGCCACCATGTGGACCGGCGGTTTCCCCGAGCCGCTGACCTTCTCGCTGCGGGCGCGCAGGCATCTGGCCGCGCGCGCCGGTGAGTTCGACGTGATCCACGACAACCAGACCCTCGGGTACGGGCTGCTGGCCGAGCTCGGCGCGCCGCTGGTGACCACGATCCACCACCCCATCACCGTCGACCGCGAGCTGGACCTGGCCGCCGCCAAGAGCCGCAAGAAGCGCGCCTCCGTGCGGCGTTGGTACGGCTTCACCCGCATGCAGGGCCGGGTCGCGCGGCGGCTGCCGTCCGTGCTGACCGTCTCCGGCTCCTCGCGGCAGGAGATCGCCGAGCACCTGGGCGTGCGCGACGAGCGCATCCACGTCGTCCACATCGGAGCCGACACTGACCTGTGGTCGCCCGACCCGACCGTGGCCGAGGTGCCCGGACGGATCGTGACCACGTCCAGCGCCGACGTCCCGCTCAAGGGGCTCGTCCACCTCGTCGAGGCGCTCGCGAAGCTGCGTACCGAGCAACCCGACGCCCACCTCGTCGTCGTCGGCAAGCGCGCCGAGCGCGGCCCGGTCGCCCGCGCGATCGAGTCGTACGGGCTCCAGGACGCCGTCCGCTTCGTCAAGGGCATCACCGACGCCGAGCTGGTCGACCTGGTGCGCAGTGCCCAGATCGCCTGCGTGCCCTCCCTCTACGAGGGCTTCTCGCTCCCGGCGGCCGAGTCCATGGCCACCGGGACCCCGCTCGTCGCCACCACCGGCGGCGCGATCCCCGAGGTCGCGGGCCCCGACGGCGAGACCTGCCTGGCGGTGCCGCCCGGCGACGCGGGCGCGCTGGCCGCCGCCCTCGGCCGGCTGCTGGACGATCCGGAGCTGCGCGCCAGACTCGGGGCCGCCGGCCGCGAGCGGGTGCTGGAGCGTTTCACCTGGGCCAGGGCCGCCGAGGGCACGGTCGTGCACTACCGCGCCGCCATCGAGCGGGCCGCTCGGGACGGCCGTAGCGGCGCCCGCGGTGGCACTCGTAGCGGCAGTGCCCGGTAGTGCCCGGTAGCACCCGGCAGCACCCGGTGATCTTCACCTTCCGTCCGATGCAGTACCCCTCTCACCCCCGCGACTGCGAAGGCAGGACCACGTGCTGACCGTCGATTTCTCCCGGTTCCCGCTCGCCGCAGGCGACCGCGTACTCGACCTGGGCTGCGGCGCAGGCCGGCACGCCTTCGAGTGCTACCGGCGCGGCGCCCAGGTGGTCGCCGTCGACCGCAACGGCGACGAGATCCGCGAGGTCGCCAAGTGGTTCGCCGCCATGAAGGAGGCCGGTGAGGCCCCGGCCGGGGCCACCGCCACCGCCATGGAGGGCGACGCCCTCGCGCTGCCGTTCCCCGACGAGTCCTTCGACGTGGTCATCATCTCCGAGGTGATGGAGCACATCCCCGACGACAAGGGGGTGCTCGCCGAGATGGTCCGCGTCCTCAAGCCCGGCGGCCGCATCGCCATCACCGTGCCGCGCTACGGCCCCGAGAAGATCTGCTGGGCGCTCTCCGACGCCTACCACGAGGTCGAGGGCGGCCACATCCGCATCTACAAGGCAGACGAGCTGCTCGGCAAGATGGAGTCGGCGGGCCTCAAGCCCTACGGCACGCACCACGCGCACGGCCTGCACTCGCCGTACTGGTGGCTCAAGTGCGCCTTCGGCGTGGACAACGACCAGGCCCTGCCCGTGAAGGCGTACCACAAGCTCCTGGTCTGGGACATCATGAAGAAGCCGCTGGCCACGAGGCTCGCGGAGCAGGCCCTCAACCCGGTCATAGGCAAGAGCTTCGTCGCCTACGCGACCAAGCCGCACCTCCCGGTCGCCGCCGTGGCGACGGCCGCCGCAGGCGCCGAGAAGTGAGCTCGCCCGAGCGCACCGCACCCGAGCACCTGGTCCTGGACGGCGTGCTGACCGCCGAGCAGGCCGCGCAGACTGCCGCCGGGATCCTCGCCGCGCAGCGCGCGGACGGGGCCATCCCGTGGTTCCGCGGCCACCACCTCGACCCGTGGGACCACACCGAGGCCGCGATGGCGCTCGACGTGGCGGGCGAACACGAGGCGGCGGAGCGGGCGTACGACTGGCTGGCCCGCCACCAGAACGAGGACGGCTCCTGGTACGCGGCCTACGCCGACCGCGAGGACGGGGTCGACACCCGCGAGCCGCAGGACGCGAGCCGCGAGACCAACTTCGTCGCGTACCTCGCCGTCGGCGTCTGGCACCACCACCTGTCCACCGGGGACGACGCCTTCCTCGACCGCATGTGGCCGGCCGTGTACGCGGCCGTGGAGTTCGTCCTGCGGCTCCAGCAGCCGGGCGGCGAGATCGGCTGGAAGCGCGAGGCCTCCGGCGAGGCGGTCTGCGACGCCCTACTGACCGGCTCCTCGTCCATCCACCAGGCCCTGCGCTGCGCGCTGGCCATCGCCGCCCACCGCGAGGACCCGCAGCCGGACTGGGAGCTGGCGGCGGGCGCGCTCGGGCACGCGATACGCAGGCACCCGGAGCGGTTCCTCGACAAGTCCCACTACTCGATGGACTGGTACTACCCGGTCCTGGGCGGCGCCCTGACCGGCGCGGAGGCCAAGGCCCGCATCGAGGAGCGGTGGGAGGAGTTCGTCGTCCCCGGCCTGGGCGTGCGGTGCGTGCTGCCGAACCCGTGGGTGACGGGCGGGGAGTCCTGCGAGCTGGCGCTCGCGCTGTGGGCGATGGGGGAGTCGGACCGGGCGCTGGACATCCTGCGCTCGATCGGCCACCTGCGGGACGACAACGGCATGTACTGGACCGGGTACGTGTTCCAGGACGGGGCCGTCTGGCCCGTCGAGCAGACCACCTGGACGGCGGGCTCGCTGCTCCTCGCGGTGGCCGCGCTGGGCGGGGACGAGGCCACGGGCGTGGTGTTCGGCGGGCTGAGCCTGCCGGCCGGCCTGGAGCCGGACTGCTGCAACTGAGGTCCCGGCGCGGATAGCTGAGGTCCCGGCGCGGGTAGCCGAGGTCCCGGCTCGGCCGGGCCCGGGGGAGACCCGAACGGGTCCCCCGGGTGGCGCAGCCGTGGGACCCGGGTGAGGCTGCGGGGGACACCTCAGTCCCCGGAGGCAACTCGTGTCCCTTCCCACCCGAACCGTACGTTTCCGCCGTGCCCTGACGGCGGTGCTGTTGTCCTGCGCGCTGCTGGGCGGCGCCACCGCCTGCGGCTCGGGCGGCAACGACACCGCCGGCGGTCAGGCGGACGACATCTCGATCGCCATGGCCGCCTTCGCCGAGGCGGACGCGGCGGCCTCGGCCGACGAGGCGGAGGCCGCCGCCGCGGCCGCGTCGGCCTCGCCCTCGGCCGGCAGCAGCAAGGAAGAGAAGCAGAAGTTCGCCAAGACGCGCTTCGTGGCCAATGCGGGGCTCGCGGCCGGCGCCACCTACCAGTGGATCATCAAGCCGTACCGCGACGGCAAGTTCAAGAAGGGCGCCAAGGGGCGCAAGTTCGCGCTGGTCAAGGCGGGCCTGGCGGGAGCCTTCGCGTACAACCGGCTGAAGGCGGCGAGCGAGAACGCCAAGGGCGACCCGCTGCTGTCGAAGGCCGTGGGCCCGCTGGCGGCGGGCATCGACTCCCTCAAGGGGCTCGGTTCCAAGCTCCGCAAGGGCGACGCGGGCGATGCCGACATCGGCGCCTTCGAGAACATCATCAACAACGTCAAGGACGCCGGTAAGAGCGCGGGCGCCCCGGTGACCGACAAGGTCCCGAGCGTGGGCCAGCTGACCGGCGGCTGAGTGCCCGACTGCTGGGCGGGCCGGACGGGAGTGGCACCCGTCCGGCCCGCCCTGCTGTTTCAATGGGACACGTGATCGAGTTCGTAGTCGGCGCCCTCGGGGCGGCCGTAGCCGGGTGGCTCCTGCGCCGCAAGCACCTCCGCCGCGTGGCCGCCGGGCCCGCCGCCGGGATCCCCTGCATGGCGCGCCAGCCCGCCGGGCAGGGCCGCTGGCGCAGCGGCCGGGTGTACGCCGACCAGGGCGCGGCCCGCTGGGAACCCGGCCGGGGCGAGCCCGTGCTCCTGACCGGCGGCCGGGCCACTGGCGTGCGGGCGCCCTCGGTGAGGGAGGGCATCGCCATCAACCCCGGCTCGCGGATCGCGACCATCGCCTACGCGGGCGCCGAGGGCGAGGTCGAGGTCGGCATCGAGATCGCCGTGATGCCCCTGGACCTGCGCGAACTGCTTGCCCTCGTACCCCAGGCTGACGACCCGGAAGACCCGGCCTAGCTGTTCAGCTCCGCCAGCACCCGCAGCGTGTGCGGGTCCGGGGCGGTCAGGAGCAGGTCGGTGACCGGGCCCTTGCGCCACAGTTCGAGCCGTTCCGCGATCCGCTCCCGGGGGCCGATCAGAGAGATCTCGTCGGCGAAGGCGTCCGGGACGGCCATGACCGCCTCCTCCTTGCGCCCGGCCAGGAACAGCTCCTGGATCCGGTGCGCCTCCTCCTCGTAGCCCATGCGGCCCATGAGGTCGGCGTGGAAGTTGCGGGCCGCGTGGCCCATCCCGCCGATGTAGAAGCCGAGCATCGCCTTGACGGGCAGCAGCCCCTCGGCGACGTCCTCGCAGACCTTGGCCCGCGCCATCGGGGCGATCATGAACCCTTCGGGGAGCTCGGCCAGCGAGGCCCGGTAGACGTCGGTGCGCGTCGGGGACCAGTAGAGGGGGAGCCAGCCGTCCGCGATGCGGGTGGTCTGGGCGATGTTCTTGGGTCCCTCGGCGCCGAGCAGGACCGGCAGGTCCGCGCGCAGCGGATGGGTGATGGGCTTGAGCGGTTTGCCGATGCCGGTGCCGTCGGCGCCCCGGTACGGGTGGCTGTGGAAGCGGCCGTCGAGCTCGACGGGGGCCTCGCGGCGCAGCACCTGCCGGATGACGTCCACGTACTCGCGGGTCGCGGTGAGCGGGCTGGAGGGGAAGGGGCGCCCGTACCAGCCTTCGACCACCTGCGGTCCGGAGAGTCCGAGGCCGAGCATCATCCGGCCGCCGGACAGGTGGTCCAGGGTCAGGGCCTGCATGGCGGTGGCGGTGGGGGTGCGGGCGGCCATCTGCGCGATGGCGGTGCCCAGGCGGATGCGCGAGGTGTGCGCGGCGATCCAGGTGAGCGGGGTGAAGGCGTCCGATCCCCAGGCTTCGGCGGTCCACACCGAGTCGTAGCCGAGGTTCTCGGCCTCGGCGGCGAGGTCCAGGTGGTCCGGGTTGGGGCCGCGGCCCCAGTAGCCGAGTGCGAGTCCGAGGCGCATGTACGGTCCCCTCCGCGATGCCGGTTCAGGCTTATCTGACGATGCGTCAGGTGACTGTAGGGCAACGGCCCCCCGCCCGGAAGGGCGGGGGGCCGTTGTGCGGTTACGGGGCCTCGTGCGGGGGTCAGCCGCGCTGGATCCCCGAGGTGTCGTTCAGGACGCCGCGGCGGCCGTCCTGGGTCTGCGCGATCAGCGTGGCCGGACCGCGCTGCTCCACGGCCAGGTACCAGGTGCCGGGCGCGAGCTCCGCGATCGGAGCGGGGTTGCCGTCCTCCGCGAAGAGCGGCCGGGCCACCGGCACGGCGAACCAGAACGGCGTGAACTCGGCCGCCGGGGCCGGCGCGGGCGCGGCGTCCTGGTGGGCCGGGGCGGGAGCCGGGGCCGGTGCGGGCTCCGGGGAGCCGCCGTAGGGCGGGACCGGCTGCGGGGCGGCCCCGTACGGCTGCGGCTCCTGCTGGCCCGGGTACCCGTATCCGGCGCCCGGCTGCGGCTGGCCGCCGTACGGCGAGGGCGGGACGGCGCCGGCGGGCTTCGGCTCGGGCACCAGCTGGCCCGCGAGGGCCGGAATCTTGTCGCCGAACAGGGTCACGCCCGCCAGCGCCAGGGTGGCGAGGAAGGAGAGGACCGCACCGGCGCCCAGGTCGATCCGGCTCGGGCAGGTGATCAGGACCCACAGCGAGGACCACAGGGCGGCCACGGCCAGCACCGTGCCCCAGGCCTGGAGCGGCAGGCCGGCGACCTTGCGGGACTCGGGCTGGAAGCGGGTGGCGATCAGCAGTCCGGCCGCGATGAAGCCGACCAGGAAGACGGAGGGCAGGGCCAGTCCGCTGTAGTCGGTGTCCCACACGCTGGGCATGTTGACGTTGGTGCTGGAGTAGAAATCGAGGAAAGAGGCGATGAACAGCAGTACCGCTGCTCCGATCACCACGCCGTCGCCTCGAGTCAGGGAGCGGATGTTCACGTCTTGGGTGTCCTTCTCGGTCTCGTCGTCTCGTGGTGCCGTGGTCGCACGCCATGACGGAGTGGCGGGCGGCACCATGGTACGGAGGTCTACCGCGACCGGGAGGATCGGGGCGGCGGGCCGTCCCGTGGGACGGTCCCGTCGGACCTACCCGCCGAGGAAGCCGACGATGCCGTCCGCGATGCCCTGGGCCGCATTCTGCCGCCACTCCGGACTCGACAGCTGCGCCGCGTCCTTGGCGTCACGCATGTTGCCGCATTCGATGAACACCTTGGGGCGAGTCGAGAGGTTCAGTCCGCCCAGATCGTCGCGGACCACCAATCCGGTGCCGCCGCCGAGGTAGTTGGCGGGTGCGGAACCGGTGGTGCGGGCGAAGTTCCCGGCGATCCGCTCGCCGAGCCGGCGGGAGGGCTCGATGATCGGCGCGGTGTCCGCGCCGCCGCCCTTGACCTTGGCCGGGAGGATGACGTGGTAGCCGCGGTTGCCGGCCGAGACCCCGTCCGCGTGGACGGAGACGACGGCCTCGGCGCGGGCCTCGTTGCCGATCCGGGCGCGCTCGTCGATGCAGGGGCCGAAGGGGCGCTCCGTGGCGCCGGCCTCGTGGGTGAGGACCACCTTGAGGCCCTTGGCCTCCAGGATGGTGCGCAGCCGCCGCGAGACGTCCATGCTGAACTCGGCTTCCATGTAACCGGCGTTGGTGGTGGTGCCGGTGGTGTCGCACTCCTTGAGGTTGGTGCCGATGTCCACCTGGCGGTCGATCTCGGCGGTGTGCTTGAAGTTGCCGGTGTTGTGGCCGGGGTCGATGACCACGACGCGGCCGGCGAGGGGCTTGGCCGAGGAGGTGGCCGCGGCCGATCCGGAGGTGCCCGGGGCGGGGGTGGCGGCGGGGGCCGTCGTGGCCGCCGCCGGCGCCTCCTTGGGCGCCGCGAGCGGCATCACGATCCGGGGCGGGCGCGAGTCGTCGCCGGCGGATCCGCCGAGCACCTCGGTCAGCACCCACCCCGCCAGACAGGCGGGGGCGAGAGCGGCGACCGCGACGGCCAGAGTGAACCGGCGCGCGTACCAGCGCGGGTCCGGGCTGACCGAGGAGGCGGACTCGGGGGGCGGGGGGCTGTCGTCGTTGCGCACCCGGCGATGCTAGACCGGGGGTCGGTCGCACGTACGGACCATGGGCCATCCGGGGGCGCGGTGCGCTTATATGCCAGGACGGCAGGACCCCCGGTGCAAGCACCGGCTCCACTGGAGCGGCTGGCGCCGCGCCCACCACTGGGCGCCTGCCGGGTCAGATCCCTTCGCCGGTCCGCCGGAGCACGCGCAGGGAGTCGGTCACCGAGACCTCCTCGAAGGCGCCGGAGGCCAGGGCGCGCAGGTAGACGCGGTACGGGGCCTGGCCGCCGTCGGCCGGGTCGGGGAACACGTCGTGGATCACCAGCGTGCCGCCCACGGCCAGGTGCGGGGCCCAGCCCTCGTAGTCCCCGCTCGCGTGCTCGTCGGTGTGCCCGCCGTCGATGAAGACCAGCCCGAGCGGGCCGCCCCAGGCCGCGGCGACCTGCGGGGACCGGCCGACGATCGCGATGACGTGGTCCTCCAGGCCCGCCTTGTGCAGGGTCCGGCGGAAGGTGGGCAGGGTGTCCATCAGCCCGACCTCCGGGTCGACCACGCTCGGGTCGTGGTACTCCCAGCCCGGCTGCTGCTCCTCGCTGCCCCGGTGGTGGTCGACGGTCAGGGCGCTGACACCGGCCTCGCGGGCGGCGTCGGCGAGCAGGATCGTGGAGCGCCCGCAGTAGGTCCCGACCTCCAGCAGCGGCAGCCCGAGCCGCGCCGCCCCGGCGGCCGCCTCGTAGAGCGCGAGCCCTTCCCCTACGGGCATGAACCCCTTGGCGGCCTCGAAGGCGGCGAGGGTCTCCGGCTTGGGGCTGGCCATGGTGTTCCTCCTGAGGGGTGGGGTGCGTCGGCGGCCCATGCTGCCTTACCCGCTGGTAGGACGCCATGCCCGGGTCCCGCGCTCCGGCCGGCGGCCGCGAAGTCGCCGACCGGCGCCGTACGTCCGGCTTGCCCGGACGGTCACCCCACTAGCTCTGGCCTTGATCCATCATGCTGGAGCGACCGCCGTCCCCGGCGGGCTTGTTGAAGCCCTCGGGCGCGTCGATGACGAGGCCCAGGTCGTCTTCGAGCGGCAGAGCGTCCACACCGTCCTGACCCTCCACCTCGGGACCCGTGGTCGTCTCGACGGAGCTCCGGTACCGGAAATTCGGGTCGTTCTCGTCGATTTCCTGCCCGTCGATGCTGACCACGTGTTGGGGTTCGGGCGTGCGGCCCATGAGCGCCTCCTCGGGTGCTGAAAATCGCCCGGACCGGACGACCGGCACCAGCCTCACAGCCGCACGGGTGCAAAGCAGCTCATGATCGTCGTAGTCACCCGTTCGGCGGCCGGGATCGCGGCGAGGCCTAACTCCGGCCAGCGAGAAGGCCGATCAGCTGACGGGCCTGTTCCGTGGGGCCGGCGGGGTGCAGGAGCTCGGTGCGGTGGACCAGGCGCGGGGCCCGGACCGGGACGGCCGTGACGCCGGGGAGCGCGGTGGCCAGCGACAGCGGGAGCGAGGTGAGTCCGTGGCCGGCCGCGGCGAGTGCGGCGAGCCCGTGCGGATCGGTCCCGCGGTGGCGGATCCGGGGGTGGAACCCGTCCGTGTGGCAGACGGCGCGCAGCCGGTCGAGGGGAACGGCCGTCTCCGGGGCGTCGATCCACTGCGCCTGCGCGAGGTCGCCCAGCCGCACCGAGGTACGGCTGGCCAGGGGGTGGCCGTCGGGGAAGAGCACGGCCAGCGGCTCCTCGGACGCAGCGAGGGTGACGGTGGGACCCAGGTCCGGCAGCGGCAGGGGATCGCTGGGCGCGGCCACCCCGTCCACGAGGCCGAGGTCGGCGCGTGCGGTCAGTACCTCCTCGATCACCGACTCCCGCCCCAGGACGCGCACTTCGACGTCCACGGGCCCGTCGGCGCGCAGCCGGGCGAGGGCCTGCGCGACGGCCGGGCCGAGGGCGGCGGGGGAACAGGCCAGCGTCAGCCGGGCGTCGGGGGCCCGGTGCAGGCGCGCGATGTCGGCGCGGGCCGCGTCCAGGCGCAGCAGCAGCGCGGGGGCGTGTTCCATCAGCCGGGCGCCGGCCGCAGTGGGCGCCACGGGCCGGCGCTCGACCAGCCGGGCGCCCAGATCGGCTTCGAGCGCGGCGACGTGCTGCGAGACGGCCGACTGCGTGTAGCCGAGGGCCGAGGCGGCGGCGGAGAAGGAGCGGTGGTCGAGGACCGCGACGAAGGTGCGGAGGAGATGCGGATCCATGCGCATCAGTATCGCTAATGCGAGCACCGCGGATCATCGTTGGACCTGATGCCCGGACGCCTCGCAGGATGGCTCCCATGAATGACACGAACGCCACGAACCACGGCCACGTCGCACGCACCGCGCGCATCTGTCCCGTCTCATTCGCTCTTGTCCTATCGGCGGGGCTCTGACCAGGGGTGATGCAAGGGCAGGCGAGACGGGGATTTGACGGATTCTCACCTCGTGTTGTCCCGCAGGAGCGCGTTGCCAGTGACGTCTCAATTGAGGTTGTCGGTCAGGTGTCTTCGCCAGCTGCGCGCTGGCGAAAGGCAGCTTGCCGGCAGCGGTGCGAGCAGTAGAGGGCGTCGCGTCGTCGGTCATCACCGGGCGTCCAGGTGACGCCGCAGGATGGGCATTCCCTCCTCTCCAAGCGAGAGGAGGCCTCGCGGAGCTTTCGCTCTTGTTGATGCCGGTTCCAGTCGCGGGACCTGCATGCGGCCGAGCAGAACCGCATCCTCGGGTTTGAGGTCTTCAGCTGGTCGCCGCAGCTGGTGCAACGGCCCGGATTATCGGGTTCGGGTTGCCGGGTCGTACTCAGGCCGCGGCATCGCACCCGCCGAGGCGTCCGGCGGCAAGCCGGTGAGTACTTCGCTCATGTGCCGGTGCCACGACAGGGCCCGTTCGGCTTCGCGAGGCGGC
The DNA here is from genome assembly GCF_042750105.1 of Streptomyces sp. NPDC059443. Taxonomy (NCBI): domain Bacteria; kingdom Bacillati; phylum Actinomycetota; class Actinomycetes; order Kitasatosporales; family Streptomycetaceae; genus Streptomyces; species Streptomyces sp. NPDC059443. The sequence continues at coordinate 18,873 of NZ_JBHYVM010000017.1, read as the reverse complement.
AACCCGTCCAGCAGGCCGGACGGAAGTCGGCGGACTCCGCCCGAGCCGATCACCTCGAACCCCTGTGAGGTCATCAGCGTCGGCAGATGCATCGCACTGGACTGCCCGTGTTCGTCGGCCAGCCGCACCAGGACCCCGGAGAGACCGACCACGGTGTGGATCTTGCCGTCGAACCTCACCCGGCCGCCCGGGCTGACCACCAGTGGGGGCCTCATCGGGCCGTCACCGCCCGTCGGACCATGCTCCCCGGCCCCAACAGTCCAGTTTCAAGGTCGACTTCCAGAGTCTGGCGCCAGAGCAGGTGATAGAGGACGGGTAGCACTGCCAGGCGGTCACCGACCTGTTCGGCGCCCGCCAATCGCTCCCACTCTGCGAAAGACCCACCCGGCGATCTCGCAGGCCCGCGCCGTCGCCGCGAACGCCTCCGCATCGTCCGGCTCGATGTGCTCATCCGGACGGACGTCCACCACCAGGCCGCCGCCGTCGTGAAGCCGAGCGAAGAAGTCCGGGACGTGTCCACGACGGCCTCGCCGCCCCGGCCAGAACAGCCGGAACGGCTGGCTGGCCAGCCTCGTGACCTTCGGATCGAAGTCCATCAGCATCGCGTGGTGCTGTTCCAGATGGGACTCGCAGGACAGCTGCCCCGCCGTTGTAGCCGCCCGGTAGTCACGGGTCACGGACCGCTGCCCCTTATAGGACTTGACCGTACGGACTGGTGGCAGCCTCTCGAACCTCAGCGTCCAGCAAGCCGCCAGTGGCTCGCGACGGTGTACGCAGCCCTCATCGACGTACCTCACCTCGAACGCGGCCTGCCCCAGATCTCTGACATCCACACCGCCCACCCCCGGATCGACCACGCCGAACTGATCTGAGCAAATCCGTCCACAGGCTCCGACCGCCAGCAATACGGGCTCAAACCGCCCGAGAGAAGGAAGACCAAATGAGAACGACCTGTCGCAGCGAAGGCCGAGTACCTGACTGCATAGGTCCCAAGCAGGTTCTGGCATAGATTCCCTGGGGGTAATCACCAGCTGCTTGCGTACAGGGATATGGAAGGCATCGATGACACCGCTGGACCTGCTGGTCAAGCAGCACGTGGCCCCTGTGATGAAGGCAGCCGGCTTCAAAAGGTCCGGTCGGACCTTCCGCCTCACCGCCAGTAACGGCGATCAAGCCATTCTCGGGTTCGCCCGTCACTACGTAGACCCTGCTGCGGCCGTCTTCGAGGTCGACTACCGCATCGTGCCGGCGCCGTACTGGGAGTGGATCACCCGGTACTCGGCAAGCGGTGAGGCACCGGCCCCCATGGCGTTCGGCTCCGCGGTAGTAGCAGGCAGGGTGATACCGCCGGCTCACGCAGCACATGCTCCGGACTCCAAGATGTCGTTTCGCGCGCGCTGGGCCCTGCGCGAGGACAACGGCCTCAGCTGCGGTGAGGCACTGGCGACGGTCCTGCATGAAGAATCCCTGCCGCAGATCGTCCACCTTCTCGACCGAAGAAATCTCCTGGATGAGTGCAGGCACCCAGCCATGTCCGTTGTGCGACTCGTGCCGCTCACGAGAGTGGAGATCTTCCTTCGCGTAGACGAGGCCCCGAAAGAGGAGGTCGAATCCCTTCTGGCCGATGTCCAGTTGGTGAGCCCGCACGACGACTTCATCACCTGGACGCGCCAACGGCTGACGGCACGGGACAGCACAGCTGATTGAGTCGGAGCCAGCCGACATGGTTGACCCGTTCTTGATTGGAGAGGAAGACGAACCGTGGCGCTCTGCTTCGAGCTCGTAGTGAACCTCGGCGACAGCATCAGGGCGGCATGGGACGCCGCCCTCACCGAACCCAGGTCACGGGTGCTTCATGCGGGCGCCCAGCGGATTCCCCTCCACCGGCCGATGCTGAGAACCACAGGCCCACACGTCGAGCTCTCCGTCCTCCCGGTAGCTGTTGGCTGGGGCGTCGGCCTCGATGGCAGCCTCCTCAGATTTCCCCTCTCCGCAGCTGAGTTCACCGCGCTGGGACACCAGCTGTATGAGCTGCTTGCCAAGTTCGACGGGTATCTCATCGCGCGGGTCGTCTGGGATCCGGAGTCGCTGCTAGACCCCGCTGAACTCAAGGCTGAGGGTGACGATCGACCGACACCTATGGCGAATACGCGACTCCTGAACATGCGCGCCTACCAGTCCCAAGGCCGGGCTACCGGCTAGACACATTGGATGAACCCCGGCGTGGCCTGTGTCACCCGTGCCGGCCCGGACGTGCGGTCCTCGGCGTCTTTCGGTCATATGTACGCCCCCTCATCCTTCACGGCTTTCCGGTATACGGGTTTAGGTGCAGGTCCGGTAAACGGCGTTCGCCGCACCCTATTTGTGGCCAGTGTTTACCGGCCAGGCTCTCCATGCCCTCACAGTTTCGGCGTGTAAGGATCAAGGCTTCCTGACGGAAAAGGGATTGCATTTCGGCCGATGGGTCACGGATTGGCTGATTCCTTTCCGTCTGCCAAGTGGGGGGATTTGCATGTTTTTGAAAAGGCTGCTGCCGTGTGTGGCGGCGGTGATCGCCGTATCGATACCCGTCGCGGCGTTCGCGGCGCCATCGCCGCCCGCACCACCCGGCACCCCGTCACCGGGCCTGGCTGTCCCCGACCTCGCCTCCGTCATGGCCGCGTCAGGGCTGCCTTCACCCACCGGGGAGCCGTCCCCATCAGGCACGCAGAAGGTGAAGCCCGGACTGGCCGAGGCCGAGGACAAGTTTTGGACGCCTGAGCGGATAGCTCAGGCGAAGCCCGTTGACGAGCAGTTGGCACGTGCTGCGAAACAGAACACCTCCACCGCTCCATCTGCGTCCGGGGCCCCGGGCATCGCGGCGGTTCCCGGAAAGCGGGACCAGGTGGGCTTGTTCTTCTTCGCGTCGGGCGACAGCTACCGTTTCTGTGCCGGTACCGTGGTCCCGGCACAGGGCAAGAACATGGTGGCCACGGCCGCGCACTGCTTCGACGGAACAACCCCGGCCAAGCATGTCGTGTTCATCCCCGGCCATGGGGAGAAGACGCCCCGCCCGTTCGGCGTGTTCCCCATTACCGTCTCCAAGATCCGGATGGCCCCCGCCTACAAGGCCACGGGCGGATTCCACACCGCTACCGACCTCGACTTCGCGTTCGCCGTAGCCGCGCCTCGCACCGACGGGAAGAACGTGGAGGAGATCGTCGGGTCGATCCCCCTCGCGTTCAGTACCGGCTTCGACCACGCGGACACGAAGGTCATCGGTGTCGAGCCGGGCAAGGCGCCGACCGAGTGCACTGCCCCGATGAAGCGTCTGTCCACGGACACGGTGGGAGAGTGGGCCGGGGGCGTCTTCTCCCAGGCCGACTGCGCCACCTCGTTCCCCGGCGCATCCGGGGCCCCCTTCCTCGCCAACGTGGACGGCCACCCGGCATTGGTCGGTGTCGTCGGTGGCTGGAAAACCGGCGGCGACTTCCCTGGCACCGTCTACAGCTCGTACTTCGATGACGATGCCAAGGATCTCTACCGGGCCGCTACAACCCCCACAGGCCCCAGACCCGCCCCCATACCCCCTTCGCCGTCCACGGGCACCCCGGGGCCCACACAGAACCCGCAGCCGCCCACACCGGCCCCCATCCCGAGCGCCCCGGCCTCGCTGGCCGCGGACATGGAAGCGTTCTGGACCCCCGAGCGCATGGCACAGGCAAAGCCGGACCCCGCGCAGGAGGCCCGCGAAAAGCTCCTGACACCCGAAGCCCGCCGCACCCTGGCCTCCCCGTCGCACGAGTTCGAGGGCATCAAGGAAGTCGGCACGTTCTACTACGCAGACCGAGCCGACTACCGGTTCTGCGCGGGCACCGTGGTCCCCTCCCCGGGGAAGAACATGATCGTCACCGCCGCACACTGCTTCGACGCGAACGACAGGATCTCGAAGCTGGTATTCGTCCCGAAGCAGAACACGACGACACCGCGCCCCTACGGCATGTTCCCGATCCAAGTCGGCCAGATTTACATGGACAAGGTCTACACGCCGGACACCGAGAAGTCTGCGACCGACCTGGACTTCGCGTTCGTCAGGGCCGAGCCGCGTTCGGACGGAAAACTCCTCGAAGACGTGGTCGGTGCTATTCCCCTCGCCCTGAACGAGGGCTTCGACCACCCGGACACGCAGGTCATCGGCTACCCCTACCTGTACGGCGACGACAAGTACAAGCCGATCCAGAACCCGCTGACGTGCACCACGCCCACGAAGAAGTTCACCACCGCCAGTTCCGGCGGCTGGCGCGGCGGCACGTTCCTCCAAGTCGACTGCCAGGGCTACGTGTCCGGAACCTCCGGCGGCCCGTTCCTGATCAAAATGGGCACCGGCCGCGGGGTGGCCGGCGTCACCGGAGGCTGGCAGACCGGGGGCCACTCCCCGGACACCTCCTACAGCTCCTACTTCGGAGATGACGTCAAGCGGGTCTTCGACGCCGCCGTGGCGGGGCGACAGCCCGACTCCAGGCCCGGGTCCGCTCTCCCCAGCGGGGAAACCTGGCGGGACTACGCCCGGGGTATCGCCTCCGGCTACTTCGTCGGCGGCGGCAACAACAGCCGCGACCGCATGGACATGCTCGTCTGGTGGAAGGACGGCGAAGTCAGCCTCTACCGGGGTGCGAATCCGGAGAATGGCTACTTCGACCAGGAGTTCCAAGTCCAGCCGCCGAACGCCACCTGGCGTGACTATGCGGTCGAGATCACGGCCGGGGACTTCACCGGAGATGGCGGATCTGATGTCGTTGTCCGGTGGAAGGACGGCGAGGTGACGCTGTACCCGTCCGTGAACGAGTACGGATTCCACGGCGAGATACAACTCCTCGCGCCGAACGACGACTGGAAGAACTACGCGCAGCAGATGACCACCGGCCGGTTCTCCGGCAACAGCCGCCAGGACGACCTGGTGATGCGCTGGTCAGATGGCGAGGTATCCCAGTACACGGACGTATCCGAACGCGGCATGGGAACCGAGGTCATGGCACTGCCCCCCACCGACCAGTGGAGGAAGGCCGCGGAACTCGCCTCCGGCGACTACACCGGAAACGACAACTGGGACCTCATCGTCCGCTGGGACGACGGGACGGTCACCAACTACCAGGACCTGAACGGGAACCTGTCAGCCTGCAAGGTGAACCAGGTCGTCGGCGCCAACAGCACGTGGACACACGCCACGATCCTCTCCGGCGGCGACTACTCGGACAACACGTGGGCCGACGACACGATCGTCCACTGGAGTGACGGGGAGATGACCCTCTACACGGACGGCAACGCGAACACGATCGGCTCGGAACACAAGCTGGTCAGCGCAGGCCTGTAACCCACCAGAGCTCTTCGAAGGAGACCAGGTGAACCGTAAGAAGATAGCCTCGCTCGTCGCCGCCTGCGCCCTGCCCATAGCTGTCCTGCAAACCGCCGGGACCGCGACCGCCGCACCGGTAGGGGAGGGGAGCTGCGGTACGTGGATCAGCGGGCCCGGCCAGACGGGCAACGTCACCTGCCCTGCGGGCGGAGTGCGGCAGTTCCGTGCCAAGGTCACCTGCATAACCAACGGGGGAAGCACCTTCGTGGTGTACGGGCTGTGGGAGTACCAGGGCGTATCGGAGGGGACCTGCTCGATGAACGGGACGGCAGGCGTGTCGTACATCGACTGGGACCGCCGTATGAAGGGCTGACCCCTCCCCGGCCGGCGGTCGTGGCACCGGTCACGGCGGCAGGCCGGGGAACCTGTAGGCGGTCCACCACGTCTACTCGCACAGGACACCAGATGAGGGGCGGAAACGCATGAACCGCACCAACCAGACCAGGCCGGAACCTCGTACCGGCCGCCGTCTGATCGGTTTCGCCGTGGCAGCCGCGCTCGTCCTCGCCCCCACGACAGCGGCCTGCACCGGCAGCGACGACCAGGACCCGGTGGCCACCGCGTCCCCTACTGGCAACCCGACCACGGTTGCGTTCCTCGAATACCTTGCACGGGACAAAAAGAACAAGGACCTCCTTGCCCTCCATGTCGATGTGATAGTCAACCCGGATGGCGAGTCTACGTATTTTCATATCCTGACTAGTCTCAACCGTGACAAGCGCGAGAACGACGTGAAAAAGGAACAGGCGCAGGCGGAGAGGATTGCCGCCGCGTTCGTCGCCCTGCACAGGGACGAACTCAAAGACCACGGGTCCGTTAGAGTCGGCGGCATGATGGGCAAGGCGCTGGTAAGGGACAAATGGTGAACATGTGAACCCGAAGGGCCCCCAACCGACCGGATGCTGTTGGTTAATTCGGGCCTATGCGTGACGTCGGTTCCCGAGACTTGGTTGCGGTCTTGGGAGCCGACGTTGTCGTTTGGGGAGGGTGTCGATGTCGATGCAGCCGAAGGGGCCGGGGGAGATCCCGGGGAGACCGGGCGGGTGACCCACTCGGCAGGCAACGTCACGTGAGCCCGGCGGCGTACCTCAACGTGGCAGCGGCAACGTCACCTGAGATCAGTGGACAATCCACCAAGGTCACCTGAGACGACGAGAACATCTCGCGAGACGGGACAGTGGTCGAGGACCGCGACGAAGGTGCGGAGGAGATGCGGATCCATGTGCATCAGTATCGCTAATGCGAGCACCGCGGATCATCGTTGGACCTGATGCCCGGACGCCTCGCAGGATGGCTCCCATGAACGACACGAACGCTACGAACGCCACGAACCACCGCACCGCACGCATCGCCCTGATCGCGGACCGCTCCGAAGCCGTCCGCTCCCACGCCCGCATCCCCGGTCTACTGGAGGCGCTGCGCGTGCGCGAAGGGCTGGACCTGGACGCCTACTGGATCCCCACCGAGGAGGCCGGCGAGGGCATGGACGGCTTCGACGCCGTCTGGGTGCTGCCCGGCAGCCCCTACCGCAGCGAGGGCGGGGTCCTGACCGCGATCCAGGACGCCCGCGAGAACGGCATCCCCTTCCTCGGCACGTGCGGCGGCTTCCAGCACGCCCTGCTGGAGTTCGCCCGCACCGTCTGCGGCCTGGACCGGGCCGGCCACGCCGAGAACGACCCCGGGACGGCGGCCGAGGACGCGGTGGTCGTCCCGCTGGCCTGCTCGCTCGTAGGGCACGAGGGCACCGTACGGGTCACCCCCGGCTCCCGCGCCGCCCGGCTGCTCGGCGCCGACCGGACCGTGGCGCGCTACCACTGCAACTACGGCCCGAACCCGCACCACCTGGACCTCCTGCGGGCCCACGGCATGACCTTCACCGGCGCCGACGAATCCGGCGACATCCGCATCGCCGAACTGGCCGCCCACCCCTTCTTCCTGGCCACCCTCTTCCAGCCCGAACTCGACGGCGACGGCACCCGCGCCCACCCGCTGATCACGGGCCTGGCGGCTGCCGCCGTCGAGCACGCCCGGACCCGCTAGCCGCCGGGGGAGGGGCGTCGCACTCGAACCACACCGTCTTGCCGGTGGAGTTCGGGTCCGTGCCCCAGCGGTCCGCGACCGCTTCGACGAGGAGCAGGCCCCGGCCGCCCTCGGGGAGGTTCTCGTTGCTTTCGTTCGTCACGCGTGGGGGTGCGGGGCAGCCGTCCGACACCTCTACGCGGAGGCCGTCCGGCCGGCGGAGGATGAGGACTACGCAGCTGCGGCCGGGGACGTGGCGTACGACGTTGGCGACGAGCTCGGTGAGGGCGAGTTCCGCGGCGTCGGAGAGTCCGGCGAGGTCCCACTGGGTGAGGAACATCCGCAGGATGCGACGCATGTGGCGGGCGGAATGGCTACCGACGGTGAAGCCCATGCGGTAACTGCCTGCAACTTCGCCTGGTGCGAGCCCGGTTGTGAGATTCATGGCACCAGGCTGGAGCGGACTGGTTACGCTCGGCTATGGACCGAAACGAACGCCGCACGGTGTGCACTTGGGGGTGACCGCTCCATGGTCAACATCCGCGATCTCGATCCCAGCGCGTCTCCGCTGGACTACTACGGCTCCGAACTGCGCCGCCTGAGGGAGGACGCGGGCCTGAAGCAGGGCCAGCTGGGCGCCATCGTCTTCTGCACGCCATCCTTGATCGGGCAGATTGAGACAGCGCGGAAGGTGCCGACCCGGGACTTCTCGGAACGGGTCGACGCGGCGCTCGGTACGGGAGGCTTCTTTTCCCGGCTGGTAGGGCTAGTGCTGCGGAGTCAGTTGCCTACTTGGTTCCAGGAGTACGCAGAGATGGAGGCGAAGGCCACGTACATCTCCACCTACCAGTCGCAGCTGGTGTACGGACTTCTTCAGACGGAGGAGTATGCGCGGGCCGTGCTGGCAACCGGCTTGCCAGACAACTTGGACGAGCTGGTTGGGGCCCGGCTGGAACGGCATCGGCTCCTGCAGCGGGAGCGCCCGCCCATGATTTGGGTGGTGCTGGATGAGGCTGCGCTGCACCGGCCGATTGGTGGCCGACAGGTGATGCGAGACCAACTCGGGCACCTGTTGGGTCTCCGCGACAGGCGCTGGGTGAGGGTGCAAGTGCTGCCCTTTGCCGCCGGTGAACATGCAAGCCTGATCGGATCGTTCAACACGCTGCGCTTCGATAACGACCCGGATCTCGTCTACACGGAAGACCTCATCTCGGGGCACATGACTGCCGACCCTGACACGGTTAAGGAAGCCGCGCTTCGTTACGCTCACTTGCAGGCCGCTGCACTCTCCGTGGAAGACTCGGCGGCGTTGATCATGCGCGTGATGGAGGAACGTTATGGATATGAGCCAGTACCTGATCCATGCGCGGTGGCGTAAGTCCAGCTACTCCGGAAACACCGGCGGCGACTGCGTCGAGTGCGCCCCCCTCGGCGCCGCCGCCTGGCGCAAGGCCTCGTACAGCGGTGACACCGGCGGCGACTGCGTAGAGGTGGCCCCCCAGCCCTGCCGGATCGCCGTCCGGGACTCCAAGAACCCCGGCGGCCCCGCCTTCACCGTCGCGCCCGCCGCCTTCGCGGAGTTCGTCCGCAGCCTCTGACGGACCGGTGCTCAGGAAGGGTCGGTCAGCCCGGTGATGACCTGGCTGGCGACCCCTACCGTGAACCAGACGTCGCTCGTCGTCCCGTCGTCCCAGGTGTAGGTCGTGACGACCTTGGCGTTGCCGTCCGCCTGGCCCGTCTCCACCCGGTCGAAGGCCTTGGGCTGCGCCTCCCGGCGGAAGATCGGGTTCTTCTGGTGCTCGGAGCCCCAGCCGGTGAGGGCCTCGTCGAGCTCCTTGGAGAGGTACTTCTCCCGGACCTGCTCGGGACTGAGGCCCTCGCTTTGGGTCCCGTTGACGGCGTAGATGTACTCCTGGACGAACGAGTCGATGGTCCGCTCCGACGACGTCGACCTCTGGGCGGCGGCCGCCGGAGCCGACAGGCTCTCGGCCTGCGCGGGAAGCGAGAGCAGGCCGGAGCCGGCGAGGAGCGCCGCGGTGCACGCGCCGATCAACGCGGTGCGGAGGCGGGGGCGGTAAGGCATGCGGACTCCCTGGGAACGGCGTGAATGAAGCACGCGCACTCAAGCAACATCCAGGGCGTGGGCATAGCGCCCATTAGGGGCTCCTCCGCGTCGGATCCGCGCGCGGTGGACGGCCTTGCCCGGGCCCCCCTTGAGGCGAAAGGTTTCGGGGGGTGTGGGTTCCGGGGCGGCCGGGGATCGGCGGGTGTACTCGTACGGCCGGTGGTACGGGGCCCACGGGTGCGGGCCGGGGTCACCGTGGCGGTTTCCACGACGCGACGGGCCCCGGCTAGGCTGACCGCCGCGCCGGAGCGGCGTGCGGCGGCGCGAGGGCGTCGGGGCCGGTCGACGGGGGACAGGGGACGTAGCGAGCCATGGCATTGAGTGCGAAGTGGGAAGAGATCTTCGGCGCCGACCCGGGAGCGGTGCCGGCGCAGGGCGGCGACGGCGTCCGCATGACGCTGGCCAGTACGGCGGCCGCCGGTGACGGCGGGGGGCCGGGGATCGAGTTCAGCAAGCAGCCCTGGACCGCCGCCTCGGGAGTGGCGGGTGAACTGCGGACCAGCGCCAACAGCGCCCTCACCGACCTCGGCCACGACGGCAAGGAAGGCTCCGCGGGCGCCACCGGCTTCGACGCCACCGCCGCCCTCACCGAGATAGCGGGCTCCTGGACGGACCGGCTGACGGCCGTGCGGGGGGAGTGCGACCGCCTCGCCGGCGCGCTGTCCACCGTGGGCAAGTCCTTCGGCGAGACCGACGACCAGGTCGGCGCCAACCTGAAGGCCGCCACCCCGCAGGCCGCCCCGCAGTCCTCCCCGTCCCCGCAGGCCCGGTGACGCCGCCGTGCCCACCTGGCAGCAGCTGCGCGATCTGAAGCTCTCCGACTACACCACGGCCGCCGACGGTTACGGCAAGGTCAGCAGCCGGGCCGACGCCTCCAAGGGCCGGGTCGACAACGAGATGCTGAGCAAGCTCCACGAGACCCAGACGAGCGACACGTCGAAGGCGGCCGTCGGCGACCTGTCCCGGCTCAGCCGCAACTACCAGTACCTGCACTCCGAGTGCGGGCTCATCCGTACCGCCCTGAACGGGCTGGCCACCGAGCTCGCGGGACCGCAGAAGAAGCTCAACCAGGCCCTGGAAGACGCCGCGAACCTCAAGTTCACGGTGAACGCGGACGGCTCCGTGAGCTATCCCCCGCCGATCCCGCTCGTCGCGGCCCCGGCCACGGCCGAGAGCCCGAAGCCTCCGTTGCTGGCCAACCCCAATGCCACCAACCCCAACGAGGTCAAGGCCAAGGACATCGCCGACCGCATCGCGAGCGCGGTCGGCGACGCGAACGAGATCGACGGCCGGTACGCGGGCACCCTGCGCAAGCTCAAGGCCGCCCCCGGCCTGGACGTCACCGACGAGATGCTCCTGGACGCGGCCCAGGACACCAAGGACGTCCAGAAGGCGGCCGGGAAGTTCCTCCCCGAGTCGGACATCCCCAAGGACAAGTCGGCGGCCGACAACCGCAAGTGGTGGGACGGGCTCACCCAGGAGCAGCGGGACGAGTACTCCACCCTCTACCCGGAGCGGGTCGGCGCCCTCGACGGCCTGCCGTCGCCCGTCCGCGACGACGCCAACCGGATGGTCCTCGCGGAGGCCCACGCGCAGGCCGACGTGGACCTGAAGAACCTGGGGCCGGAGCCGTCGAAGGTGATCGCGAACCCGTCCGGTTCGTACCCGGCGGCCATCACCAACCCGGCCTGGCAGACGTGGAACGACTCGAAGAACCGCCTCAACGCCCAGCTCAAGGGCATGGACGCCATCCAGAAGCGGTTCGACAGCACGGGCGAGGACGGTCTCCCGCAGGCCTACCTCCTCGGCTTCGACACCAAGGGGAACGGGCACGCGATCGTGGCCAATGGCAACCCGGACACCGCCAAGAACACCGCGGTGTACGTCCCCGGCACCACCTCCCGGCTGGAGGGCATCGGCGGAGACGTCAACCGCATGACCACCCTTTGGCACGACGCCCAGGGATTTCCCGGCTCTCCCAGCACCTCCACCATCACCTGGCTCGGCTACGACGCACCGCAGTCGATCGTGCCGGAGGCGATGGAGAAGCATTTCGCGCACGAGGGGGCTCCCAAGCTCGACCGGTTCATGGACGGTCTGCAGACCGCGCAGGGCGGCCCGGACGCGAGCCACACCACCGTGATCGGCCACAGCTACGGCTCGACCGTCGTCGGCGACGCGACCCTGAAGGGCCATCTGGGCGCCGACGACATCGTGGTCGCGGGCAGCCCCGGCATGCTGGTCGGGGACGCGAGCGACCTCGGCATCGGCAAGGACCACGTCTTCGCCGAGGCCGCGGGCGACGACCCGGTCCCGCTGGGCGGCAAGGTCGCCGGTCTGGGCGGCCGCAAGTGGGGCGTCCAGACCTGGCACGGAATTCCGTACGACGCCGGCTACATCGAGACGGTGCCCTCGGACGAGGCGTTCGGGGCGCACCGGATGAAAACCGACACCAGCGGTCACAGTGACTACTGGAAGCCGGGCTCCCAGAGCCTGCACAACCAGGCCGCGGTCGTCGTCGGCCGTTACGACCAGGTCAAGGAGTGACCCCCCGCATGCCCCGCACCCTCGGCCGGGCCGCCACGGCCCTCGCCCTCGCGCTCACCTTCACCACGCTCATGACGGGATGCTCGAACACCGTGGACAAAGCCAACGCCGGTCTCGCTTACACGCCGACCGTCCTGTCCGTCCAGGACGCCAAGACGAAGACCAAGGCCGTCTCCAGCCAGATCTTCGACCTGATCGGCATCAAGAACGCCAAGACGACGCCGGGCGGCGCGAGCATCTCGCTCAACGAGAAGGACCCGTCCCACCTCTTCATGGTCCGCCACCCGTGGTCGGTCTACGGGACCTCGGACGAGGAGCTGACGCAGGGCTTCCTCCGCCTCAAGGAGGCCCTGCCGCAGCACGGCTGGAAGATCAAGGAATACGGCCGGAACTCGACCCCCGCGAAGGACCTCGAACTGACGGCGGACTCGCAGGACGGGCCCTTTTCCGTCAACGTCGTCCTCGCCACCGCCGTGGATCCGGCCAAGAACGCGCCTTCGGCGAACAATGAGTCCGGAATCATGGTCCACGTGGTCTCGGCCTACTTCAGGGCGCCCGAGGGGACGGACCTCAACGGGGTGTACTGACGTCGGCCACCCTTGCCTTCATCCTGCATCGAACTGCCTCTACCCTGAGGCGTGTTCGACCGGCGGCCAGGCCGGTCCGGACGTCCACAGGGGAGCACCGGGGGCGGGCAGCATGGGCAGTGCAGTGAGTGACGACGACAACATCGACGGCGGCATAAAGCCGCTCAAGGCCGGGGACCCGACCCGGATCGGGCCGTACCTGTTGCTCGGGCGGCTCGGTGCCGGGGGCATGGGGCGGGTGTTCCTGGCCCGCTCCGAGGGCGGGCGTACGGTCGCCGTGAAGGTGGTGCACGAGGAGCACGTCTCGAACGCGCAGTTCCGTGCCCGCTTCCGCCACGAGATCGACGCCGCCCGGCGCGTCGGCGAGCGGTACACGGCCCCCGTCATCGACGCGGACCCCGACGCCGACCGGCCTTGGGTGGCCACGGGCTACGTCCCCGGGCTCTCGCTGGAGCAGATCGTCCGGCGGCACGGCCCCCTGCCCGTGGACTCCGTACACGCCCTCGCCGACGGACTGTTGCGCGCGCTGGGGGACATCCACTCGGCCGGGATCGTCCACCGCGACCTCAAGCCGTCGAACGTGATGCTGACCGTCGAGGGCACCCGGGTCATCGACTTCGGGATCTCGCGCGCCCTGGAGACCTCCGTCGAATCGCTGCTCACCAGCACCGGCATGGTCGTCGGCTCGCCCGGGTTCATGTCGCCCGAGCAGGTCCGCGGGCGGCGCGCCGGGGCGAAGAGCGATGTGTTCACCCTCGGCTGCGTGCTGGTGTACGCGGCCACCGGCGAGCTGCCGTTCGGGCACGGGGCCAGCAACCAGCACGCGGTGATGTTCCAGATCGTGGAGGGCGAGCCGGCCCTGGAGAAGGTCGGGGACGAGGCGCTGCGCGCGCTCATCGGCCGCTGCCTGACCAAGGACGTCGACGAACGGCCCGGCGTGGAGGAGCTGCTGGATGACCCCGAGCGGGTCCGCCCGAAGAAGCTCGGCGGGGCGTGGCTGCCCCCCAAGGTGGTGGCGCGCCTCGCCCAGCAGGCGGCGCAGCTGCTCGACGCGGAGGCGGAGCCCGAGCGGGAGGGGGCGGCGGAGGGCGGTTCCGGGGCTACGGACCGGGCGACGGTCGGCCTGCGGCCGGAAGGCGGGTCCGCCGGGGTTGTGGCGGGAGCGGTGATCGGAGCGGGCGGCGAACCCGTGGCCGATCCGGCCACCGGTCCGGTGGTCGGGCCGGTGGCCGGGGGCGCCACCGCCGGGAACGAGCGCCGGGGCCGCAGGCGTTGGACCCTCGCCGTGCCGGCCGTCCTCGTGTTCACGGTCGGAGGCGGCACGGTGGCCCTGATCCAGCCGTTCGGAGGCGATGGCGGCGGCGGTTCGCATGCGGCGCCCCCGGCGGCCGGTGCCCCCGTGACGCCCGGCACCGGCGGCTCCCCCTCCGGGGCGGGCGGTTCGGCGTCCCCGGGCGCGCCCAGCCCCCAGAGCCCCACCGCCCCCGCGCCGGACGGCCAGGTCGGCGGCGCTTCGAGCCCGGGCGGCGCCGCCGCGCAGGGCGCCCAGGGGGGTGCGGGGACACCCGGCGGCGGCTCGGGCACCCCGGGCGGAGCGGGCGGCGGCGGTACGGGAAACAGCGCCACCAAGGGTGGCGGAGGCGGCGGGGGCGCCGTCGCCGGAGGCGGGGGCGGCGCAGCCCCCGGCGGCTCCGGGACCGGAACCACGAACCCCGGCGGCTCCGGTTCACCGAGCGGCGGCGGTTCGCCGAGTGGCGGCGGTTCGTCCGGCGGTGACGCGGTCCCCTCGTACTTCGCGGGCACCTGGACCTACAAAGCCCAGTTCAACATCGGTCAGCCGGGGGAGGTGACCATCACCCGGTCCGGGTCCGTCCGGTTGATCAGCGACTCCAACATGGGCCACTGCGAGAACATCGCCAAGGTGGTGTCGGTGGCCAACGGCGGGGCCCGGATCAACGTCGGTGCGGCCGCGGTGGACCAGAGCAAATCCAACAGCCAGTTCTGCGGGACGCTGGACCCGTCTTTCTTCACCAGGAGCGATCCGGCCGGCATCCAGCACAACGTCGGACCCGCGCACGGCGACGGCTACTACTACGAGAAGTCCTGACCCCAGGTCCCCGTCCGGGCAGGTCACGACCGCCGACCCGGCGTTGTCAGTGGTGTGGTGCACCATCGGGAGGGTCGGCTCTTCGAAGGGGATGGGGAATCACCGTGGCGATCACGAACCAGCGGGTGACGGAGCGAGCGTTCCTCCGGCAGCTCTACGCGGACGACTACTACCCCGACCCCGTCCTCGACAAGGGCCGGGCGATCCTGCTGCGGCTCTGCGAGCGGATCGAGGCGGACCGGCCCGCGGATCTGGTGGCGCTGTACGCGCTGACGGCGGCGGCTACGGAGGAGTTCAACCTCCTGGAGGCGGAGTTCGAGGCGGCGGGGAGCGAGATCGAGACCGTGGCGCGCGAGGAGATAGCCGAGGACTTCTGGTTCGTGGCCTCGGCGTACGGGTTCGCCGACGCGGACGTGGAGGAGCTGATCGCCGTCCGGGACTGGTGAGCGGCGATAGGGGAACACGTTTCAGTTCTGACCTTCCGTCAGAATGAAACGTGTTCTACTCTGCCGCGCATGGGCATCGGAATCACACAGGAACAGCGGGAGTTGGCCGAAGCCGTGCGCGGATGGGTGGCGCGGGCGGTGCCGCCCGAGGAGGTGCGCAAGCTCCTCGACACCCCGCCGCAGACCGGCGCGCGCCCCGCGTACTGGGACGGGCTCGTCGCCTCCGGGCTGCTGGAGCCGCATCTGGACGGCGGGACCCTGCTCGACCTGGCCGTCGCCGTCGAGGAGGCCGCCCGGGCGGCGCTGCCCGGGGCGTACCTGCCGAGCGCGCTGGCCTCCGTACTCCTGGACCGGGCCGGGGCCGAGCCGCTCGGCGGGCGGGTCGGGGCCGTCGCGCTCGGGCCCGGGGACCTGACCGCCGTGGCAGTGGAGGGCGGGTACCTGCTCGACGGGACCGCGCCGCCGGTGCTCGGCGCGGGCGAGGCCGACCTCGTGCTGCTCGCCGCCGAGACCGCGCACGGGACGCGCTGGTTCGCCGTCGACTCCGCCGCGCTGGACATCCGCACCCACGAGAGCGCCGACCCGACCCGCCCCACCGCCGAGGTCCAGGCCCGCGGGGTCACCGCCGGGCCCGGCAGGCTGCTGGAGCTCGATGCCGCGCTCGTGCGGGACCTCGCCTGCGTGCTCTTCGCCGCCGACGCCTGCGGCACCGCCGCCTGGGCGCTGCACACCGCCGCCGAGTACGCGAAGGTCCGCGAGCAGTTCGGGCGGCCCATCGGCCAGTTCCAGGGGATCAAGCACCTGTGCGCCGACATGCTGGTGCGCCTGGAGCAGGCGCGGGCGCTGGCCTGGGACGCGGCGCAGGCGGCGGAGGAGCCGGCCGAGGTGCGCTCGCTCGTCGCCGCGCTGGCCGCCGGAACCGCGCTGGACGCCGCCTACTCCTGCGCCAAGGACTGCATCCAGGTGCTCGGCGGGATCGGCTTCACCTGGGAACACGACGCCCACATCTACCTGCGGCGCTCGCTCGTCGCCCGCCAGCTGCTCGGCTCCGGGGACGGCCACCGGGTACGGGCCGTGCGGCTCGCGGCGGCCGGCGCGCGGCGCGAGCTGCGCCTGGAGCTGCCCGCGCGGGCTGAGGAGCACCGCGCGAAGGCCCGTACCGTCATCGAGGACGCGCGGGGCCTCGACCCGGCCGCCGCCCGCCGGATCCTGGCGCCCACCGGGTACGCGGCCCCATACCTGCCGCCCCCGTACGGACTCGGCGCCGGGCCCGTCGAACAGCTCGTCGTGCAGCAGGAGCTGAAGGCCGCCGGGGTCAAGGTCGCCGACCTCGGGATCGCCACCTGGGTCGTGCCCTCCCTGCTGGCCTACGGGACCCCCGAGCAGCGGGAGCGCCACCTCCTGCCGACGCTGCGCGGGGACGTCACCTGGTGCCAGCTCTTCTCCGAGCCGGGGGCGGGCTCCGACCTCGCCTCGCTGCGCACGAAGGCGGAGCGGTCGGCTTCGGACGGCGGCTGGATCGTCAACGGGCAGAAGGTGTGGACGAGTTCCGCGCAGAGCGCCGACTACGGGATCCTGCTCGCCCGGACCGACCCGGACGCGCCCAAGCACAAGGGGCTCGGCTACTTCATCGTGGACATGAAGACCCCCGGCATCGACATCCGGCCGCTCAAGGAGATCACCGGCGAGGCCCTCTTCAACGAGGTCTACTTCGACGACGTGCCGCTCCCCGCCGACGCGCTGGTCGGGGCCGCCGACGGCGGCTGGAAGGTCGCGCGCAACACCCTCGGCAACGAACGCGTCCACATGGCCGACCAGATGACCTTCGACACCGGCCTGGAGGCACTGCTCGCACGCTCCAACGACCTTGACGGCGGGTACCGGGTCCGGATCGGGGCGCTGGCCGCAGAGGCGCACGCGCTGGCCTGCATCGGGCTGCGCACCACCCTCCAGCAGGTCTCCGGACTGGAGCCGGGCGCGGGCGCGTCCGTGCGCAAGCTCGTCCAGACCCCGCACCAGCAGCGGACCGCCGAGCTCACGCTGGAACTGCTGGGCCCGGCGGGAGCGGTGAGCGAGGCGGTGGGCAAGCGGGCGGTCCACGGGATGCTCATGTCCCGCTGCCTGACCATCGCCGGGGGCACCACACAGGTCCAGCTCAATGTCGTCGCCGAGCGCATTCTCGGCCTTCCCAGGGACTGACCGAAGGGGCTTTTGATCCAGATGAAGTCGTACATCGTGGGCGTCGGCATGACGAAGTTCGAGAAGCCGGAGTCGAGGGACTGGCAGTACTGGGACATGGCGAAGGAAGCGGGGTCGGCCGCGCTCGCCGACGCGGGCGTGGAGTACGGCCTGGTGGAGCAGGTGCCGGTGGGCTACTGCTTCCAGGCCTCCACGGCCGGCCAGCGGGCCGCGTACGAACTGGGCCTGAGCGGGGTGCCCGTCTACAACGTCAACAACAACTGCGCGACCGGCTCCACGGCGCTGATGATGGCGCGCCAGTTCGTGGAGGGCGGCCTGAACGACTGCGTGCTCGCGCTCGGCTTCGAGAAGATGAAGAAGGGCGCCCTGGGCGGCGGCTCGGACGGCGGGGACTTCAAGACCTCGCCGGTCGCCCGGCACTACGGGATCATGGCGGCCGGGCACGGCTTCGAGATGTCCCCGCCGACCGCGCAGATCTTCGGCAACGCGGCGCGCGAACACATGAAGCTGTACGGGACCACGGCCGCGCAGCTGGCGGCGGTCGGCGCGAAGAACCACCGCCACTCGGCGAACAACCCGAACGCGCAGTTCCAGGACGTGTACACGGTCGAGGAGATCCTGGCCGCGAAGACGATCCACGAACCGCTGACCAAGCTCCAGTGCTCGCCGACCTCGGACGGGGCGGCGGCGGCGCTCGTGGTCTCGGAACGGTTCGTGGAGCGGCACGGGCTCGGGGACAAGGCCGTGGAGATCGTCGCGCAGTCGATGACCACGGACACCGAAGCCTCGTTCTCCTCGGGCACCTGCATCGACGCGGTCGGCAAGCCGATGACGGCGGCGGCGGCCCGCCAGGTGTTCGCCGCGGCGGGGGTGGGCATCGAGGACGTGGACGTGATCGAGCTGCACGACTGCTTCTCGATCAACGAGCTGCTGACGTACGAGGCGCTGGGCATGTGCGAGGACGGTGGGGCCGGGGCGCTGGTGGAGTCGGGCGCGACCACGTACGGCGGCCGCTGGGTGGTCAACCCCTCCGGGGGGCTGATCTCCAAGGGCCACCCGCTGGGCGCGACGGGGCTGGCGCAGGCGGCGGAACTGGTCTGGCAGCTGCGTGGCCAGGCCGGAGCCCGGCAGGTCGACGGGGCCCGGGTTGCGCTGGCGCACAACATCGGGCTGGGCGGCGCGGCGGTGGTGACGCTGCTCCGGAAGTAGCCCGCGCGGGCCGCCTGCTGGGGCTCCGCCCCAGACCCCGCGCCTCAAACGCCGGCGAGGCTGGATTTGGCCGGCGTCAGCCCACACGTGAACGTCGGCGGGCTGACGCTGGCAGGGCTGGATTTGCCGGGCGTCAGCCTGCACGTGAACGTCGGCGGGCTGGATTGCCCGGAGGGCAATTCCAGCCTCGCCGGCGGTTGAGGCGCGGGTCTGGGCGGAGCCCAGGGAACGGTGGAAGGGTG